>JBAXCC010000121.1:0-10853 GCA_037141675.1 bacterium | reverse complement strand
G
The DNA here is from genome assembly GCA_037141675.1 of bacterium. GTDB lineage: Bacteria > Verrucomicrobiota > Kiritimatiellia > RFP12 > UBA1067 > CAIZQW01. Next base: position 10,852 of record JBAXCC010000121.1, on the reverse strand, counting down.
GATTTTCAATCACATTTCCAAAGCCCGCATAGACGCGCCAGACCTTTTCATTGCAGGGCCCCAGAGCCAAGCGCGTAAAGCGGGGCGTTCCGCGGTCATCCCTTTTTGCACCCGGCATATCCCAGGCGATCTTCAAGACGCCTTGCTCAGCACTGATCTTCGTCCGCACCGTCAGCATGCCGGAGTGGCGCGACACCTCATGCACGACCTCTTCAGCTCCGCCCCATGTCTTTGATTTCTTCACCTGCAGCACAGGCTGTCCGTTCTCGACACCGCCCACGTTCAAGCCATCCACCTCGCACTGAAATCCGCGATAAGTCAAGGCGCGCGTCCCATCAGAGAAGGCCAGCACGCCATCGGTGATCCCCTGCTCGCCCAGTTCAAGTGCAGCGCCAAAGGGCTGACCGTTCACCACCAACAGGAAGGCACCCTTGCTAGTCGTGCTTTGGTATATGACCTGTTTGGCACGCGCGATAGCCGCCTGTTCGCGCGTCTGCCATTGCGCTTCCGTGGGCAGCTTGGGCAGCGTGCCCACGACGAGCACGACATCGCCCCAGAAGCAGGAGTCGCAGGTGGTATCGTTCTTCGGGCCAGGTCCTGACCAGATGCGCAGGGTCACGCGTTGACCTGCGTAGGCGCAGAGATCAACCCGCGCCGCTTCCCAAGCCTTTGAATCGCTGAAGCGGGTGAACACCTCTTTCTCAACACCCGACGCGTCAACCACAACAACCTTAAATTCGACACCGTCACTCTTCGGCTCAGAGGGAGCCGAATCACGGATCGCGGTATAGAACGCCAGTGACGCCGGCTTATTCGCCGGGAGCGAGACCGTGTAATCGGTCCACACGACCCCGGGACCGTTCCGATAGGGCGGGTGGATATTAAACCCTGGACGTGAAATGCCACCCCGCGTTTGAGCACCGCGCGAGTGATGCGCTCCGCTCGCCGGATCGCTACTGGAATAATAGACTCCTAACTCAACGGTCTTCTCCTTCTGGCGATAAAACGTGCGGCCGGCCAGCGCATCCAGACGCGACACGCCATCGCGCGCAATCAGCTCTTGCAAAGGAGCACCCGCATGTACCTTCTCCTTCTTCACCTGCGCTTCGAAAAGCGCGATGGGGTGGAGGACGACCTCTTGGCCGTCCAGCTTTAATGTCATCTGTGCATGAACTGGATACAAGGCAGCGAGAACACGCGGAGAGGCAATGGCTTTAAAGGGGAGAGCCCGCTGCTGTCCGGGATCCATCAGGACCTCGAGCGTGTCGCTACCCTCGACCTTCCAGTCGTCATTCAACCAAACGTGCAGGACGCCCTTGATCTTATCGGCTCGGTCGTTCTTCAGGGTGACGGTAAACTCCACAGGGTTCTCCGCAGGCACCTTGCGCAACTTGACGCCGGCTTTATCGCTGGTGTCCGGGAACTCCGAAATACTCAGCGTCACCTTGGCCTGCTGGTCAATGGGTGGCCGATAGCCATAACACACGCTTGCGAGCAAACAAAGAACCATAAACCTCATAATCTTCATCATAATCCCCCCATTCATTTTAAGGTACACTATAGCACAATAACATTCCTCTATTCAATGAGACGCTTGAGAATCGCCTTCTTCTGGTTGCGGAGCCAACTGCGCGACATCATGATGCGCATCGCAAGTCGCGTTTGCCAGCGCGGACACGTCACGAGCCGACTACGATATCCCCGCATAGAACTCGGGGTAATGCTTGATATCTGACAGGCACGCCAAAACAACCCGCGGCGAGAGGGGAAAGCTTCAAACGAGGTCAATTTACCCAGAGAGTCGAGGATCAACATGGTCCGAATGCACTTTTCGCATCGGCAGCAATTACTCGTCCGGCCCGCATTCTTCCAGCAAACACGTAGATGGCGCATCACCAGCGGATGATCCGCAATGACTTCCAATTTGGCGATCCGGCTCGCCTCCGTGCCTTGATGCACAAGAACCAGTTGGTTGTTCGACCAAAGTGGATCGGTCTCAGGATGCGTGCCCATGGGAACAATTAAACGACCAGAATCAGAAGCAGAGATAATCATTCGGCCAATTCCAGGCAATGTATAGCCCGCTGAAGCCAATGCACCGCCATGTGCCTTCGTCCAATCCATCTCACGAATCAGCGGATGTTCTCGGAGGTTCGTTTTCAACAGGATTAACCGACGGCCTGTATCTGTTGCAACCTGGGCCAGATGCAGGCGCGTATCTTCGAACCGTTTCTGATCGTTCACTCCGACGTCAAAGCCATGCACATAAACAAGGTCGTCAATCTGCTCTTTCGGGAATAACAGGGAGTAGAAAGAATCGACGCCACCCGTAAAAAAGAGTCCTGTGTGCGGAGCCGCAATCGTCTCGACTACAGGGCAGGCGCTGTCGCAGGAAATCTCAACTGTCGTATAGCCCCACCACTCACTAAAAATTTTCATCAGACGTTTTGCATTTGCTAACCAAAGGGGTGAAATCGATACGCCTTCGATACGCAGCCCCCTCCCGCTCTTCATCGCCGGCAGCAGGAAGGCGCATGCGAAGATTTCTCCCCGCTGTTGCATCTCAACATCGGAGGATTCATACCAGACCGTCATTCCGTCCACATCGGCAGCAATGCGCGACACGCCGTCTTCGCTCGACAGTCGACTATTCTGGATGAGCAACGGGGAAGCGTTCATCTGTTGTTCCTCACACGACTGAACATCGCCTTCTTCTGGTTGCGGAGCCAACTACGCGACAGCATGATGCGCATCGCAAGTCGCGTCTGCCAGCGCGGACACATCATGATCCAAGCATGATAACTCTGAAAAAGACCAGGCGGAACGCTGGAAACTTGCCATGCATGCCAGACTAGCCCTCGTCGCGAAGGGAAGGCATCAAACAGGGTCAATTTGCCAAGGGCTTCAAGTAGCAGCATAGTCCTCATACACTTTTCACACCGGCAGCAATTATTAGGCCGGCCTGCATGCTTCCAGCACACGCGCAAATGGCGCATCACCAACGGATGATCCGCAATGGCTTTCAGCTTGTCGATACGTCGAGCGTTCGTACCATAATGGATAAATGCGAGCTGCTCGTTTGACCAAAGCGGATCGGTATCGGGATGGGAACCACACGGGATCAAAAAACCCACCGCATACGAGGAGGAGATCATCATTCGCTGGATGCCTGGCACTGTATAGGCCGCTGAAGCCAATGCGCCACCAAATATCTTGAGCCAGTCCATCTCGCGAATCAACGGATGTTCCCGGAGATTTGTTTTCAGCAAAATAAGCCGGCGTCCTGTGCCTGCAGCAATTTGGGACAGGTGCTGGCGCGCATCCTCCAAACGCGTCTGATCTGCAAGCGCACTGTCAAAACCATGCACAAACACAAGGTCATCGATCCGCTCTTCCGAAGTCAACAGGGAATAGAAGGAATCCACGCCGCCGCTAAAAAAGAGCCCTGTGTGCTGATTAGAGAGCGTCTCGTCTGTCGGGCCTGCGCTGTCGCAGAAAATTTCAACCGGCGCATACCCCCACCACTCACTAAAAATCTTCATCAGACGTTTTGCATTCGCCAGCCAAAGGGGTGAAAGCGATATGCCTTCGATACGCAGACCCGACCCCCTCTTCATGGCCGGCAACAGGAAGGCGCATGCGAAAATTTCTCCCCGCCGTTGCATCTCAACATCGGAGGATTCATACCAGACCGGCACTCCATCTACATCGGCAGCAATGCGCGAAACACCCTTTTCGCTCGTCAGCCGAATATTTTGGATGACCAGAGGGGCGTCGTTCATTTATTGTTCCTTTCAAGCCTGAAATTCATTTTCGCCTCCCATCCACTGGATCTGAGGGAAACGTCCGGCGAGTGAACACTGGTAGACTGCCTCGCATTTGTAAGTGCTGTTGGCATACATCTTGACCTGCTTACCCAGCAACGCTGCGGCAATCGCAACATGGAGTCGGTCGGTCTGTACTTCCTGATAGTTGTTGATAAAGCGGAGCAGCATCTGTGTCGTGCAGGCCGCCTGCAGGGGCGAAAGGTTCTTGCACTTCAACAGACGGGAAACATCGACGTTCCCCCGGGGCAGCGTGTTCCGCGTGCGCTCCTTATCGATCCGAAACGCACGGAGCACCTCGCTTGAGGCAGGCGCGCACCTTCGTCTGCAGTACTCGCGTGCTAGGATCACGCTCCATTTCGCTTTGCGATAGACGCTGTTCTCCTGTCTGCAGATCATCCGAAGCCATCCTTCCTGTTGTCCAAGATAGGCGGCTGAGGATAAACTGAGTGCTAGATCATCGGCCAGAAACACACGCGGCCCTGACGTTACCCGTTTGACGTAGTCATAGGAGACGGCCTCCCGCGTCAACAGGTCAACATTCGTACCCAGATCCGCCAGCAGGTCCTCGTGCCCCTGTATGGTATGCGGAAGGACAATCAGCCGCCGAACAGCGCGATGATAGCGTTCGATAAACTTATGTGCCGACTGATAGAGCGGGATCAAGTTTCCCCCTCCTCCATAAATCAGGGTTTTTCCTTTTGGATCGAAATGTTCCGGATCAAACAGTGAAAAGGAGACCCCTGTCTCCGCAAAGAGATCGTAGGTGGCGCTTGCGATCATTGCGTCACCGGCATTACCGCCATTCGGACAATAGACAATGTCCTGATCGGCGGCCAATTCGCGGAGATAGTCATGAATCTGAATGTGCATCTTAATTCTTTTCTTGCGGGAAGGCCTGTGGATGTTGTTGGAGCCAAAACAAAAGGCCCATCACATTTTTGCATGATTTTCCTTCTGCAAAAGGCTTATCATGATGGAAGGGAATATCGCAGAAAGGCAAGAATGACTGAAGCTCGCAAGGATCAAACAACCCAGACGCCCTCACACGGAGGGGCTCTAACGCTTCCCGTACCGCGTGCCACTGGGGCGCATTAAGGTCATACAGCCGATAGTAACGACGAGGGTCTGATCGCTTCCAGACAATCCAATACCACTTGAGGGCATGACTCATCAGACGATCCTTTACCTTCAGGCCCCACGACGCATACTCATTGGATTTCTTGGCCTGTAAGCGACCAAAACGGAACGAATTAGTATCAAAAGGAGCGTCCAGCAGATGCATGTTCACCTTTCGGAGCAGGTTCATCTCCAAGCGTCTCTTCTCGAGATGAGCGTCTTCAATATTAAACAGAAACTGAAGTTGCTGACGTTCCAAAAACGGCAACAAAGGCCAAGACTGGGTGCTCAACCGATGCAACTCCGAACCAAGATGGTATCTTGCCCGCACAAGAAGAAACGAGAAGAAGCCTTTTTGCCTTTCCGAAAATTCTGGAAGGAGGTGCGTCTCTTTCCATTCTGCAACAAGGGCATCCACATCCGCTTCCGCCAGGACAGGACGCATCAATCGTTTGATCACATCAGGCTCGATTCCCCATTTATTTTCACACTGAAAAAGAGCGGCCTCAAAACCGATTGGTGGCTGGGACTTAGAAGGAACAGGCGGCATGCACAACCCGCCCAATGTCAGGTCAAACACAAAGCCCGACCAGAAAAAGGGTGCCGTGACTGCCAATTTCGAATCGCTTTCCGGCTTTTCTCCAAATCCGCCAGATCCGCCTGGCACGGCACTCCACTGTGCGGTCTGCCGGGTGAGTTTGACAAGCGCCTCAGGGGCGGGCTCATAGTCATCCACAGTCAGGGACAATCCAAGCTTATCCGCCACAGCCTGTGCAGCACGCATTTCAAAATCATCGGGCCGCCCCCATGTAAACGGTTTGTAGGAAATTTTTTCATCGCTCAAAAACGCCGCCATCACACGAGAGTCAAGGCCGCCAGACAAGAGCAGGGCAGTCTCTTGCCCTGGCGGGCAATGACGCTGGATGCTCTTGCGCATCAGCTCTTCACTATATTCAAGAACAGCCTCGCGCGACAGATTACGCCATGTGTCCACGCGCTGTAACCGAAAGATTTCACGCTCACGGACGCCGTGTCCCGGATCCCACTCCAGATAATGTCCAAATTTAAGATGGGTTACGCCCTGGACCAGTGTGCGTCCTTCCATAAGGCCATTGATCAACAGGATGCCCGCCAACCCGCGCACATCCAAGGAGGCTGGGCATGCGGGATGTGCTAAACAGCAGGCTGGACTCGACCCGACAACCAGCACATCCCCCCTCACGCTATAAAAGACGGGGAAGAGTCCCAGCGGGTCGCATATCACAGACAACGCGTTATCCGAGTTACAGCCCACCCCCAGAAAATACCCGTCCAAGGTATCGAGTTCATGATTGCCGGCCTTCCACAACTCAAGAATACGACTAGCGCTCAGCCGTTCTCCAGCCTCAGTCAACGCATAACCCAACAAAAGGCTGAACGCATTCGGAGATGACTCGACACTGAGTGGTGTGTTCTTTCCATAAGACCAGACCACGGCCAGACACCCGACTTCTGCAGACTGAACCTCCCTTCCAGGCAGGAGCGCCAACACATCTCGGGCGGCAGACACAAACTGCCCGCGACGCATCGGATCTGGGTCGCATGTTAAGGCAAAATGTGACATGTCCCTCCTTTATGCGAACACGTTGCCATTTTAAAGTCCTCTTGCGCGTTTGACCATCAATCTCATGAGCGAACCCCATTTGCCAACACGGTTTTTGATCTGAACAAGCCTGTAAAGCAAATTGAAGGAACCCTTTCCTGCCACAAGATAAATGTCGCGATGCTCATAGTCGAAAAGTTCGACAGAGTCTGTCGTCACCGCGATGTCCGACGGGCCAATCTGCTGCTGAAGGACAATCGACGGGGAGCAGACATAGATGCGGCCAAACCTGTTCAGGTTCCGGGAGTACCAGCGGTCAATCGCCTTATGGCGGGCCACCCAAGGCCAGATGGATTGTTGTTCTGGAAGTTCGGCAAGCAGGGCTGCAAACACCCGCCCATTCAAAAGGTACGCAACCGTGTTCGAGGCGCCAGAAACCTCCAACAGCCGGACTTCCTCTGTGCGTGCGGCAACTTGCACAGGTTGCTGTGGCGTGCATGAACAGAGATAGACCGCCGCCCAGTCTTCTGGGAGTTGCCCAATCCACCCAGAGACCGTCTTCGCCCATATTTGAGCGGCTTCGCGTGTCAACAAAGCATCATCCTCGGCAATCAGAACCGTCTTGGCATCCGAACGATATGCGTCCTGTATCACCGCGCGATGTGACAAAATGCATCCCGCCTTTCCTGCCCAGGAGCGCTTGCGGCGCTCTTTAATGCGGTCTCTGAACCATGGCTCAACCCCATATCCGGGAAGTTCCAGACCTGCAACAGCAGAAAATCTAATTGGCCGACAACCGAACGTCTCTTGCCACAATGCCTTCTGCTCCTGAAATGCCTTCCTTCGATCCGTCCGCACATCTAAATCAATCACATATACTTTTTCAGGTTGCATATCCTATTTCCCAGGGCTCCATACGACTCCCCCCCGCCCGACCTCGTCAAGAAAGAACTCCTTGTGATAAAAGATAAAGTATACGAAGTAACGGCAAGGCTTTCAAGTTTAATCCCGGCTGTTAAATCCCCGGTGGAGCGCTAGTTTTCGTGAAGCACTAAACAAAAAAACAGCTTGGAGTGAAACATCGGACCGTGTATCATCATCCCTTAATAAAAGGAACCCGTTCATGAAAATAATTTTGCTTCTCGTCTTTTTTGCCGTCACAAGCCAGGGCGCTGTCCCATGGAATATGAGCGAGCTATTTCAAGCGCCGAAATGTTATGATGCTCCTGCGTATTACACGAACGGTGTGAAGGCCTGTTTCTATGAGAGCGTAATGTATACAGGCGTGACCACGCGCGTCTTTGCCTATTACGGTTTCCCGTCGAATTGTACGAGCAGGGTGCCGGCCATGGTGCTGATCCACGGCGGGGGCGGATCTGCCTTCTGGCAATGGGTGAGACTCTGGAACAGCCGGGGCTATGCCGCCATCGCCATGGACACCTGCGGCGCCATCACCGGCAACGGCTACAACAACCATCCGCGTTCCCCTTGGGGCGGCCCGGCGGGGTGGGGCGGGTGGAACCAGACGTCATGGGCCTTTAACGACCAATGGAGCTACCAGGCCGTTGCCGCTGTCATTAAGGGGCACTCCCTGCTTCGCAGCTTCAAAGAGGTCGACCCCGAACGCATCGGCGTGACCGGCATCTCGTGGGGCGGTTATCTGACGTGCATTGTCGCACCGCTTGACACGCGCTTTAAATTCGCAGTCCCAGTGTATGGGTGCGGGTATATTTATGAATGCCCGCTGTATGGCATCAAGAAAGAGGATGCGCAGGCGCAGAAATTCTGGAATACGCATTGGGATCCGTCTCTCTATCTTCCCATGGCGACCATGCCCTTCTTATGGGTCACGGGCAGCAATGACTTCGCCTTCCCGATGGATGCGCTGAAGAAAAGTTATTTGCTCGTAAAGCCTCCTTCGACCCTCTGCTTGCGCGTGCGCATGCCGCACGGTCACGGCGGCGCAGGAGAAAATCCTGCCGAGATATTGGCCTTTGCGGAGAGTATCGTGAACAATAAATCTCCCTTGCCTGAGGTCTCCGCTCCGACGCGCAACGGACAGGAGGTCTCTGCCACAATCCGCATGAAGCAGCCGCAGCCACTAAAGGGCGAGCTCAATTATACGTGCGCAAAAGGCGCATGGAAGGCACGGAAGTGGGAGACGATCCCTGCGCAAGTCGATGCTACCGGATCGTCCATTCGCGGCGTGTTACCGGAAGGAACGAAGGTCTACTACTTCAACGTCATCCTGCCCAACAACCTTGTTGTCAGCAGTCCGCACGAAGAGCTGTAAATCCACCGACCGGGGCGGCACAGCGGCAGTCGGCAGTAGCAGTTTGCAGTGAGGCCCCGGGAATAAGCACGCGCAGAGGACGAGTGTATACACGATGTCCGAACGCTCGCTTATGGCTTGCTTGCCAGAGCGATGAGCGTTAGCGATAGAGCGGCAATAAACGAAGGGGAACCTTTTTAGCATCCGAAAAACGCGAAAGGAATCAGCGGCTCACCGAGACGGTTCGCCCTACCTCCTTCGGATCAGACAGATTGCTCATGCGAAGCGGGTAGGGCGAACCGTCTCGGTGAGCCGCAGTGTTCAAAAAATAAGGCAATAAGGCAATCACGCAATAAGGCAATTCTATTGAAGTAATAGACAAGCCACCTGCCGCAGCCCTCTCGTTACATCCTGAACAGCCGTCCTTCGCGCAGGCGGACGCGGTGAATGGTGATGCCCAGCTCTTGCTCGAAGCGGCGGGCCAGCTGTGTCTCATTCTCAGTAAAGAAGGAGATCGCCACGCCTGAGGCTGCGGCGCGGGCTGTACGGCCCACGCGATGCAGGTAAGCCTTGCTAAGGGTCGGCACATCGAGATTGATGACATGCGTCACATCAGGAATATCAAGTCCGCGCGCCGCCACATCCGAGGCGATCAGCACGTTGGCGCGGCCGCTTCGGAAACTTTCCATCGCCTGCTGACGGTCCTGCTTTGTGACCGCAGCATGCAGTTGCGCGACATTGATCTTGTGATGTGCCAGCTTGGCTGCCACGTTTTCCGCAGTCTCTGTGCGATGGACAAAAACCATAACACGTTCAGATGAGAGCGCATGCACCAGGCTGCGCAGTACATCGGCCTTATCACGTTCCTCGCAGACTAACCCTAAGTGTTCTATGTTGGGGTTGATCGACGCACCAACGGTTCGAAGCATAACAAGATTAGGCGAGAGCACGGCAATCGTAGCCGCGCTCTGCGGCTGTTCCGTAGCAGAGACAAAGACCAACTGGCGGTCACGCGGCATCACGTGCAGGAGATCGCGAATCATCTGCGCGCTTTCATCGGCCAGCAGCCGGTCGGCCTCGTCGATCACGACGCACTTGATCAGATGCGCCTTAAGCTTACGGAGCTGGATCAGCTCGCGGATGCGGCCTGGAGAGCCCACCACCACATGCGGCTTGGTTTTAAGTTTTTCGACTTGCCGGTCAATCAGTGTGCCTCCGACCAGCGCCAGCGTACGGAGAGGCCGGTTGGCGTTTTTAGCCAATTCGATGCACTGGCGCTGGATCTGCAACACGAGCTCATGCGTCGGCGCGATCACCACGAGCTGCGTCGCTGCTAGCGACAGGTCGAGCCGTCCAAATAGCGGCACTAAATAGGCCAGGGTCTTTCCCGTGCCTGTCTCGGCGCACAAATAGGCGTCCTTGCCCCCTGACAACACCGGATAGGCCACGGTCTGGATAGGCATTGGTTCTGTGATCGTCTGTTTCGCCAAGGCCGCGACGAGATCATCCGGCACACCAATTTCAGTAAAGGTCATAAGGCTCTCTTTTGGAATCATAAAGGGTTTAATTGGGTTTCAGTATGCCACGTTCGGCCCTGTTGTGCACGGACAAAATGTACCTAGTGGATTGGGGTGCAATTCAGAGTTGTTAGCACGGCTCCTTTCTGATGTGATTGCGGGCGTTTACGGGGAGTCCGGAACAGGATGCCAGCGCCGCGCCCTGACTGCGTCCGCGGCGAGGGCGGCAGATATCTATCTGGCCTCCCTCGCCCGTCCTTCGTCATGACACAGCCCCGTCATCCCACCGGACTCGATTCCCCGTAAACGCCCGCGTTGACATGGCGTCGGTGCAACCGAGAGAGCCCGTTTCTCCGCTACAGTCCGTTCCGTTGGCCGGAGCGCGCCGGAGGAGGCGGATGCGCGGCCCTGGTGCGGTCGCCGGATACAGCTTCCCTGCCATGACCACGCCTGCGCCTCCCCGTCATCGCCCCAGCCCCCGGCCCCGGACTCCGCGCACCGTCACGGCCCCTCTCTTCTGCACCGCCGTTAGCGCCAC
>JBAXCC010000120.1:0-10902 GCA_037141675.1 bacterium | reverse complement strand
AAGGGGTAGGCGATCGCCTACCCGTACTGCTAGTTCTCGTTCGAGTGGAGGCCGCCGGAGCCGGCACCGAATTCGACGTTGGCACGTTTGGAATCGGTCGGCAGTGCACGTGAGCAGCTCCAGATGCAGGCGCCGCAGTGGATGCACTTTTCGCGGTCGAAGTCAGGCGTGTTGCCCTCTTCGCCGGGCATGAGCGCCTGTGCGGAACAAATCTCAATGCAGGTGCGTTCGGTACAGGTGGCGCAGAGTTTCGGATCTGCAAAGGTCACATGGTCTGCAAAGCCGCCCATGGCCTGCACCTTGCCGCCCTTGAAGAGGACGTCCTGATGCGACATGAGAAGCGTGCCGTCAAAGGGAATGGCTGGCCAGCCTGCCAGATCCATGAGCGCATCGTGCAAGGGTTGCTTGGACTTCGCGCACTCTTCGGTGACCTGCTTGAGCTGTTCCGCGGAGATTTTCGGACCGCAGACGCTGGACATCGGCTTGATGATCTTCGAGGGGGGCAGTGAGTCGCCCATGGCCAGATTGATCGCACCGTTGGTCATGCCGGTCATGCCTGTGCCCATCATGCCGAGCATGAAGTTCTTCTGGAAGCCGTCACGCGCTTTCTTGGCAGCCTGAATCTCTTTGTTGAGCGTGTCATTGCGGCGGCGCTGTTCATACGCGGCGGTCAAGGCGCCCTTACTGAAGTCGCCATCGCGCTTCAGAATTTCAATCACGCCCTCTGCCAGCAATACGCCGCTGCGCCAGGCTTCATCCACGCCAGAGTTGGTCAGCACGTTTGTCGTTCCCGAGCCTTCGCCGATGCGCGCAAAACCGTCGCCGACCAGGAAGGGTTCGCCGCGCACGCCAGACTCCTGCAAGGACTTCGCGCCCCAGGAACGGAGTGTGCCACCTTGGATGTGCTGCCAGATGTAAGGGTGCTGCATCCAGTGCTGCAAATAACGATAGCTTGTGCGGATCGGGGAGTCGAACCAGGAGGGCACGAAGATGCCCAGCGAGGCAGTGCGGTCCGGGTAGATATACATGAACCCGAAAATTTCCGGCTCAGGATAACCCAGCGTATGAATGACCGTACCGGGCTTGAGCGTGCAGGACTCCGGGAGTTCAACAACGGCCTTCATGCCGACGGCCCAGTCATGCTGATGATTGCCAGCAGGCAAGCCGAAATGCTGATCAAGCTTACGGCCGACAGCGCCAACAGGTCCGTCGCTGACTACGGTGAGACGCGCATGGACATCCATGCCCGGCATATAAGCTGCGGGATCAGGATTGCCCTTCTTGTCCACTCCCTGGTCTGCCAGGCGGACGCCGAGGACCTTGTCGCCCTCCAGAATCGGTGCACTGACAGGGGTGCCCGGCCAGATTTGAGCAAGGCCTGAACCCATGATCTGTCCGCCAACCCAGGACATGAAGGAACCCATGGAGGTGACGAGACCGTGATGCTTCTTGAGGAATGGCGGTATCCAGGGCAGCTCGACAGCATGGGGACCCTTCTTCATGGCGAAGCTGCCGCACTTGAAGATGCCATCGACAAACTTTGTGCTGGCACCGCGCCGGCTGGCGCCGATCGGGTCGTGAAGATAGACGACGTGCTCGGTATCCGCAGTTGTCGCGTTAGGAATCTCCTTGGCAAGGTCGAGTTCCGGGAAAGAGGCCTTGATGGAACGTGCCGACGAGACAATGCCGGAGACACCAAAGCCGATGTCGTCGGCGCGTTCATAGCAGAGCACTTGCAACGGCATGCCGGGCATGACTTTGCTCTCAAAGGCGGGCGTGCCATCGGGGTTCATCATGGCGCGTGTCAAGGTCGTGAGAAATCCCGCTGAGGCAGGTCCGAACCCTACACATACGATATCTGCATCCATCCGCTGACGTTCAACTGATTCGTTCATAATCAATGCTCCTTATTGTCGCTCTACAAGGAATGATGGGGCTAGAAGACTTGGGGCAGTGGACCTGGGACTTGGGGTACCGCCAACTGCCACTCTTCCAACATTCCAATATTCCACTCTTTTATTCTCACTTAATCCAGCCCCAGCGCGGGGAGGTAAAGGGCCAATGAACAACCGAGGCAGGGCCGAGCAAATTACGTTCAGGTACTGGGCCCCAATAACGGCTGTCAAAGCTGTTAAAACTGTTATCGCCCATGGCATAGTAGTGGCTGGAATCAAGTGTAACCGTGTCGTTTTCCGTAGCTAATGTTTTGCCTGGAAAACTGAAGCGCAAAACCCCGCTGGGGTTGAATCCGGAATAAGCCGGCGCCCAGTCACCGATCTTTTCCCGGCGTGAAATTTTGCCGATGCGCTCGGGTTCGGTAACCGCCACGCCGTTGACGAGCAGATTGGGCGCCTTGATTTGCAGGGTGTCGCCTGGCAAACCGGTCATGCGCTTGATATAGTGCGTTCCCTGCTGGAGCATGGGGATGCCGGAGGTGGAAAAGACCATGATCTCGCCGCGCTGCGGATGACAGAAGTTCCATTTCCAGCGATTGACGAAGAGGAAGTCCCCGGAACGAATAACGCCGGACCACAAGATGTCGCCTTGCTTTACGTTCTGACCGTTCCTGACGCCGCCCTTGAGGCCGACCCCGCCATATTCAACGACGTCGTTCGGGACGTAGTAAGCATTGCCCGCCACGATGACGGGCGAATAGCCAGGCTTGCGGCTCGCGTCACTGCTTTCGATCCTGACAGTTCCGCGCGATTCTGAGCGGATGATTTTAAAGGACTCGCCGGTAATGAGCCATTTTGCAAACTTAAGAGGTTGTTTGTCCATGAGCGTCGCATCGGTTGCCGGACACGGCTCCGAATGGATGCCGTACAATGTGGGTTGCATGGAGCCGGTCGGAATTTTAAAGGGCTGATAGAAATAGGCGCGAAAGGCCATGGCCACGGAGATGGCGACGACGAGCACATCAAAGTTTTCACGCCACCAGGCAGCAGATTTGGGCGGATTCAGTTTGGTCAGGCAGGCGTCCAACGCTTCGCCCTCCTTTGTCATGGTGTCGATATCGCCTGCTTTTGCGGCAGACTCCACGTTGGCGACATGCTCATCCAAAAACGCAAGTTGTCCCGCGTTCATGATGTCTTCGTGGCCGGCCCGATAGCTGCGGGCATGATGCATCAACGACTTGAGCTGCTTGCGTATTTTTCTGCGTTGTAAAAATTGCATGTTGTTTGGACGACCTACAGGTCGCCCCTCCTTATGGGCGCGGTTAATTTGCACCCCTATTCGTCATCCGCGGTTCCCTTTAACACGGCGATAAAGGCGGATTGCGGAACACGGACCTGCCCGAATTCCTTCATACGCTTTTTGCCTGCGGCCTGCTTCTTGAGAAGTTTCTGCTTACGCGTCACATCGCCGCCATACAATTTTGCGGTCACGTCTTTGCGGAACGCACGGATATCTTCACGAGCAATGATGTTTCGTCCGAGCGCGGCCTGTACCGGAATTTTGAACATGTGGGGTGGAATCTCTTCGGCAAGCGCCTTGCAGATTTGACGACCGCGCGAGACGGCCTTGTCCTTATGCACCATACAGGAGAAGGCATCGACGACTTCTCCATTCAACAGGATGTCCATCTTAACAATGGTGCTCTCCTGATAGCCGTGCGGTTCATAGTCCATCGAAGCGTAGCCATGCGAGACGCTCTTGAGCATATCGTGGAAGTCAATCAGGATTTCGTTCAGCGGGATGATGCAGGTCAGGATGACGCGTGTACCGTCGAGGCTTTCCGTCTTCTCCACGAAGCCGCGGCGCTCCATGACGATCCGCATCATGTCGCCGATGCATTCGCTCGGGCAGATGATGGTCGCCCGGATGATGGGCTCTTCAATGTGGTCGATTCGCGTGACATCTGGCAGATGGACAGGATTGTCAATCTCCATGGCCGAGCCATCGTGGAGTGTGACCTTGTACACAACGGAGGGATGCGTGCTGATAATGTCCAGATCAAATTCGCGGCGCAGACGTTCCTGGACCACTTCCATGTGCAACAGGCCGAGGAAGCCGCACCGGAAGCCAAAGCCCAGTGCGACGGAGCTTTCCGGGTGGAAGGAGAAGGCCGCGTCGTTCAGATGGAGTTTTTCAAGACCTGTGCGAACCTTTTCATATTCGTCCGTGCTGACAGGATAGACACCGCTGAAGACCATGGGGTGGACTTCCTTGAAGCCCGGCAGGCGCTCGGTGGCGCCGTCCTTGAGTGAGGTCACGGTGTCACCGATCTTAATTTCAGAGGGATCACGGATGGTGCCGACCAAATAGCCGACGTTACCTGCTTCCAGGACATCGATGGGCTTCTGGTCCGGGCTGAAGATGCCGACTTCACGCAACTGCGTGGTAATGCCGCTGCTCATGAAATGGATGGAATCGCCAGCCTTGAGGTTGCCGTCCATGACGCGGACGTAGGTAATCACGCCGCGGTAAATGTCGAATACGGAGTCGAAGACGAGGGCTCGCAAAGGTGCGTCTGGCCGTGTCCTGGGCGGATGGATGCGTTCGACGACCGCTTCGAGGACATCCGAAATACCCACGCCGGTCTTTGCGCTGATGAGCAGCGGATGATCCATGGGGATGCCCAGGACCTCTTCGATCTGACGCGCAGTTTCATCAATCTTCGCGCTTGGCATGTCAACCTTGTTGAGTACAGGAACGATTTCGAGGTTGTTCTCGACCGCCAGATAAGTGTTTGCCACGGTCTGGGCTTCGACGCCCTGTGCTGCATCGACCACGAGGATTGCGCCTTCGCACGCACCCATGCTTCGGGATACTTCGTAGGTGAAGTCCACATGTCCGGGGGTGTCAATCAGGTTAAAGCGATAGGTCTTGCCATTCTTGGCCGTGTAGAGCATTGAAACCGGATGACACTTGATGGTGATGCCACGTTCGCGTTCGAGGTCCATGGCATCAAGCGTCTGTTCCCGCATCTGGCGCAATTCAATCTGCTTGGTCATCTCAAGGATACGGTCCGACAAGGTGGTCTTGCCGTGGTCAATGTGTGCAATGATGCAAAAATTTCGGATATGCTCGAGTATGATTTCTTCCATGCAGTCTTTCTGTGGTAGTCACAAGCAACGCTTATTGTTTGACGGTTCCAAAGACACGGTTACGTGTCACGCGATTGATGAGCGGCGTAAAGGCATTCATAATAAGGATGGCGAAGCTTACGCCTTCAGGATAGGCCCCGGTCTTAGACGTGCGGATCAGCATCGTAATGGCGCCGCATCCAATACCAAAAATAAGCATCCCGCGGCGGGTTACAGGCGTAGTCACCATGTCCGTCGCCATGAATAGCGCGCCTAGGAAGAGTCCGCCGGAGAGTACATGAGCCAAGGGGGTAATGGATTCTTGCGGCCAGAACTGGCGCAACACGGATGCATACACAAAGACGGTCAGGATATAAGCGACCGGGATATGCCACGTGATGACCTTGCGGTAAAGCAGATAAGCGGCGCCGATCAGGAGCGCGAGAGCAGAAGTTTCACCGATACAGCCATTCATGTTTCCGAAGAAGAAGTCCATGAGCAGTTGAGGGCTGAAGCCTGGTAAGCCTTCGCCTGCCTTAATACCCATCTTGATGATTCCAAGCGGTGTGGCGGTTGTCATGGCGTCACGTGACGCGACGGTCATGGCGTCAATCCACTCTTCCTTTAACAGGAGCGGCCATGTGGATTTGCTCCATGTGGTCATCGCGCCCGTAAAGGAGATCAGCATAAATGTGCGCGCCGCGAGGGCAGGATTGAAGGGGTTATATCCGATACCGCCAAACACCTGTTTCGCAATAGCGATGGCAAAGATGGACCCCACGACCGCCATCCATGTTGGAAGCGAAGGCGGAAGGTTAAAGGCCAGCAAGATGCCGGTGATAACGGCGCTCCAGTCGGAAAGGGTGTTCGCCCGTTTCATGAGCTTACGGCAACCCCACTCTGTGAGCATGCAGGTGGCTACACAAACACCGATCAAACGCAAGGCCTCTAAACGGAAAAAAAAGATGGAGGCTAACATCGCAGGCACCAGAGCGATAACAACATCCCACATGATGCGTTCGACTGACGAACCGATGTGTGCATGCGGGGAAGAACTGGTAACAAATAAATCAGAGGATGCTTCTGGTTTCATGAACAGAATAGATTACTAAACCGTCCCTTGCCCTGCAAGGGCTTTTGAGGAAGAAGGCTGAATATTTTGTCGTTTTTTCGCATTTGACATTCGAGGTCAATATAAGTATGCTATACGAATTCCTCTTAAACTGAACAGGTAAAAAAAATGGCTTTTCTTAAAATTATATCAGGGACGCGGGCAGGCGAGCAGATTTTCCTGGACCACCCGGTGTTACGTATTGGACGCCGTGACGGGAATGATTTGGTTATTTCCGACCCCTCTGTTTCGGGATCCCATTGCGAGATCGATAAGAGTGAGTCAGGATATGTTCTGCGCGATCTGGGCTCCACAAATGGTACACGGGTTAACGGCGAAACCGTGACCGTGTCGGGACTGTTCAGAAATGACGTGATTCATATCGGGGATGTCTCAGTCATTATTGATGGCGATGACATCTCCCAGACACGGGGTGGCGATACGCAAAAGCTTTCGCGGACCTCGATTGTGATTCCGATGCATGCGCCAACGACGATTAAGGCTCCGGCAGATGTTTTTGTTAAAAAGACGAATAGCAACAAGATTTGGATTTCGATTATAGCCGTGCTGTTGCTGGTGATCGCGGCGTTGCTCTTCCTCTTCCTGAAAAATTCGTTGGGCGGCTAAGGCGAATTACAGCATCCACTCTTGAAGGCGTTCCCTGGGCAACGGGGGAACGCTTATTTCTTTTGTGACAGAGGGCGATTGGATCCGTACGAGGACTTCGGTACGTGTGCCGCGGTCGCCGTACGCCGCGCAAATCGTCGCGGCGGCAAGGATATCTTCATCGTGCGCTCCATGTGCGAGCAGGGCTGTCGGCCCTGGCACGTTGACCGTATAGAGCAGCACATCATCTTCCCTGAACAATTTTTTAATGGCGGTATTATCGCGCACGTCACGCCCGACAATGCATTTCGAGCCTTTGGGTAGCCGGAAGTGGCGGCCGTAAAGCAATAACCAGATGAGACGGTCATCCGCCAGCCCTTCGTGCGTTTTCAAATCGGAGAGTTTGCGACAGAACCCCTTTTCTGTCAGAAGGCATCCGCCTGCAGGCGATGGATACTCAACAAGGCCATATTGTTTGGCCAACTCCATCTGGGGTTTGCGGGACCGGCCATTCAGGTCAAGCAACTGGCCTCGGTCGACACGCCCATCCATTTCAGGTACGGTCGGCTCCAGGTGGCGCGCGCAGAGCGGACGGAGTAACAGGCCGTTCAGTCCAGCATCGTGTGCGACTGTTTCAAGAGAACGCCGCGTCTGGGACATGGGACGCTGATTCAACACCTCGCCCGTGGCGATAAAATCAAATCCCATCTCGTTCATCATCTCCCCGGCTCGCTTAATCATGCGGGCATGGCAGTCGATGCAGGGGTTCATGGCGCCGCCAAAGCCATGGCTGGGCGCTTCCACGAGGCTGACAATGTCCTTGATGAACGGTACGATGTGAAGCTTCACGCCAAGCTTCTCAGCGGCCTTCTTTGCGGCCTCAATTTTGAAAAACGGACTCGAAAAGACAACGGCTTCCACATGGATTCCTTGTGCGCGCAGGACGCAGATCGAGAGCTGGCTATCCAGTCCGCCGGACAGGAGATTGAGTGAGCGGACTTGTTTACGGGATTCTTCGGGAGTGGTCATTCGTGGATTTCCTTAAGCGCGAGTATGCCATAAGCCGTTGCCCGGATGCGCGCGGTCATCAAACGGACATGAGAATCGTGGTGGGGGTCAGAGCACGGTGAGCGATTTACTTCCCAGTATGCGCCGCCTGAAGTATCTCTGCGCTGTGAGCTGATAAGGAGATTGGCAAAATCTTTGCGCCAGTCAAGGGCTTCCGTGTTTCGCAACAAGATGCCAGCGTGGTATTGGTTGATGGTCCGGCTCAATAGCCATAATGTTTCTGGGTCGCAACGCGTGGGGGGATAATTCGTGATACAGGCGGCCAATAAGAATTGAGCCTGATTTGTCAGCGCAAAGAGTCCGGCAGCCGCAGCCATTACGTCTCGATTGGTGAAAGGCTCAGAGGGTTCAAGTGTAAATTGAACGAGTGCGCAGGTTTGCGTCTGTGTGGTCGCAGGGGGGTTCGTGCGTAACCATTCCCTCGCAAGACGTATGGCATGGTCTGCCTCCTGTGCGATGGACGTATCCAGGGAGGCTCCTTTCTGCCGGATAGCAGGCAACTCGACGGACTGTGCAATCACAGTCGCGTGAAGGGCAAAAAGCAGGCAAAGGAGTAGATTCGTTATGGACAGAAAGCGGTTCATAGTCTATTCTGTTGAATAATTCTTCAATCTTAGCGGTTTTAGGGCCGAAAGGGAAGCAGTTAGTTGATAACTCAGGAGGCTGATGCGTTTTTCACTCTCTACAAACTGGAATGCACGGAGGCATACGGAAGGTGAAGCCCTGGTGGATGAAATCCTTTCGCTCGGATTCGATGCGCTTGAACTGGGGTATCACACGACGGAATCGTTGGCCGAGGGCATCAAGCGTCGCGTCGCGTCGGGTGCGATCGCTGTCGATAGCGTCCACGCCTATTGCCCGGTCCCGCTGAGTGCGCCGCATGGCTATCCGGAACTCCATTTGCTTGCCTCGGAAGACGATGACGACCGCGCCATGGCAAAGATCGTGCTGGGGCAGACCCTTGATTTTGCTTCCTCCATGGGTGCACGCGCAGTGGTCCTTCATGCAGGGCGTCTGCGGTTGCAATCCTGGTTTAAATCGTATACGACCGGCACGTTGCTCGATACGTTAGAGGAAGTGGAACGTGACATGGCGAATCCAAAATTTCAGAAAGTGATGGGAAAAGTGTTGGCCTGTCGCGCCAAACAGGTCAGCAAGATCTTTGATGCCTTCTGTCTCTCTCTCGACACGCTCTTGCCGCGTTTTGAACGTGCCGGGATTATCCTCTGTCTGGAAAATCTTCCCTCCGTCGAAGCGTTTCCGGATGCACAGGAGATGGCTTTGCTCAAAGACCGTTTTTCGACGCCATTCCTTCAATACTGGCATGATATGGGGCATGGACAGGTCCGCGAGTTTCTAGGACTCGAAAATCATCTGGCTGTTGCCCAGTCCCTATTGGCGGTCACAGGCGGCATCCATATTCACGATGCTAAGCCGCCCACGGAAGATCACCTCCTGCCTGGCAATGGACTCATTGATTGGAATGCCTTTTCCTTCTATGGTCCAGCGAATCTCCTCCGCGTCATGGAGCCATCCCCGGACACCGGTCCCGTCGCCCTCGGCATTGCCCTGCGCGACCTGCGCAAAGTTTGGGGAAGCTAGGCTTCGGTTGCAATTTCTGGAAAACAGCATTTTACCGCAAAAACCGCAAGAAGAAGGGCGGTTATCCCGTCTGCCTCACGCTGAATACAGCACGGCAGATCGGATAACCGCCCAGACAAATCTTCTTATATTTTCATCAGCAAAAAAGGCTTCTAGCAGAAGCTGCGCAGGAGTTCGATCTCCTCGGCCCAGATGGTTTCATCGGGGGTCTCGAGGACGAGCGGAATCTTCTGAAAGCGCGCATCGCGCATAATGCACTTGAAGGGTTCAATGCCGAGCAGGCCCTTGCCCAGAGACTCATGCCGGTCCACGTGTGAACCTAACGCGGTCTTTGAATCATTCAGATGCATGGCGCGCAGGTATTTCATCCCCACGCAGGTATCAAAGGCGTCCATGGCCTTCAGGAAACCGTCGCGCGTGGAGATGTCGTATCCCGCCGCAAACGTATGACAGGTGTCAATGCAGAAACCGACCCGCGACCGATCATCTACGCCCTCCAGAATGATCTTCAGATCTTCAAAACGCGAGCCGATGTTGCCGCCGCTGCCTGCTGTATTTTCAACCACGAAGCAGATATCCTTGATCTCCTTCAGAGCTCGGTTGATGGCACCTGCGACGCGTTCGCACGCAGCTTGCGGCGTAATGAGCCTCAAATGGCTGCCTGGATGAAAGTTGATCATCGACAACCCCAACGCGGAACAGCGATGGGCCTCATCCATCAACGAAGCGAAGGACTTCTCCTGCGCGCCATCGTCTGGATTGGCCAGGTTGATTAAATAGCCCGCATGCGGCAATACCTGATGCGCGACATACCCATCCTCCGTCATCTGCTTTTTGAAGGTGTCAATCTCAGCCTTGGGCAGCGGTGCGGCAGTCCATTGACGCTGATTCTTGACGAACAGGGCAAAGGCCGAGGCCTTCAGCGCTTTTGCATTGATCGGTGCCTGTGATACGCCGCCTCCAGCAGAAACATGAGGACCCACAAAGTAAGTAGCCATAAGATGTATGCTCCAAACGATTAAAGAAAATCAGTTTACTGCTTTAGGTGCTCATGATCGAGTCTTAAGTTGATGTCTTATAACTTCTCTGGATTGCAGCAACCCCCATTCATAAGTCTTGTCCCATCACAATAATCTTGCAATACTCTTATCACAGATTGGGAGCTGTTCCATTTATGTTGGGCATGATCTAATGAGAGGGAAGAGAATGAAACGAATCGGGGCGATCTTAGCCGTTCTTGTAGCGGCTGGCGCGTTCGGGAAGTCACCTGCGCCGACTGATCCGTACTGGGAAGCCACGTCATCCGCGATGGACAAGGATTTTGGCGGGCGAAATGCGGAGGGTCTGACGGACTCGGATGTCAAACTTCTGGCGGCTTGCACGAATTTTGCCGAGCCTCTTCCAAGCCCGCTGCCACCCGAGCAGAAACTGATAAACGTCATGGCGAAGGTGCGCATGGCAACGGTTCTCTCCGCCTCGGAGACGACC
>JBAXCC010000119.1:0-10955 GCA_037141675.1 bacterium | reverse complement strand
CTTGTTCATACGTGTTTACCTTTCTTATCCTGAACTCTATTTGGTTCAGATGCGCATATTAAACACGATGAATGTTAAGGGATGATGAAGAATGTGTTATTTTTGTGTGAGTTTAGTGGGAACGAAACTCGAAACTTGAAACTGGACAACCCTAACTCCGAGTCATAGGTAAGCGCCCCACTCGGGGTCCCGGGAATAAACGAAGGAGTAGCTTCTTAAATTAAGAGTTAAACGTTAAACGTTCCACCTTCGCTAAAGCTACGGTGGACAGGTGAGAGTTCCACCTCCGCGAATACGGCTACGGCGGACAGGTAAAAGTTTGAACGCTTAACGCCCAACGCCCAACTCTTAATGCTTAAGTTTTAGACAAGCCCGCTCAGGCCGGAAGGATGATCGTAAATGCGGAGCCCTTGCCCTGCTCGCTTTTCACGCGGACTGCACCGCCATGAATAAGGGCGATGTGCTTGACAATAGCAAGCCCTAGGCCTGTGCCGCCAATTTCGCGACTGCGGCCTTTATCGACGCGATAGAAGCGCTCAAAGAGTCGCTCCACGTGCGATGCCTCGATACCATTTCCATAATCCCTCACGGTCATCTCGACTCCATCTTGAACACAACACGCCGAAATATCAATAATCGGTTTTTCTGCTGTCGCTCCATACTTAATGGCATTATCGATCAGGTTCAGCAAAGCCTGCTCAATCAATCCGGCATGAATGTTCGCCGTCAGACCGCGTTCACATGAGACGCTCAAGACTAACCCCTTGGCCTCCGCACGGCTCTGACAAAGGGTAGTCGCATTCGTGATGATCTCCTCGAGTCCGGCTGGATTTTTTTCGAGGTTCTGCACAGAATTCTGTTCCATGCGTGAAAGCTCCAGCAAATCGTGTATGATGGATTCGAGCTGATTAGCCTGACGCATAATGATACCTAGAAAGCGCTCGCAATCAGCAGGAGAATCCTTCGCGCCGTCCAAAAGTGTCTCCGCAAACCCTTTGATGGAGGTCACAGGCGTTCGCAATTCGTGGGAGACGTTGGCGACAAAATCCTGCCGGATGGTCGAGAGTTTTTCAATCTGCTCCGCCATGTGATTGATGGACCGTGCAAGCGTCGCCAAGTGCGGTACAGGCGGGATAGCCAGACGGAAGGAAAAATCACCATGCCCCAATTGCTGCACCCCTTTCTGTATGTCAGAAACAGGACCGATCGTGCGCAGAGACATCAAATAGCTCATGGTCAGAGCAGCCATAAAGACAACGATGGCGATGACAATGATCATGTGGTTGGAAACCGAGAATTCGCGCAACAACATGCGCTCGGGGACAGCCACACGGATGATAGCCTTTGCTGGTCCCTCTAAGGGAATGCGCTGCGCGAGGTAGAGCATCTGCTTATCGAGGCTGGCACTATAGCGTTTTTGCCGTCCCCTGCCCTTTTCCAATGCGTCGCGAACCTCTGGGCGATCATTATGCAGACCTAGTTTCGTGACATCCACCTCAGTGTCGGCGATCACTTTGCCATCTGGCCGGATCAGCGTGAACCGATGTCCATCCATCCCGGCAATACGCTTGAAAAATTGATCCACTACTGGCTGGCTCATTTCCCCTTGAGTATCTGGTAACAAGACCGCGAGCAAGTGCGACTGCGTCTCAAGCTCTCTGTACCATTGCCGATAAAATGCCTCTCGCATAGAGAACCATGTGTAACCTGCGACAAAACCGATCGCACCCAGCAGAATCAATATCTGCACCCCGAAGAACTGCAAAAATAATGCCCTGTTCTTCATGGTGTCCTCATGCAGTATCCGACACCCCGGATCGTTTCGATCCAGTCACTGCACGACCCCAGCTTCTTGCGCAACCCGACAATCAACACATCAACCGCGCGATCCGTAGAGGCATGTTCGCCATCGTGAATGGCATCCACAATTTGATAACGTGAGAAAACAACACCCGGCCGGCGCATAAACAAATCAAGGGCCTTGAATTCGCCGACCGTCAACGTAACAGTCTTGCCTTTTACCTTCGCAATATGGTGCCCGCGATCAATCTCAAAGGGACCCCGGACCAAAATATTTGCCTCATCTGACGGATCGGTTTTATTTCGCCGTAGCGCCGTCTTCACACGTGCCACCAGCACGCGAGCACTAAAGGGTTTGGTGACATAATCGTCAGCCCCTACCTCTAATCCTGCCACAATATCCGCATCCTCAACGCGAGCGGTAACCATGATGACAGGGATTTGCGCCGTGCGCTCCGTCTTCCTCAATTCGCGGCAGAAGGAGAATCCGTCCGTTCCAGGCAACATCAAATCAAGCAGGATCAAATCTGGAATCTTTTTCGCAATCCATGTCTTCGCCTGCTCCGATGACGAGCAGAGTGCAACCTTGTAGCCTTCCCTCTCCATATTGTAACGGACCAACTCTCGGATATCGGCATCATCTTCGACAATCAGAATGGTTTCATTCGCCATAGTTCCGTCTCCATGCCCTTATTACGTTTGTTCATTAAGATAGCATATTCCTGCCATATTACAATTCCGTTTTGCAGGTCATGCCGTTAGAGCTGGTTGCGGATCTCTATCAGTTCCTGGCGCCGTTTCTCAGTGACCTGAGGATAGGACATCTTCAAGTCGTTGAGCACGTCGAGGATGATATGGGAAACGATCAGCCGGGCATTGTCCTTGTCGTCGGCTGGGATGACATACCAAGGCGCGTGAGAGGTGCTAGTCGCGGTCAGGCAATCCTCATACGCCTCCATGTACTGCTTCCAGTATTGCCTCTCTTGAATATCTGCGGAACTGAATTTCCAGTTTTTGTTCGGCTCGTCAATGCGCGTGAGAAAGCGTTTCCTCTGCTCCTCCTTCGACAGATGGAGAAAAAATTTGACGATCCTCGTACCGTTGCGGTGGAGATGCTCCTCCAAGTCCGCGATGGAACGGTACCGGTCTTTCCACAGGGTCTTGTCATCGAGCGCCTCTTCCTGAAACCCTTCGTTGCGGAGAATTTCGGGATGCACGCGGACGACAAGCACCTCCTCGTAGTAGGAACGGTTGAAGATACCGATCCGTCCGCGCTCCGGCAGACGGTGGGTTGTGCGCCATAGAAAATCGTGCTGCAACTCCTCTGCGCTCGGCTGCTTGAAACTGAACACCTGGCAACCCTGAGGATTGACCCCGGACATGACATGCCGGATGATGCCGTCTTTGCCGGCGCCGTCCATCCCCTGAAAAATCAAAAGCAGCGCAGACTTGTTAGACGCATAATGAAGGCATTGCAGCGAACTCAACGTATCGACCTGCTCGGCCAAGCGTTTGTGATATTCCTTTTTCGAGTTGTAATAAGGCTTCACGCGCGTCGGATGCTTTTCGAGATTGACCTTTTTTTCCGGCTTCACCCGGAACTCTTTGGAATTAATTTTCATCTTGTCCTAACCTCCACTCAGTAGAAGTATAGACTAACCCTATTGTCCGATAATTTCAAGCACCGATTCATCCCCTCGCCTGCTCTTTGCGGCGGTGACCAAACGCCGGATCATTCCAGCCATCATTTGGAAGTCGGGTGGCTTGAGCACATACTCAGCAACACCCATCTCTTTGGCCTGTTCGGGAGATGCCTCCTCACTGTAACCGGTGCAGAGAATGACAGGCAGCTCAGGCTTAATCTTCAGTACTTCCCGCGTCAGCATTACACCGGAGAGCCCCGGCATGATCTGGTCTGTCACAAGCAAGTCGAAATCTGCTGCTCGCTCGCTAAACATCGCCAATGCCTTGCAGCTATCGTTCTCTGTCACGACATTAATACCGTAGTTCGGGAGGATTTGTCCAGCCAACCGCGTGACGGCGAACTCGTCGTCCACGAAAAGGATCGTAAGCGGCATCCCGTCGGAGCGAGTGATGCTGAATTGCTCGTTCGCCAACTTCGTCGCCAGACCCGCGTCACCTTGCTCTGTCCGCGCCAAACGCGGCAGATAGATATGGAAGGAGGATCCCTGCCCAATGACGCTTTCGACCGAAATCACGCCTTTGCTACGCGACACGATTCCATGCACGATTGGCAAGCCGAGGCCAGTACCCTCGCCTTGACGCTCCGTCGTGAAGAACGGTTCAAAGATGCGCGGCAACAGGTCGGATTTGATGCCGACACCTGTGTCCGTGACAGAGAGGCGCACATAGTCGCCCAGCAGGAGTTCGTCATGCATCGACCAGCCGAGCACGGGCCCCTGATGGTGCCCCAGCGTAATCAGCAGGTGTCCGCCACGTTCGCGCATGGCATGAAAGGCATTGGTGCAAAGATTCAGCAAGACCCTGTGCATCTCGTCGGGGTTCACCATCACCTCGTCTTCCTCCGCGTCCAAGCGCATCTCGATGTCAATGGTGGCAGGCAATGAGGCTCGGACAAGCGGCAACGCTTCTTTGATCACACGACTGAGGCGTACGCAACAGCGTTCGCTTTTCTGATGACGGCTGAACGCCAGAATCTGTCTCACCAAGTCTCTGGCGCGTTTGGCGCTCACGATGATCTGGTCGACATCGTCCTGTTCGATGGGTTCGCCTTGCCTCAGCAACAGGCTCATGAGCTCGGAATAGCCCAGAATAGGTGTAAGGATGTTGTTCAAATCGTGCGCGATGCCGCCCGCCAATGTGCCGATAGCCTCCATCTTCTGCACCTGTACCAACCGGATCTCGCTTTCGAGATGCCGTTGTTCAAACAGACGTAATACCGCACGCATCTGAAGGACGGCCCGGTATTTTCCGCGCTCGGTCAGAACAATGCCATCCGGGTTCGGGTTTTGAGCAGACGAATCCAGAAGTTCTTTCTCCGTCACGTCCACGGACAGCGCCAGCGATGGTCTTACAAAATCATTCAGAGGTTGCCGTTTGATAAGGTCGCGACCGAACTGAGCATAGGCGTGGTTCTTCAAATCGAATTCTCGTATCACGCCCAGCACGCGGTTCTCTTCGTCAACAACCGGCATAAAAGCCCACTCGCGATGATGGCGGAACCAGTCGAGGACATCGTGCATCGACGCCGTTAACCTAACCGCCTCTACTTCCGTCCAGATTTCACGCAAGTTCATTGTTTCTTCCTCCTCAACCTGATCGCCTGAATGGCAATCCCCGTAATATTCACGATAAGTGCCCCCCGGTCGAAGCGCACAGGCCTAGACTTTGACACACTTGTAGTATAAGGTTGAATCATGAGATTCCTATAAGCGCAACACTAGTATTTAATGAGTTTATACCCCTACGTTCTCGTGTTGGGAGGAAGACCGCCGTAGGGTTACACCCCATGGCAAAAGGACGCTTCTCAACGTAATATTCTAACGATCAAAAGAGTTGGCTCGTTGCCCGGTCCGGCAATCGCCGGAAGGGAACAAACGCTAGGGTAACTTTGGAGAGGAATATTGGAATGTTGGAATACTGGAAGAAGATACCAGCGGGAGGGATAAGCGTCTGCTTGTCTAAGTCACGTAACCGCGTACCCCTCCCTCAGCCGGTATTCGGATTTCACATCATTCCAACATTCCCATATTCCATCATTCCAGTAAAGCCGCCGACAAGGGAGGACTCACTTTGCTTAGAGACAGCCTAAACTTTCCGGACCACTTCATCTGGGGCACATCAACCGGAGGCCACCAGGTAGAGGGTGGCAACACATTTTCCGACTGGTGGGCCTGGGAACAGAAGGGGTTGATTGTGGACAGGACCGTCTCGGGCCGCGCCATGGATTACTGGAACCGCCACGAAGAGGATCATGCCCTCATGGCGAAACTGGCTTACAAGGGGTTCCGACTGGGCATCGAATGGGCGCGCGTCGAACCGCAGAAGGACCATTTCGACCGTGACGCGATCGAACATTATCGCCGCATCCTTCAATCCCTTCGTAATCACGGATTCAAGATATGCCTCACCCTGCACCACTGGGTGCTACCGCACTGGGTCGCAGATCAGGGCGACTGGCTGAATCCTGACACGGTGAAACAATTCCTGCGTTACGCGACATTCGTTATCGAGGAGTTGGGAGTTTTCCCCGATTACTGGGTGACGTTGAACGAGCCGATGGTGCCGGCGGTCATGGGCAATCTCCTGGGCCACTTTCCGCCGCAGCGTCATTCGATCAGGGCGTATCGAGCCGTATCCAGATCATTGCTTCGTGCTCATGCGGAAACCTACCACCTGATCCACAAGCTGCATCCGCTGGCACCGGATGGAACCCCGTCAAAGGTGGGTGTCGCCATGGCGTATCCCTGGATTGAGCCCTGGAACTCGCCGGGGCTTGCGGGTTGGTACGAACGCTTCGCTGTCTTCCTCTCCAAACGCCTAGCTTCTGTGGGGTGGGATTATACCATTCAAACCGGCAAACCGCACTGGATTCATGGCGGGCCCGCCATTCCCGGCATCCAAAACTCCTACGACTATTGCGGTATCAACTACTACACACGGGCGTCCCTGAAAGCTGACTGGCGAAAACGCGGTCAGTACTGGATCGACGACACACAGGCGCCAGAGGGAATAAAGGTGACCCAGATGGGTTGGCAGATCTATCCGGAGGGTTTATATCGCACGATCCGCTCCGTATGGGAACGATTCGGGAAACCGATCCTCATCACCGAGAACGGCATCGCAGACGATACGGATGAACAGCGGCCGTGTTACATTGTCGAGCATCTTGCACAGGTTCACCGGGCTCTTCAGGAAGGAATCCCGATAGTCGGTTACTTCCACTGGTCATTCTTGGATAATTTCGAGTGGCGGGAAGGGTTTTCGAAGCGGTTTGGTCTTGTCGCCGTTCAACACGACGACCCGGATCTCATGCGCGCGCCCCGCCGCAGTGCGTATCTGTACTCTGAAATCGCGCAGAAGAACGCGGTCACGAAGGAAATAGTCGAGAAATATGCGCCCCAGGCCGTCACAACGGTCTTTGGAGTCTGAAAGGAGACACTTATGAACAATGACACAACCCAGCAGCAGGCTTCGACCCCCGATGCCATTGCGATGACACCCACGAACCGAGGATCCAAACTTGTGATTCTCTCGGCCAGTTCCGGAAGCGGACACACACGCGCAGGCGAAGCGCTGGAGGCTGCCGCTGCGAACTTTCCAGGCATCGCTTCGGTGAAGCACATCGACGTGCTGGAGTATGGGTCGGCCCTTCTCGGAGAGGTCTATGCGGACCTGTACAAGCAGATGGTCAGCAAAACCCCTTCGCTGTGGGGATGGTGGTACGACAAAAGCGATACGCCGTGGAAGGGCGAAACGTTTCGCGTCACCATGGAACGGTTCCAAATGCAGCCGCTCATGGAGTGCCTGAAAGCCGAGAACCCCGACATAACGATCTGCACGCACTTCCTGGCCTCCGATATCGTCTCCTATATGCTGCAACACGAGCAATTATCCACGCGGCATGCCGTTGTCGTGACCGATTTACATGTCCATGCCATGTGGTTGTGCCATCAGTTTGAACACTATTTTGTTCCCACGGATGAATCGGCCTATTACCTGCGCCAGATTGGGTTTCCGGATGATCGCATCACCGTTTCGGGCATTCCGATTCATCCGATGTTTTCGCAGAGCATGGATCAACAGGCGCTTCGAAAAAAACTCGACGTCGACCCCTCCGTGCCCGTTGTTCTTCTCTCTGCGGGGACATTCGGCATGGAATCGAGCATCGTGGCCATTCGGGCACTCATGC
The DNA here is from genome assembly GCA_037141675.1 of bacterium. Taxonomy (GTDB): domain Bacteria; phylum Verrucomicrobiota; class Kiritimatiellia; order RFP12; family UBA1067; genus CAIZQW01. Next base: position 3,262 of record JBAXCC010000119.1, on the reverse strand, counting down.
AGATGGAAATGCCCGCGCAAATCGTGGCCCTGTGCGGAAAGAACGAGGAGCTCCTGTCCGAAGTTGTGCACGCTACGGAAGCCGCGCCGGCGCATCTGACGTTTAGGGCGCTGCCCTACACCTCCGAGATGCACGAGTGGATGACGATCGCCGACCTTTTTATCGGCAAGCCTGGCGGACTTACGATTTCGGAAACGATGGCGAGCGGCCTACCCATGATCCTCCTAAACCCGATCCCCGGACAGGAAGAGATCAATGCCGCAAGCATGCTTGAGGAGGGCGTGGCCGTGAGCCCGACAGATGTCGTCACGCTTCCGTACAAGGTGGACCTTCTGTTGCGAGAGCCGCAACGCCTTGCCAGTATGCGGGATCGCATGAAACAGTTGGCTCAACCTCGGGCAGCCTATACGATCCTCGAGACCCTACTCGGAACCTAGCCTCGGCTCGCTTTCAGCCCCAATCGCTGATTGCTCACTCATTCGCTTGAGGATTTCATGAGCAGCTACTATCGATGCTTCCTGAACTGTGTCATTTGCCAAAGCCTTGGTTAACGTTGCGAGCAAATCGTTGAATCCATCTTCTTTCTGGTGCGAAAAAACATGGTGCACGCCCTGGCGAAACGAAATAGACTCCAAACCATCTTTTATCAACTTGCTTAATAAGGGGTGCCAGGCGGCTTTTTTAAACTTCCTCAATGCTTCGGCAGCAAGCCATGTCACGCCGGAGTCGCGGTCTTCGAGTGCATCCACCAAAGTCGGTATGGATATCGCATCACCTTTATCACCGATTGTCGCGAGCGCTTTGGCTGCTTCCCAGCGCAGTTGGTCCACCTTGGAATTTTGCAATGCCTGAACGAGAAAAGGAACAGCGGGCTTGGCCAGAACCACCAAGGACTTCCTTGCTTCCTGGCGAATCATGCCGTCCTCGCTGGCTAACAGCTCCATCAAAGATGTTGGATCCGAGCTGGTCAAGTTTTGCTTGTTCATATTTTTCCGCCCTCGGAAGAAGGCCTTAACCGCCGCCGACAAACTGGATGATTTCAAGGGTGTCACCAGATTGTAGCGATGTGGAAGCCCATGAAGTAGAAGGAATAATCTCGCCGTTCTTCTCGACGGCCTTCTTATGAGACTGGACACCGAGCGCTTCAAAAAGCTCAGCAAGTGTCTTTGCATCGCCTAACAGACGCTCAACTCCATTAATCGTAACTGTGCCCATAGCGCACTCCTTATGACGACTGCCTGATCGTTTCAAGCGTCATGGCTTTGAGGGTCTTGCAGATGGCGTCATTGACGGTTTCCCAAGCCTTTTTTGCCGCGCAATGCTTTGCACGTTTGCAACTCGTTGCCGAATGCACGCAGGGCACTAGGCAGAGCTTGCCTTCGACGGCGGTCAGGATGTCAAGTAACGAGATATCCTTGGGGGCGCGGGCGAGGCGATACCCCCCGCTCGCTCCTCGAGTAACACTGATAATCCCCGTATTTTTCATGGGGGTAATCACATGCCACAAATATTTTTGTGAAAGCTCCTGGCGCTCTGCAATGGACTGGAGCGTAACGGCGCCGTCTTTCTGATGCTCTGCGATGTCCATCAGGATTCGGAGGCCATAACGCCCCATGGTCGATAGTTTCATATCTTGTTTCCTTGTTCTCAGGGATTAATCATACTTAAATAGCGTTCACTTCCATCGGGTAGAATCGTGACGATCTGCTTGCCCGCATAAACGGGATTGGAGGCGATTTGCAATGCTGCCCAGACGTTCGCGCCTGCAGAGAAGCCGACCAGCAACCCAGCATCGCGTCCCATGCGCTGGGACATCTCAATCGCATCCGCGCTCTTCACGCGAATCACGCGGGAGAGCAGTTTAACATCCAACGTGTCAGGGATGAACCCTGCGCCAATGCCTTGAATCTTGTGCGGACTCGGCTTCAGAGGTTCCCCGACTAACAATTGGGAAATGACAGGACTTTCATCGGGCTCTACAGCAATGATTTCAATGCCCGGGTTTTGTTCACGCAGGAAACGACCTGCACCGGTGATTGTCCCGCCCGTGCCAACGCCTGCGACAAAGACATCCACTTTTCCGCTCATGTCCTTCCAGATTTCAGGTCCGGTTGTTTTGTAATGCATGTTAGGGTTGGCTGGATTTTTAAATTGCTGAGGCATGAAATAGCACCCTTGATTTTCAGCCACGAGCGCCTCAGCCCGAGCAACTGCGCCCTTCATGCCCTCCGTACCCGGCGTCAGGATGAGTTCCGCGCCCAATGAAGCCAAGACTTTACGCCGCTCGATGCTCATGGTCTCAGGCATGGAGAGCATCACCTTGTAGCCCTTACTAGCGCCTATCGCGGCAAGTCCGATGCCCGTATTACCACTCGTAGCCTCGATGATCGTCACGCCTGGCTTCAAAAGACCCCGGCTCTCCGCATCGAGAAGCATCGCCAGCGCGATACGGTCCTTGATTGAATGGGCCGGGTTACGCGATTCCTGCTTTGCAAAGATCGCAGGATGGAAGTTGCCCAACTGAAGCAGGGGCGTATTCCCAATAAAATCGGTGAACGATTCGTAGAGCATCAACCACATCCCTCCTATGCAAGCGCCTGCTCGAGATCAGCGACGATATCCGCAATATCCTCCAGTCCGATGGAGAGGCGGATGAAATCCTGCGTCACGCCTGTCGCGTGCTGCTCCGCCTCAGTCAATTGTTGATGCGTCGTGGAGGCCGGATGGATCACCAAGCTCTTAGCATCTCCGATGTTCGCCAAGTGAGAGAAGAGCTTAAGGCTGTTCACGAACGTGATGCCAGCTTCCAATCCACCTTTGATCCCGAAGCCCACAATGCCACCGAAGCCGTTCTTCAGATACTTCTTGGCCAAGGTGTGTGTCGGCGCTGTTTCAAGCCCAGGGTAATTCACCCATGCCACCTGGGGATGCTTTGAAAGAAAGCGTGCGACCGCCAAGGCATTTTCGCAATGCCGAGCCTGACGCAAGGGGAGGGTCTCCAAGCCCAACAGGAAATCCCGTGCGTTGAATGGACTGAGCGTAAACCCGATATCACGCATCAGGGAGATGCGAATCTTCGTACAGAGACAACTGCTCCCCAACGCATCCCAGTAGACAAGCCCGTGATAACCGGGATCTGGCGTGGTGAACTCCGGGAACTTTCCATTGTTGAAGGGGAATGTTCCTTTTTCAATAATCACCCCGCCGATGGACGTACCATGTCCGCCGATATATTTTGTCGCGGAGGCGACCACGATATCCG
>JBAXCC010000118.1:0-10975 GCA_037141675.1 bacterium | reverse complement strand
GATGGGCCTTAAAAGAAGAAGCGACTTTTGAGAATCCTCAATTTCAGGATGAACCGCTTGATCGATTATTTGCTGAGCTTAAAAAACGCGGGATCACACGCATCAGCCTGCGCGTAACCTGGGCCACCATGGAACGGAAGGAAGGTTCGCTTGATCCAAAGATCCTGGCGGCGATGAAACGCATTTATGGTAAGGCACAGACGTATGGATTCAAGGCGATGCTGGATTTTCATACGCTCTTCATGGAAGACAATTATTCCTGTCCGAAGTGGGTTGCCCAGTATAAACAGGATGACGGCGCGCCCGGCATACGCAGCCTCATCATGATTGCGCGCTCCAAGCCGGTGAGGGAACGATATCTGGCGTATATCGCCGGTGTCGTCAGCGAAATGAAGGAGTGTCAGGCGATTGACTCTGTGTCGGTGTTGAATGAACCGTTCTCGCCGGATTGGCGAAAGCCCGCTTACTGGAATGCTGACGTGGATCAGATTCAGAGCGTCATCGAAGCGGCTGCCCGCATCGTGCGAGAAAAGGCACCGGGAAGACGGGTGGCGGTCCGGTTTTGCGGCGGATTCAATCCGTGGAGTCACAATCCCGGGCGTCGGTTTGATGCGCAGCGGATGCTGAGCGCGCTCGATATCATCGGCCAGAACATTTACCTGGATCCAAATGATGATAACGCTGTGGAATTGGCCAAACCGACCGCAGACCCGCGTCCGACTCTTTCGTGGCCTATCATGGCTGAAGCTGCCGAGCGCTGCCGCCAAGCCGGGAAAGCATTCTGGATTACGGAATTCGGTTCCCCTTGGAAGCCGAGCGACAACCCGAAAAACCCCAATGCCAACGTGGAATCGCAGAAAGCCTATTTTGAAGGATGTTGCAAACGTTTCTGGAACAAATCCATATGCCCTGAAGCGGTCATGGCTTGGGTTTTGGAGTCGAATCCAAAAAACACGGATCAATTTGGTCTGTATGATGGAGCCACTGGCACATTCCGTCCCGCGTTTGATGTTTATACGAAGTATAGTCGTAACCAGGTGCAAATCCCATAAATATCTGAAAGATAGACACTCATGAAAGCAATAATAGAGAGCCGACCACGTTCACTCAACCCTAGAATTGAAAGGATTTCTTGAAATGACCGTGATAAAACACCTGTTCCTCGTCATCCTGGCTGGAGTTTCGTGCCTGTATGCCGCTGATGCGCCACCATCCCCGAAATGCAACGTTGTATTCCTGCTCGCCGATGATTTGCGGCCGGACTGCCTTGGCGTGCTCGGTCATCCGATAGTCAAGACGCCGAACCTCGACAAGCTGTGCGCCAACGGATTCATTTTCCGCAACACGTATGTGCTCGGCTCCAATTCCGGCGCCGTGTGCATGCCGAGCCGGACGATGATCCAGACCGGCGTGAGTTATCTGCGCCAAAACCGCACCACACCGACGCTGGCGCAGACGGTCAAGGCAGCCGGGTTCGCGTCGATTCGTAGTGGGAAGTTTGGCAACAACCCCACCAAGATGGACGTGGATTTCGACCAGCATCTGGACGGCAAGAACGCCGAGGGCAATGCCGACAACATCATCGCCTTCATTAAGGAGCATGCTGGAAAGAAGCCACTGTTCATCTATATGGCCTCGCATGAGCCGCACGACCCGCAGTACGCTACCGAAGGATTTTACAGCATGTACAAGCCCGACGGCATTCCGTTGCCGGTTAACTTCCTGCCGTTCCATCCGTTTGACAACGGCGAGATGACGGTGCGCGACGAGAAGACGCTGCCGTGGCCGCGCACGCGGGAAAACGTGACCGGCAAGCTGGCGCGCTACTACGCTTCGACGGCGTATTGGGACGAGCAGTGTGGGCGGGTCATTGAGGCCCTGAAAAAGGCTGGGCAGTTCGACAACACCGTTTTCGTGGTGGCCGGTGACAATGGCTTGTCGCTCGGCGAGCACGGATTGCTCGGAAAACAGAACGTGTACGAGTTTGGCGGGATGCATGTGCCGTTGCTCTTTGCCGGGCCGGGAATACCGAAGGGCGAGACCCATGCGTTCGCGTACTTGTACGACGTGTATCCGACTATGTGCGAGCTGTCCGGTGTTCCCGTACCGGCGAAGTTGGACGCGAAGAGCCTCGTGCCGATTATCCAGGGAGCGCAACCAAAAGTGCGCGATTACATGTTTAATGCTTACCGAAACTGCCAGCGTTCGATTCGCGATGACCGATGGAAATTGATCCGGTATCCGCTCATCAATAAAAACCAGCTATTCGACCTGCAGGCCGACCCGCACGAGATGACAAACCTCGCCGATAAACCCGAGCATGCGGCCAAGGTCGCCGAGATGATGGAGAAGCTGCAATCGGAGATGAATCATAACGATGACAAAACCCCGCTCATCGTATCCGGCCCGGAGCCCGCCGAATGGAATCCGCCAACCGCCCAAACCACGTCAAAAAAGAAGAAAGGCAAAAACAAATGAACCATCGAATCATCCACTCAACGCCCGTGCTCGCCTTAGGTGCCGCCCTGCTGTTGACGCCGCTTGTTGCGTTGCATGCCGCCGACGAAGCAAAGTCCAAGCCCAATATCATTTTCGTGCTTTTCGATGACATGGGCTATGGACAGCCGAAGTGCTATCGCGAGGGTACGGAGTTCAAGACACCGAATATGGACCGGCTCGCGAAAGAGGGCATGCGCTTCACGGACGCGCACTCGGCTGCAGCCGTGTGCACGCCAACCCGCTATGGCGTGCTCACCGGCCGCTACCCTTCGCGCATCGGGCAGTTCGGCGTGCTCACGACCTTTTCATCGCCCATCATTCCCAAGACGCGCCTGACGGTTGCCTCGATGCTTAAACAAAACGGCTACGACACTGCGTGCATCGGCAAGTGGCATCTCGGCATGGACTGGGGCACCAAACCAGCGGGCAATGAAAAGACCATCCCTGTCGGCACACGCCTTGTGACGAGTCCGAATGCCGCTGGCTTTGATTATTTTTACGGCTATACCCACGCGCGGAACATCGGCACCGTCATCGAACAGGACAAGGTCGAGGCGAATGTTGAAGAGGTGGAAACCCAACCACGGCTTGCAAAGAAGGTGGTCGCCTTCCTCGACAATCCCGCACGCAAGGACAAGCCGTTCTTTCTCTACTTGCCCCTGTGTCCGCCGCACACGCCGATCGTGCCAGCACCGGAGTTTGCTGGGAAAAGCGGTCTACAAGGCAAAGATGGTCCGTATGGTGACTGGCTCAACCAAGGTGACTGGGTGCTCGGTCAGGTGCTCGATGCGCTCGGACGTAACAAACTCGCCGATAACACTATCATCATGGTCAGCAGCGACAACGGCGCAGCAGGCCGTTCGTATGCGCCGCTGCGCGGGGCGAAGACCAGCATCTACGAAGGCGGACATCGCGAACCCTTCGTTGCGCGCTGGCCCGGCAAGATCAAGGCCGGCTCGGTGTGTGACGATATCATCTGTCTCAACGACCTCATGGCCACCAGCGCGGAGATCGTCGGTGCGAAGCTTCCTGACAATGCTGGCGAAGACAGCGTGAGCATCCTGCCCGATTTGCTCGGCACGGCGAAGGGGCCGGTGCGCGAAGCGATCATTCATCAGTCCTTCAGAGGCGATCTCGCCATCCGTCAGGGGCCTTGGAAACTTATCTTTTTTAAGGATGGCACACGCGAGCTTTACAACCTGCAAAACGATTTGAGCGAAACAAAAGACATCGCTGCGGCGAACCCCGATGTCGTCAAGCGTCTCACCGCCCTGATGAACAGCTACATTGCCAAGGGCCGTAGCACCGTCGGAGAGCCTCAGAAAAACGGGGTGAACATGTCCGTGGACAAAGCGAGCGCCGGCGGCGGTGGCGGAAAGAAAAAGGGCAAGAAGGGCAAGAACAATTCCGCTGAAGAAGTGGCACTCGCAAAAGACCCCAGTTTCGACTGAAGACTAGAGCATTTCATTGTATAGTCCCTCACAGAGACATCCGCCTAAGCCAAGGCTACGGCGGACAGGCAGGAGAGGGCACAGAGGAATACATATCACGTATGAAGGATAAAGACCTCTTATTATGGTCTGATTCACATATGATTGACTTTCAGGATATTGAGTAGGTTTATCCATTTATCATAACACTCGGAATCGATTGTTTTACTCTGTGTGCTCTGTGGGCTCTGTGAGAAAAAAAATCGGCTACACATTTTCAAAAAATGCTCTATTTCGCTTTCGGGATTGTGATGATCACAACGCCATTCTTGTTTGTTGTGGTCATTTTATCCATTTGTACCGGACCTGGAAGCGTCATGCTTCTCCGGAAGCTTCCGGCTCTTCTTTCCTCTCTGAGCATTTTTCCTTTTTGATTCGTTTCCTTGGACTCCGACTTTACATGGCCAGAGACCGTCAGCATTTGATCCTCGAGTTTCACATCTATTTGAGAAGTGTCGGTCCCCGGCAGATCCACGGTCACCTGATACTGTTCCCCTTGGTCTTCTATATTGACATCAGGAGCAAATCGATAACTTCTTGAAAGCGCGCTGAAATCATCACTTTTCTGAAAGCGATTAAATGCGCTTCCAAACATTTGATCTATGCGGTCCTGCATGGAACGCATCTCTTTGAATGGATCCCAGCTGTCTAGGTTAAACGCAAACGGATCCAGATCATCGACAGACCTTACGGTGTTCGTCTCCGTTGCCGTGCGGGATATAGATTCTCGTACTGCCTTGATCAGCTCCTGGGCTTTCTTTATTTCTGATCCGGCCGCGCCAATGTTATGAGCATTTAACTGATTCACGGCATCATTCAAATGTCTATTTGCACGTTCTATAAGCGATACCGAATCGGTCGTTTCTTGATATGGCAAACTTAACGTGCTGTTCTCTTTCTTATCCTTGTGGTTTAAGGCCGCAACGCACAAAATGCCCCCCGCAAAGATAATCAGACTCAACACTGAGATCGTTCGAATCATTTTAGAGTTTGTGTTTTTGAAAGTTGTATTCATACCAAATACCCATCCTTTCTTTTTAAGCCGCCTGCTACATAGCTGCGGTCACTTTTGCAAAAAGCAAAAGGAGTGCCAACTCGTTACGGGTTGAATAATCAGTTGACGTAACTTATTATAATTCATGAGTTTTTGCTTGAATTCTCCCATGGAAAGGACGTTTTCTTTTCTTGGCAAAGCCTGTGACATTGTGACCCCATAAACTACACGGATGCGACAAATATTTGCACCATTAATGCGTCTTTAGAAAACGGCCTAAGATCCATTTTGATTCTTTGCATCCACTGAAAACTGCGCTATAGTTGAAGCTGACTATGAGAGACCAATCCATGTCGAAAATGGGTGCAACACTGGCAAAGCGGAAAGTGCGTATTCTTGTCAATCGCCGTTCCGGGTTCATGTGGTCATTCAAAGCTGTCCAGGAGGCCTTCCATCAGTACTGGGATATTGAGGAAAATAATTTGGCGTATCAGTTTTGCTGTGACCCGGAAGATGGACGAATAAAAGCCAGGCGGACAGTGGAAGAAGGCTACGACATCTTGCTCGTTGTTGGGGGGGATGGCACCGTTAATACTATAGCATCAGAGCTTATCAACACTAACACTGTACTCGGCGTCATTCCTATGGGTAGTGGTAACGGTTTTGCCAGACACTTCGGCATCCCGCTGAAACCAGCCGACGCAGTTCGTGCGCTTGCGGAAGCAAGAATCCAGCAAATCGATGTAGGGTTGGTTAATGAACAGCCCTTCCTTGTTACGTGCAGCATGGCATGGGATGCGGCCATTGTCAGATCATTTATGAAATCACCGATTAGAGGAATCATGCCTTATGTTTTTGCGGGGGTCTATGAGTTCTTTGAATATGTACCCCAGCATGCCGAAATCCGATTGGACTCAGGTGAAACGTTTTCGTTCAGTGATCCGCTGGTTCTCACCGTGGCCAATCTGACTCAATTTGGGGGTGGAGCAGTTATTGCTCCCAGCGCCGAACCAAACGATGGGTTGCTCGAACTTGTAGTAGTAAGGCGTCAGGATATTCCCGTTTTGCTTGCCAATGTGCACAAGCTTTTCAAAAAGGCGATTCCTGAAATACCAAATGTAGTCTTTAAGAAGTTTCGATCTCTGGTTGTCCGCCGACCCCATAAATCTCAAATTCAAATCGATGGAGAATTGATTGATGCCCCAGAAAAAATTGAAGTGAAAGTCATGCCCCGATGTCTCAAAGTCCTTGTACCCGCACTACAATCATCCGTATAGCAAATGTTAGCCGTTCAGGAGTCGCGTAGGGGCAAACTTTTAGGGTGACATCCATATTTTGCCGCTCGCGGTGGCTGAGATCATGGTAATAAGTTGCTGTAGCCGAATGGGGTTGACTTTCTTGCACGCCTTCAACATAATTAAAAATACTTATGCCTATCAGTTGGAATGAAATCAGACAGAATGCCATCCGCTTTTCACGCGAGTGGTCGGAGGAGCACCGCGAGGATGCGGAAGCCAAGTCCTTTTGGGATGAGTTCTTTGCTGTTTTTGGCATCCGTCGTCGTTTGTTTGCAACCTTTGAGGAGCCAGTCAAGAAGATCAATGGCCAATATGGCTACATCGATGTCTTTTGGCGCGGGCTGGTACTTGCGGAACACAAGAGCCGTGGCAAGAGTTTGGACAAGGCCGAGTCTCAGGCCTTCAGCTACATTCAGGACTTGGCCCGCGAACAACGCCTGGCCGACCTTCCCCGTTATGTGATTCTCTCGGATTTTGAGAACATCGCGCTCTATGATTTGGAACCTGACGAGCAATTGGACTTGCCGCTATTTGAGTCTCGCCACTACCGAAAGATTGAGTTCCCTCTTTCCGAACTGCATAAGCGTATTCAACAGTTCGCCTTTATCGCGGGATACAAGCAGCACCGCCTGCGCGAGGAAGATCCGATCAACATCAAGGCTGTTGAGATACTCGGCGACCTGCACGACGTGCTGGCAGATGGTGGCTACAAGGGACATGATCTTGAGCGCTTCCTCGTGCGTGTTCTCTTCTGTCTCTTTGCGGATGACACCGGGCTCTTTGAGCCAGACACTTTTAAACTCTACGTCGAGGATCGGACGGCTAAAGATGGTTCAGATCTAGGAATGCATCTGGCGCAACTCTTCGAGGTGCTGGACTTGCCGCCTGATCGGCGGCAAGCGAACCTAGATGAAATGCTCGCCGCCTTTCCGCATGTGAACGGTGAACTTTTCAAAGAACGTCTGGCGTTCGCCAACTTTAACCGGGCTATGCGCGACGCGCTGGTTACGTGTACGCAGTTCAACTGGTCGAAAATATCGCCCGCGATTTTTGGCTCGCTCTTCCAAGGCGTGATGGAGCCCAAGGAACGTCGCCAGACCGGCGGACACTACACCTCCGAACAAGACATCCTAAAAGTCATCAACGCCCTCTTCATGGATGATCTGCGGACCGAGTTCGAGAAGGCCCGGCGTAGCAAGGCCATGCTCAAGCAGTTTCATGAGAAGATTGGCAACCTGCGCTTCTTCGATCCCGCCTGCGGGTGCGGCAACTTCCTGGTCATCACCTATCGCGAACTGCGCCTATTAGAGATTGAGATTCTTAAGGAACTCCTCGGTAAGAATGCCCATTTAGAGCTCGACATCCAAGTGCTTTCCCGCGTGGACGTGGATGCCTTCACCGGCATCGAGATCCAGGAGTGGCCTGCGCGTATTGCGGAAGTCGCGATGTGGCTCATGGAGCATCAGATGAATTTACGCCTCTCCGAGACCTTCGGCCAATACTTTGTGCGACTGCCGCTCATGAAGTCGGCCAACATTGTTCTCGGTAACGCCCTGCGGCTCGATTGGAAAATGATTTTGCCGCCCGACCATTGCTCTTATGTGCTCGGCAATCCGCCCTTCGTGGGAAAGCACTTAATGACCTCAGAGCAAACTGGAGACATGGAGTTGCTCTGGAAAGACACGCTGGGTGCTGGAATTCTTGATTATGTCACAGGTTGGTATAAAAAAGCTGCTGAGTACATTAGGAGCACCGCTATAGTCGTTGGCTTTGTTTCGACCAGCTCTATCACTCAAGGCGAACAGGTTGGCGTATTATGGAACACACTTTTTCAGCGATATGGAATTAAGATTCACTTTGGCCACCGCACATTTGCTTGGCAGAGTGAAGCGCGTGGAAAAGCGCGCGTCCATGTGGTCATTATTGGATTTGCAAACTTTGATGTCAGGACAAAAAAAATCTACGAATACGAAAGCGACGGAAAGACGGGAGCTGTTTATGAAGTCGCAAACGTGAGCCCTTATTTACTAGAAGGACCCGATGTTGCAGTTATTACGCGCACTAACCCGATTTGCAATGTACCTTCATGCATTTATGGTAACAAGCCAACAGATGGCGGGCATTTGATTGTTGAGGAAAAAGACCGGGTCAGTTTTTTATTAGAAAATCCAGCTGCAAAAAAATATCTGCGCCCTCTTCTTTGTGCTGAAGAGTACCTGCACTCTATCCCTCGATGGTGCCTGTGGCTTATAGATGCGGCTCCGAAAGACATTCTGAACATTCAGGGGATTAAGCAACGAGTTGAGGCTGTTCGGGCGTTTCGGCTTGCAAGTAAAAAAGAGCCCACTCGGAAGAAGGCCGACTTTGCAGCACTCTTTGCTGAAATCCGCCAGCCAAAAAGCCGATATATCGTTATTCCAAGACACTCATCAGAGCATCGAAAATACGTCCCTTTTGGGTACTTCGACCCCACGATTGTCATCCACGACAGCTGTACAGCTTTGCCAAACGCTTCGCTCTATCATTTTGGCGTGCTGTCATCCGCTATGCACATGGCATGGATGCGACAGGTGTGCGGGCGCTTGGAGTCACGCTATCGCTATTCGTCGGGACTCGTCTATAATAATTTTCCATGGCCGACACTCGAAAGTGGTTCATACCCTGAAAGTGAATCCAGCGGAATGGCTGTCCGGGAAACGGACATCGGTTTTCTGATGACACAGTATGATGATGACGCTTTTGTGTCCCCGACCTCAAAGCAAAATAAGAAGTCTTTAAAAGCTCTTTCTTCGGACGACAAAAAGAAAGCGGTCGTTGAGAAGAGCGCTCAGGCGGTGCTTAATGTGCGTGCAAAATATACGACATCTACACTGGCTGATCTCTACGATCCGCTGAGTATGCCATCCGATCTGGTCAAGGCCCATGCCGAACTTGATCGTGCTGTGGACCAATGTTATCGTTCAGCACCCTTCACCTCCGACCGCCAACGCATCGAATTTCTCTTCGCCCTTTACGAGCAATACACCGCACCGCTTTTGCCGGCGGAGAAAAAGAAGACGCGAAAATAAGAAGAATAATGGGTGTGCTGGCTGCTGATTTATAGATGTGTTCTGTATCACTCACGATTGGAAATGTGGACATGAAACGAAGTATAACAACCCTGACAGCCTGCCTGTTTAGTACGCTTATGTTCTGCACGTTTATGCAGGGGGCAGAATCCTCCGTCCCAGTCGAAGCCCTTGTCGCGGAGACCCACCAGTCATCGCTCAAGCTGCGAGAAGAGACCCTGCGCAAGACCATCGTCAAAGACACCTGCTGGCCTCAGGGCATCTGGGGCGACAACCTCTGGACCCTTGCGTCCCTTTATCTGAACGAGAAGGTGGATGTGGCCAATGCGCGCCTGCTCAAACAGGCAAACGACTTTATCGACATGACTCGGAAAAGTGGGGGCACTGCAGCGCCAACTCCGGAAGACCCTGGGAACGCGCCATGGACCTTTTTTTCCATCACGGATTACGTGCGGACACTCTGCCTCTTCCACGCGAAGAGCACGCACTTCCCGGGCCGTCTGAAGCCTGAAACAGAGGCCGCCATGAAGGAGGCGCTCTGGCTCTGGGTCAGCAAGGAGAGCCGGCTTGCAGATGCCGGACTCGATGACCTCTTCCTGCTGCTCGGCACGGAGAACCACGATCTCAACAAGCGCCCAGGCTATTATCTCGTCACGGCGCTGCTGAAGGACGATCCCGCCTATTGTGATAGGAAGCTTGCCGACGGACACACCGTTGCGGAACATGCCAATGCGTACACGACATTCTTTCGCGAATGGCCTGCCAGTCGCGCAAAGGCAGGACTCTGGGCCGAGGTCGGTTCGAACGGCTATCAAAAATACTCCTGGCCTGCCTTGTTCAATTTGCACGAGCTTGCCCCTGATCCAATCATCCGGAAACGTTTCGGACTGCTGCTCGATCTTGCCTTCATCGAGGAAGAGCAGATTTCCGTGCGCGGTCGTCGCGGCGGAGGCAGAAGCCGGGCCTACTCCGGCGCCAATGCCTTTGAGTCCTACAAGAATCTGCTTTATGCATCGGTCGGCCAACCCTCAGGGTCCAGCCACTCCCGCGTGATTGAGACCAGCCGCTACCAATTGCCTCCTGAAGCGATCCTCCTGCGCAAGCAGGCCTTTCCGGCGGCAAAGTCTTTTGTCATCCGCAATCGCGTACTCGGTGAACTTGCTCCGGGGGCGGAAGGCGAGCATCGGCTGGCCTCAGACTCGGCCTTGGTCAACTATGCCTACCGAACACCGCATTATCTCCTGGGCAGCACGCTTCAGAATCCTGCGCTCGTGATGGTTGATCCTGCGACCAGCAACAAGGTCCTCAAATACTCCGGGATCTCCCGGCAGAATCGTGCGTGCGGCATGCTCTTCGATGACCCAGCGACCAATGAGATCTGTGCTGTGTATCCAGTAATTGGGCATGGCGGCGGTGGACGTCCTCAGCACTCCTTCTGGAGCGTCCAGCACGAGAACGTACTCATTATTCAGCGCATCGCACCTCTGGGACGTACCACCCTTGGCTCCTACCACACAGATGCGATCAGCATTGGCTTCGATGGCAAGTCGTTGAAAAAGGTGGAGGAGGGGGGCTGGATCTTCGCCAGCAATGGCAAAGCTTTTGTCGGTGTGAGGTTTCTTGAAG
>JBAXCC010000117.1:0-11014 GCA_037141675.1 bacterium | reverse complement strand
GCGCCGGGAAACTCCGCCAGACCCGTGTTGGCATTGGCGCGCAGGGCGTCGGCGTAGGTGTTGCGCACCCGGCATCGGCTGAACGTCAGGCCGTCTGTGACATTCGTGCCGACGTAATCGCCAATCCAGGCACCAACCACGGTGTGCTCGATCCAGACCGAATCGATCCGGGAGCCGGGACCGTACCAACCGGAGAAACCGCGAGCAGAGTCGCTGCGCGTGGTGCTGCTGCCGAGGATGCTGAGATCCGACACGCTGATTTTTCCCCCCGCGCCGATGAACGCATCGCTCCTCGGGCGTGCGCCTTCGAGCGACAATTCAGTCTCCCATATTCCAGCGCCCTGGACGCTCAGATTTTGAACGGTCAGGGGGTTGCCCAAGCGATAGCGGCCGGGCGGGAAATAGACCCCGGTCTTTTTCTCCTGGGCAGCGGCGATAGTCGCGAGGCAGGCCGGACCGGCATCGCTGCCATCCGTTTTGGCGCCGAACTCCGCGACCGAGAGATAGCCCGCCGGCTGGGGAATGGGTGGCGGCACGAGTTCCACTTCGACGAGGTCGAGCACCAACCAGGCACTCTTGGCGTCGCGCGGCTTGGTGATTTCCACCACCGTGCCGGCCGGCACGACGGCTGGCAACCTGAAACGGGCTTCATCGAAGCGCATGCGGACGAACGGGCCCGTATAGCCCGGTTCCGGCGGCTCGTTGCTATTTAACTGGTCCTTCTTGGTTTCATCGCCATACACCCAGGCATATTTCGAAGTGAGCGGCAGGCGGTGGGTGTTTGCCCCGGCAGTCATCTGGATGAAGTCTTCGCTGCCGCCGCCTTTTTCCGCATCAGGCAGCGACACGCGGATCACCAAGGCACTGAAACTTTTTTGCACCGTGAAGCGGATGCCGTCGCCTGCGGTTGTGAGCCGGACACACTTGCGGTTCGAGGCTTCGACGGCGAAGGTGTTGCGATCCCAACTCGGGCCTTCGATCTTTGCGCCGCCCAGCAATGGGCAGTCTTCTGCTTCGTAGCGTACCCATGGCACAGTGGCGCCGACCTCCTGTGCGTCCGCGTAACCGAGGCCGCCCAGCCCGGCTAGCAGAGCCAAGGCTCCCGAGCAGAACACAGAATAAAAACTCGTGGTTCTCCGCCGCAGGGCACGGGCTTTAAAATTGTGGCGGATCGTCATGGACTGATATTTCTCATTTGGTTTGTCGCTCATTTTGTTTCCCTTGTGTTGAATTGTACGGTATTGGCATTATTGTGTCAGCAATACACTGGCATATGCCTCAATAATTAAATGGGTGTCCTTGTTCATGGATAGCGTCTTTATACTGCCATTGGTTGGATCATAAAGTGTCAGCTTTCGGTTGGACGGGGAACTGATGCTTACCGGCAGTGGATTACCCGTGCGGTTTACCAGGTAATAGACCGGTGTACCTTTTTGCCGGAAGCGGGCAATTTCCAGTTTGCCGGGCTGAAGTGAAATATTGAGGGTAAAATCAGGATCATAGGGTTGCTTAATCAGCGTCGCCAATTCATCCATAGTAACTACCTTTGCATTAGCCAAAAGTATTTTCACCTCTGCATCTTCCTGGGGATACATTCCTGCCGTAGGTTTACGATTTACCCATAGTACGACCCCACCCACAGCCTCAAAATCCTTGAGTTTTTTAAGTGCAGCCGGCGGAACGAATTCAAGGGGAGGCATCACAAGGTAATGAAAAGATCCACGGCCAATTTTCAGAAGATCACCTTTCAACGTTCCATCCGTCAACGCTTGAGGGTGAACAAGCAGGTAGTCGATTCCTTTATCCATCAGGCTTGTCTGCAAATCATCCCAGGCCTTTTGCTGGGCAGAGAAACGGGCTTGTGATTTAGTCCAGAACAGGTTACTCGGGGTATAATCTGCCTGAAAATTATGAATTGGGTAATAAATTCCTACCGAGGTTTCAGGCACAGCGCCACGCAGAAGCAAGCCAATGCGTCCAATATATTCATTAAAGGTTCGGTAGTCTGCAGCTAAATAACCCGCTGCGGCATCACCTCTCTTTTCCAGGGGAACGTAGGTGGAAAAATGTGTTACGCCGTGCCGGTATTCGATATTCACCACATTCCGGAGGACAGGAATGGAGGGAGACAGTCTTGACCTACCGTACTCAATGATAGGATCAAGCAAACACTTCACTCCTGCACCCTGCTTCCATGAGTTTACCGAAGTCATTATCCGGGCAAAATGGTAATTGAGTCTCGTCATCTTATTCGGCTCCGGCAGTGGAATATCAAATGCGGGCATATTCACTTCGGACATGAACAACATCATGTCGCCATAGTTGGCCACATGCATCGGAAGATATTCTTCTAGCAACGGGTGACCTTCACTGAACACGCCCTGTGCTTCGCACCATTTCCTTATTTGTGATGTATAACTGATGCGCAACATTTCCGCGACAGTTTGCTCATAATGCATGCGCACTCGTTTTGAAGCCTGATCATTCCCTGTAAAAAGAGCGCCAAGGCGTGGCTTCAAGTCGTAACCGTGCATGAGTTTGAATTTCTCCGGCAGCGTTGGAGTCCAGGGCAGGTAAGCATAAGGTGCTGGTATTTCCTGGTTCCAATGCAACTGCAGCAAGCTGGGTTCGTTGAAGTAAAATCCTTCCACTTGCTCTTTGAGTTTGGGCAATGCCTGCGCAAATTCTCCGTGCATAAGCTCTAGGGTACGCTGCATGGCAGCAGTATTAAGCTTATCTGGATAATGACCTGTATGTCCAAACTGCTTCACGGTAGACTGTCCTTGTGTGTCTCGATCGTGAATCTGCAAAGAAAAAATGCACAAACGCCATGCACCGGCAATACCGCTTGCTTCTAGCGAACGATCCTGCACAGAACAAACCTGACCATGAGCAAAATCAGCTTCTCCATTCACCAAAGGATAAAAAACAGCCGTAACTATTCGCTCTGATCCTGAAGGGAGTTCAAATTTTACCGGCTGAACCCCTTCTCCATCCTGGGTGATACAGAGTAATGAGCGCATTTCCCACGCCGGATTTTCCTGCACTACTTTCCCACCGGCCGAACCGCTGGGATAACCGTAATCATCAGCCAATACGATGCCAAAACCTTGCTGTCGCGCATAATCCACACGCTTCTGAATTTCTGTCGGATTGGGCTGTTTACCAGACGGCAATAGGTTATAGAGGCTACCACCATGCATGTTGCCGATACCATACTCCTTGTATTGTGTGGCTTGCTTTTCTTCAAGATTGCCGTATTGCATGATGCGGAATTCGTTGGGTGGCATACTGAATGTTTTTTTGAAGTCAGTACTTTTAAAATCAGGCAAATCGCCGGCCACAGCGCAACAGCTAAGCAAGCTAAAGACAATAAATGACATAATTTTTAATGGTTTCATGTCTAATTAATACTTACTTAATTTTACTTCAGCGGCACCTTGATAATGGTCAGGGAATGGGGTGGCAGACGAACGACTCCCTTGGTGAAAGCGAGTATCGTTTTTCGCGGGATGACGCGATCGGGATGCTCTATGTCATTGAAAGAATCAGGCGAAGCGCCGGTCAGGACGGTTGCTACGTATTCGCCATCCAGCAAACGTTCTTTCATTTTGACGGTGCAGACCACTTCCGTGTCGGGATGGCGGTTCACCAATGCAATCGCCCAATTCATGCCCGACTCGTCCACGGTGGCAATGGCATCGGCCACGGAAACAGATTTCGTTCCTTGACTGAGTTTGTCGGCCTGGATGTCCAGCTTGCCGACGCGGGGCTCCAGTTCGTTGGCATACATTGCCATCGTGTGAAAATGGGTGCGTTTCACAATGCCCTTCGGATGCACATAGAGAGGGCCTGTATCGTTCACAAGGGGCGCGATGTTAGCCATGGCGACGGCATCCGCGTTACGAAGGCAGGTGTTTAAGAAGGATGCGCAGAACAGTGCATCGGCCATTGTGTAATGCGCTGGGTCCAGACTCTTGTCGCGGGCCTTGATCATGGCGACGATATTGGGGTTATTGTAATCAATTTTGTCGTTTCGCGGAAATCCTGGATGGTGCCATGAGCGCAGGTTCCATTCGTCAAAGGCGATTTTGATCTTTCCCTGCATTCCCGCTCCGGCGATAGATTTGACAATGGCGGTGAAATGAGCATCCGGCTTTTCGGAAAGCATCATGCATCCGAGATAGTCCGTCGCTTGGTATGCCTGGTAGTTGGCAATCCAGTATTCATGAATTGACATGAGATTAAGGTCTTTTCCGGCTGTCTCATAAAGGTATGGATCGACGTAAGCGTTCGGCCCGTGAGATCCAGAGCATGTCACCAGAATAGTGGGATCGATTTTTCGCATCGCTCGGGCTCCATCACGTACTCTGTCGATATACGCCTTTCCGCTCCTTTCGTTGCCTACACTCCAGAACTTGACGTTATACGGCTCGGGACGGCCGTTTGCCTTGCGCATATCGGCAAATGTGCCCTTGGTCGCGTTGCAATACTCGACCCAATTGGCCATCTCCTGAACGTCTGCCAATCCGTTATGGCAGATATAGGGTTCTGCTCCCAGTCGTCTGCAGAGTTCCACGAACTCGTCCGTTCCGAAGGTGTTGGGCTCAATCACTCCCCAGCGAACATCGACATAAGGTTGACGGTCTTTCCCTACGCCTTTCATCCAGTGATAACTGTCCACGAAACATCCCCCCGGCCAGCGTATGACAGGCACTTTAAATTCCTTGAGTGCCTTGATGACATCGAGGCGGAATCCCTTCTCATCTGCCAGAGGTGAACCGGGTTCAAAAATGCCGCCGTAAATCTGTTTGCTAAAATGCTCAATAAATCCGCCGAAGATCATCCGGTTGTAGACTACAGACGGCGTGTCCGTATTGATCGTCACAATCACTTGCGGCGTCGCCAGTGATGTCTCGGCAGCGTGCAGCGCGGCCAGCGATGCCAGCAACAAGGCGGCATGGAGTGAAAAAGTTCGAGTCTTCATATGAGATCCGTTCTCAGGTGTTGTTTTTGCATATCCTTTTTATAGATTGCCTGTTGCCATCGCTCTCTTCTTGTCGCGTGCATTACTTACTTCCCCTTAGTTTGCCGCTGGGATTGACATACCCCATTTCAATGAGTTGTAGCATCAAATCAGAAACCAGCTCACTGGTATAGGGATTCCCTCGCCATTCAAATCCCTGCTTGCGTTCCAGCCAAGGATCAGAAATTGCCTCGGTCATGGCCCCCTTGTACGGGCCGTCAGCAACCTGAACGTAGAAATTGAGTTGCATCACCCGATTCTTAAGCTGTTCGAAAAGCGGATTGGCGGTTTTTTTGAATAGCCGATCCAGGCATTCAATCTTACGATTACCGTAGCTATAGACGGAGTACTGGTTGAAGTGCTGCTGTTCGCTGTGAGCGCCTTGTGTGGGATTCTTAACCCAACTGAGCTGTTTCGGACACCAGTACAGCAAACCATAATAGGCATTGGCCACAGCCCGGTTCAGGCTCTCCTTGTCACCTGTCCGGTCGTGCTTGTCCAGCCAGTATTCCACCACAGCGTAGACGCTATCCTGCTCAAAATCGCCGGGCGGCAGATCCGGATGCGCTCCGGTGTACCAGAAACGGTCTTCAACGTCCTTGCGCAAAAACTTCTCCATATCAGCGCTTAATTTCAGATACCGTTCATCCCCAGTGATCCTTGCAATGATTGGCAATCCTACCAATGCCCGGCCACATACTACGGAGAAGGACTTTTTGCCGGTTTTGATGTCGACGCACTGTGGTAATCCGCCGTCCGGATTCTGCTGGGACTTCACCCATTCGAGCGAGGCGATGGCGGCCTTATACCAGTCCTGGCGGTCAATTCCTTCCTTTTCCTTCACCCGCTGCCAGGTCTGCAAAATGTAGCGCGCCATCCAGACGTTGATGTCCACCTTGTAGCCGTCATGGCTCCAGTCCAGACTGCAGAACACCGGAACCGCCCGCTTGAAATACCAGCTCGTATGGAACACGCCACTCGGCTGCTGCCCTTTGAGGGCAAAGTCGATCTGCTCGAAGGCGCGGTCCCGCCACAGTTTGTCGCCGGTGATCTCATACTGGCGATACTCGTAGTAGGCAATGAACGGATTGTTGCCGACATAAACAAACGGTGTTCCCTTGTGATGCTCGTAACCAACGCCCGGCTTCCAACTCTCCATGTTTCGCCGGCCTTCAAGGGCGAGATCAAATGCCTCCTGCGGCGTGCGCACCTTCAGTGAATCGTCCACCTTGTAGGTGTTGAGCTTGATCCACGCCTGCATGATTTCCGAAATAGCCGGGGCGAATTCGCCGGCATCGCTCAGGAACAGTTGTAACGGCATTTCATACTTTATCCCGGCGGCCAGTTTACCTCCACCTATGCGGAATTGCGGCGCGATCGAGCGGTTGGCGAAGTGGAAACCGGTGGTTCCTGTCCAAGTGGTCGGGTTCAGGTAATCCGAATTGCTGTCGATGGCGAACAGGGCGACCAACGACTGATCGGGCCGATACACCAGCACTCCCGGAACGCCGCAGTAGCGCATCGGAGCAAGGGCTGATTTTTCGCTATTTCCGGCGAACGGATAACTCTGAACGCGCCAGTCGTTGGCAAAACCATCATGATAGGCCAAGCAGACTTCCCAGTCATTTAGATCCTTGTCAACCGACCACGAGGTTGTCCACCGCACTGCGGCGAGCTTTTCATCCAGGGCCACATGAACGCTATAGGTGAATGTCACCCCATCAACATCAACTTTCCCGGTCATCTCCGCAGTCCGGGTGTCAACCTGCTTTGCATCACATCCGGCAAGCCACCGTAGCGCTCCAGTCTTTTGATTCCTTAGAATCATCAGTCCCTTCGTGCCAGACGACTCAATGGATTTTCCGTTCAGGGCCAAAACTCCAAGCGCCCATCCGTTATCACCCTTCGCTAATTGCCACGATAGCCCTCCTCCATTATGCAAATTGATCATCTCCTTTTGCAGGGCATCGGACTTTGCCGGCGACACACTGGGTTGATCTGCCGCACTCACCATTGAGGCAAACACCAAGGCAAGACAAGACATGGTAAAACGAGTCATTCTATTCTCTTTGTTCTGGTTGCTTATTGTTTTAAACGTAGTCATTTCAATTTCCTTTTGAGTTGAATGATTGATTTTCAGGAGCCGGATGACTTGCCATCAGTGCTGATGGCTCAACGCCATGACGGCTCCCAGGTAGGCGGCGTTCCAGCCCTGGACATATTTGCGAATATTGGCGCCGGTTTCGCCACTCAGATTTTCATGCGGCAGGAAATCGCCGTGCCGCTCGAGATCCCATTCGCCCACCTTTTTGAGAATGCGCAGGGCGTCGTCGCGGTGGCCGTACCTGAGGCGCGCCAGCGCATCGGCGCAGTTCAGCCAGGGCCAGACAGAGCCGTTGTGGTAGTCGCCGCCCTCGAGACCAAAGGTCTTGGCGTCGTAGTAAGGCACGGTCTCGCGTACACCCCAGGGCTGTTCGCTGCGCGTGTTCAATTCCGCGCGGATACTCTCGAAACGCTCCTTGGGAATCACGCCCCACCCCCCGGCCACCATCTGATCCTCAAGCAGGGCATCGTCCTGCCGTCCGTCCCGCCATACATTCACATAATACTTGCCGTTCCATTGCCCGCCTTGGGCCACGGGCAGGTTGATCTGATGATCGGCTGCGGCCCGCGCCTGATCCCAGGTCCTGGCCAGATCGTCCTGTCCCAGCTCACCCGCTAGATAGGCCATCTCCTGCAGGCAGGCCAGATAGAGCAGAGTGAAATGCGGCCCGTATTTGCGGCCGATGACGCCCTTCACATCCTTCCAATCCGCCCAGAACGACTGCTGCTCGGGCAGGGCCGACGGCGGCACGCAGCGGTTCACCAGATATTGCATGGCGCGAGTGCAGTCCGGCCATAATTTTTTTAGCAGCGCCTTGTCTTTATGCTCACGGTAAAAGCGTACCATGCGCAGCAGGAAGTATTCGTTGATGTCCAGATCATCATTGCGCTCGATGGTGGGATAGATGCAGGTGGGCACCTTGCCGCTGGGCGCCACCGCGGCCGCGCTCTCCTCCAGCATGCGGCGCTCGGCTTCGGGCCAGAAATACACATGCGAGAAACTGGTCCAGAAGGAATCGCGTTGGTTGAGTTCGGCATACCCCATAGTCAAGGTGGTGTTGTCCTTCAGCACTCGGGTGAGCATGACACCCGCGGTCATATACCAGCGCAGGTATTCATCCACCTTGGCATCGCCGCTGGCTGGAAGGACCTCGGCGAAAGTGGCCGTGCTTTTTTCAAGGGAGGTCTGTCGCTCACGCAGGCCCGTGAAGAGGGCAGGCAGATCCGCGTAATCCGCAGCCGCGCGGCAGGCCGGATGCCAGAAAAGCTGATACATATACACGGTGCGGCTGCCCGAAGCGGGCAGAGTCAGACGCAGGCGGCCCTGCACGGTGTGGTCGTCCTGGCGCGCGAAGCCTGGCTCATCGCCGGTTTTGAGCTGATCCCAGCCCAGGCCCCAATCCGGGAACGCATCCAAGTGCGCGCCCGCATCGCCGCTGGAAGAAACGGAGTCGACCGCAAAAGCCCGTTGCCGCTTGGCCGTGTAGCTCAAGGTGACCAGGGTCCCGGCAGGCCCGTCCACTCGTATACGCGTCACCAGCACGGGCAAGGCGGTACTGGCCACGTCCTTGGCCACCACCGGCGCCCAGGCGTCCCAGCGCAGGCGCACGGGCAGGCTCTTGTCAGCCCATTGCACCGTGGCCTGTGGCCAGGCTCTCAACACCTGTTTGTCGTGCAGATCCTTGGCCGTCCAGCGCGTTCCAGCCACTTCCACGGCCAACTGTCCGCCGCCCCATTCCTCCAGCCACTTCCCCAATACCGGCGGATTGAACAAAATGCGCGGGAACAGGTCGCCGCCCGGCGTCACCTCAGCGCCCACGGAAAAATTGGCGCAGGGAAATCCTGTGCAACCCTGGATAAAGGTTGAGTCAGCCCGGGCGAACGCGGCATTTGATAAAAAAATCAGGAGGCCAAGCAACCAAGTCCTCGTCATCCCTTGACCGTAGCCGACCCACCCTGAAACAGGCATTCCGTTATAAGTAAGAACCATAATCATTTTTCTCCTTGTTTTGACTGTTGAACAACACCTTATCAACTGAGCCTGCAGCAGGGCGGTGAGGGCGAAGATGGGCATCTTATTCATTTGGCGGTTTTTTCATTTCCATTGGGTGCTTTGTCGCTATGAGACCTGTGCTATTCTCCGAAGGACAATTCGTAGGATCGGACGTCCTGCCCTTGTAGCTTGCTGTTGATGTCCAGATACACTTGGCCGTTTTCCATGCGGAAGGGCACCTCGGATTTTCCCTGATCCAACTGGGCAGTCACCGACCGGACTGGTTTGGCGGTCTTGAGGATCAACGGGGTGTCCGGGCCTTGGAGATGACGCACCGTGATGCCTTTATCCCGGGTCTCCACAATCAGATAATGATCCCCGGCCGTCAGAGGCTGGCCATTGAAGGCTGTGAAGATACCAGCGGACAGCCGGCCCTGGCGCTCCGTGACCCAGCAGCCGCCCGGGGGCAGCCGGGGTCCGTCTGGCGTCTGCCAGTCCTGGGTCGTGGATTCATTGGCCCAGACCGTATAGTCGCCGAAGTTACTACGGGTGATGTGGTCAGGCAGCACGGCAAAATCCTGCAGAGGCTGATCTGCGTAGCGGGCCACGACATGGCGCTGGAACGCATCGGCTGTGAAATGCCAGGGCGTGCGGAATTGGTTCCCCGTCAGGGCCCAACTGAGCATCTGGCCCATGGCGAGGCTCCAGGTGAGCACCTGTTTGGAGACACAAGGAGTATCCGGCGCATTGTAGAACATCACCTTGTCGCGCGCCATCATGGGCACCACGGGCCAGATGCGCCAGGTGTCTTCACCCCAGTATTTGGGGCCGAAATCCCCCCATTTCGCGTGCTCGGCCTGGATGTAGTTGCCCTGGAACCCTACATGAGTTTCCACCATGCGGTCATAGCCGAACTCGGTCATCAGGCCCAATTTGGCATAGGTGCGCGTATGCTCCAGCCAGCCTTGGGCATGCCACATCGGATTGGGCGAATGGGAGTTGTAATCCGCACTGCAACGCGAGCCGATCTGATCCTCCCAGACCAAGTCCACGGGCATTTTCTGGGACAGTTCTTCGAACACGCGGGCAATGCGCGCCTTGGTCGCAGGCGCATTGGGGCATGTCGCATAGCCGACATGTGGTTTCTTCTTATCCCCATATTTCTCGAGCACGGGCGTACCGTCTGCACGATACGAGGCGAACTCCTTGGGATCCATGGATTTCACGGTTTCGGATTTGGTATCCCAGAAGGTGTGGTTCAGATAGGGCATGTTTAGGTGACCTGCGGCGTTGGCCAACTGGAAGACTTGTTTCCACTGGTCATCGGTGCCCAGCCGTGGATCCACGGGAAAGATGTCGGGATTGCTCTCGTCAAAGCCCCCACGCGACCAGCCCGTAATGAACAGCAGGGCCGGGCCGGGTAACCCCTGCCATATTTTGGAATACCCGGCCTGATCCGCCAGGGTCAGGCGGAAACCGCTCACCATCCAATCGGCACCCGCCTTGGTGGACAGGGAGGACACCACCCGGTCGTAACGCGCTCCCAATTTCTGGTGCAGCGAGGGCACCAGGCCCAGGCCGGTATCGTCACGAAAAGCCCGGGCACTGTCGGCCTCGCCATCACCCACGCGAAAACGCAGGCGCGGACTGGTCCATGCCGTGCCTGAAGCCTCGCTCAACTCGAAATTATGCCGCCAGACATAGGTCTCGCCATCGGGAAAAAGTTCGCGTCTGGCCACCTGGGTGAGGTCCCGGTTCAGGATGGGAAAGGTGGTCAGGGTGGCCTGTCCGGCCCGGAAATGCGCGTAATCCGCAAAGACCAGCGCCCGCGGATATAGTCCGTGACGCCACTCCCGGCGGTCGGTGAAGAACTTGCGCTGGAGCTGGATGCC
>JBAXCC010000116.1:0-11082 GCA_037141675.1 bacterium | reverse complement strand
GCCAGACGCCGAGCACGTCATCCACTCTCCACTTGCTGGTTTCCGCTTCAAAGAGGGTGACAAAAATACCGCCGGCAATCGCGCCGACCACCGCCGCACTCACAGGATGAAAGAGATCGGAGCCCGCGCAAACCGCCACCAGGCCAGCCAACGCGCCGTTATGCACAAATCCAGCGTCGTTCTTCGAAATCATCAGGGCGGCCATTGTGCCGCCGACCATGGCCATGAGCGAATTAATGGCCACCAGACCGGAGACCGCTTCCAGCGACCCCGCGCTCATGACATTAAATCCGAACCAGCCGACAATCAAGATCCAGCTTCCCAGTGCCAGGAAGGGGATGGAGCTGACTTTGATCAATGTGGTGTCGTAGCGTTTGAGACGCGCGCCGAGAAGGATAATCGCGGGCAGCGCCAGCCATCCGCCCGTCGCATGAACGACCACAGAGCCGGCAAAATCATGGAAGGGAGCGCCAAAGGTCGCAGCTAGCCAACCAGTCGGGCTTGCGAGCATGCCTGAGAAGCGTCCCCAGAGCGATCCTTCGATCAGCGGATAAACTAAGCCGACAAAGATTGCGCCCGCCACGGAGTTGGTCCAGAACTTCGACCGCTCGGCCACGCCGCCGGAGATAATCGCCGGTATGCAAGCCGCGAAGCCGAGCAGCAGGAAGAACTTCACATACTCAAATCCGTGACTGGCCGCCATGCTCTGAACCGGGACAAGGAAGGAGATGCCGCGTGCAATCGGATAGCCAATAAAAAAATAGATCAGAGTTGAGAAGCCCCATTCGCAGATAATTTTATTCAGAGCATTCACCTGATTCTTGCGGCGGACCGAACCGACTTCCAAAAAGGCGAAGCCGCCGTGCATGGCCAGGATCATGATCGCGCCGATTAGGATGAAAAGGGTATTGGATGATTGTGCCAGCTCATTGGGCGCACTGACCTCTGCAGCCTGTGCCGGCCCCGCCAGTCCGAAGACGGTTAGAACAATAAATAATACTGGCCAGATTCTCTTCCATGTATGCATAATAATAAGTCCTCTCCGTCGGGTATCCAAACGCTTTTAAAACAGACTTGAATTTCAATCGATACTGACACATGCCCGCTGGAATGGGCCTGAAGCAGCCAAAGAAAGACAAATTTGTAGCAAAAACTGACATTTTTGTCAAGGAGGAAAAAATGTTCAACTCTCCCCTCAGACGCCACAGGGATCACCGATGATAACGACATGAAAACAAAAAAGGTGCTCCGGAAAACCGGGTCACCTTTTTTTAGTTTACGCGCTAATCCGCCTATTCCATAATGTGATCATAGAAACGGAGGTAGTCAGTCGGCGTATCACCGTCAAGAAACTCCATGGCTGCGCGCGGGTGGTGATTCAGCTGGCCTGTCAGCATATACGGGATATCATAGCCCCATGGCACCTTCTGGCGCAGCGGAACCACCTGTTCTTGAAGACATTTCAGAACAGGACGCACATGATATCGGGGATTCTTCAGGAAGCCCAGCAGCAGCTCGGTAGGGCAGTTGCCGGCGCCTCGGCCAAGGCCGCCAATGGTGCAGTCAAGATAACTGGCACCCAAGATCAAAGCCTCAATGGTATTGGCATAAGCCAGTTGCTGGTTATTATGCGCATGCATGCCGACCTGCTTGCCGCCAGCCTCTGCAAAGCCGCGATATTTACGGGTCAGCGCCTGAACTTCTTCACCATAAAGGGAGCCATAGCTGTCCACCAGATAAATCGTCTGCACTTCGCTTTTACACAGAATCTCAAGGGCCTCATTGAGCTCGCCATCATTGACCACGGAGATGGCCATCAGGTTAACGGAAGTCTCATAGCCCTTGTCATGAATAGCCTTGATCATATCCAGTGCCAAAGGAATCTGGTGGATATAGGTGGCCACGCGCACCAGATCAACTACGCTATCCTTTTTAGGAAGAATATCGGTGTGATAGTCACAGCGCTCAGTATCCGCCATGACAGAAAGTTTGAGTGACGTTTGGTTATCTCCCACGATACGCTTGATATCATCTTCATCGCAGAACTTCCAAGTCCCATACTCAGGGCGTGCAAAAATATTTTTCGAGCTTTTGTAGCCAAGCTCCATATAATCGACACCAGCATCTACGCAGGCCCGATAAACGCTTTTAACGAAGTCATCGGCGAAATGGCTGTTGGTCATCAAGCCACCGTCGCGGATTGTGCAGTCCAAAATCTTTATGTCAGGTCTGTAGGTCAACCAAGTACCTTTCTTGTCCATATGTGTACGCCCTCCTTTTGAGAATACAAACAGCTCTGTTTCACTTTTAAGTTCCCCATCATCTGCTTTTTGGACTGCCAAGTTACTAAAATAAGTCAAGAGGAACAAGTGCTATGTTTGTTTTTATGTAAAAATGTGCGAGTAAGCCAGAAAGGGAACAATAAAGCAGAAGACCTGCGATAGTGAACCCCGACTCCAAGATGTCTTGCTCGCACTCACTCGGACATGAAGCGCCAGGTGAAGGTTGTGAAGCGTGATTTCCAGGGGCCTTTAGATGCGAGAACCTCGCCCTTGAACTTGCCGTTGTCGCGGACCGCGCGTAGTTCCTGACGTGATGAAACGCCCTTCTCGTAATCAAAGGTTTCGCCGTCGTCATCGTAGAGCTGGTAGGTGCCGTCCTTGGTGCCGTAGTGCCGCACTTCCAAAGGTGTCGGGCCTGTGGCGAGGCGAATGTTGTTAGTAGCGGCCATCAGGGGGATGATGCCGCCATCTCTCACAAAGAGCGGAATCTGGTCGAGCGTCGCGGAGACTGTAATCGTACCGTCTTCGCCCGCGAGTTTGCCGGTGTGAAACTCAAACCACTTTCCTTTGGGCAATACAACCTTGCGTGATTTTTCACCCGCAATCATCGGGGCCACCAAAATGTTCAGACCGAACATGTATTGATCAGAGACCTCGACAGAGCCCTCTTCGAGGAGCATGTGGCGGATCGGCGGTGTGCCGTAGCGCTGGTAGTCTGCCATGGTGGTGTAGAGGTAAGGGAGCAGCCGCACACGCATCTTCAGGAGTTCGCGAACCTGGTCTGTTGCGCCGGGCTTGCTCCAGGGTTTCATTCCCGAAGACCAGGCATTGAGCTGCATGATCGGCGAGAAGAGTCCTGTCTGGAAACGTCGCACCCAGTCTTCATCATTCCTGCCGTCGCGTACCTCGGAGCACCACAACACGCCTGCGAGGCTGCTGTTGGCCAGCGCCTGGATGAAGCCGCGATGTTCGTAGGTGTCGCTATAAAGAGCGAAGGGATAGGGGCTGCCGCCGGCGTTCGAGCCGCGCACCAGTCCGCAGGTGCGACGGTTGAGACTGCGGAAGGTCTCCATGTAGGCCTTCTGCATGATGAGACCATGGATCTGGCGCATCTGTTCGCCGCAGATGCCTGAGGGGAACAGCATGTGCTCGGCAGAGAGTTCATCCACTTCGTCGATCTTGTATCCGCTCACGCCGATCGCGAGCTGGCTGCGTTGGTGCTGAGCCAAAAAGACGTCGCGCGCCGCTTTGAATGTGTAATCAGGAACCTCTCCCAGCCAGTAGGTGTGCGATCCTGTGTAGGGCGCGAGTTGCGCATAGATTGGCGCCTTCTTGGAGACGAACAGATTCTCCCAGAGATTGATGGAGACGCCTTTCGTGGTCATGTTCTTCATGAAGCCAGCGGGGTCCGGATAACGGACCGGGTCCCATTCGTAGGTGCAGGGATAGGCCGCGCTCTGCCAGCCGGGTTCCAGTCCGATCACATCAAGCGGAATGTCACGCTTAGCGAACTCTTCCACCTCCTGCATGACTTGGTCGCTGGTGGCGGTCGTGAGAATGCGGTGCCAGAAGCCGAGGCCCCAGCGGGGCGGAAGGCATCCGCCGCCACAGAAGAGGTTGTAGCGCTGCATCACCTCTAGCGGGGTTTTACCGGAGAAGATCATGATCTCCATTCCTGTGCCGGCCACGCTCGCTTCGACAGCGTCGGACTGCGGACGCGATGACCAGCTCCGGTCGGTGGTGCGGTCAATTTCTTTCGGAAGGTTCGGACTGTCTTTGCGATTGCCGATGCCCATCTGAATATGGAGCACGCGTGCTGCATTGATGAGCACGCCATAGCCTTCGCTGGAAATATAAAAAGGCGTCGGCGCATGCGAGTGCGGGGTCACCCGCAAATAAAAATCTTTCAGGCGCAGGTTGACATCGCCGTCGGCGCGCATGCCCAGTCCATAGAGGCGCTCAGCCTCGGTGATCGGCAGACGCACGCTCGCATAGACGCCCTGAACTTGACCCCGTACGCCCGCCATCATGGCTGGCATCGAGGGGTTGCCCAATTCCTTGAGGGCATCTAGTTTGGGAGATCCGGCAAAGTCCATCGGGCTAATCTCGGCCTTACCGATGGTCGCGCTCCAGACACCTGGTGCGCGTTGTTTCCATTCCAAGACCTGCATCGCCTTCATCGTGGTGTCCACCAAGGTCGGCTTGGTCTGGGCTGTCACGGCCACGGTCAGCATGGCCACCATTATCATCGTCTGTTTTTTATTCATAAATCTCCTAGGACTTGGGACTCAGGACTTGGGACATGGGGTGCCAAGTTTCAAGTTTCACTATTCCTCTTTCTACATCCACTCTTAATACAGCTTCTTTCCGTAAACGAAAAAGCCACGGAGGCTGAATCGCTCGAACGGTTTAGCATCAGCCGCCACGGGGACGCGCTCGGCTCGCACATAGCGTGCCTTGAGATCCCGCTTTTGCAGATCCACTCGAAAAACGATTTCATCTTTGTCAAAGGAGGCGACTTCTGTCCATGTCTTATTATCCAGGGACACCGAGATTTTCAGCGGAGCCTCTTTGTACGACTTGTGGTTCGCCGGGTATTCATAACGGCCCACGAGTATGATGCCTTCCAGTTCGCCCTCGCCGAGCAACTGCACCTGTGCCCACGGCTTCTTGTCGCTAGCTGTATCGAACCAGCCGCCGAAGCCGCCGGTCATCAGTTGCCGATAGGCTAGGGGCTTGTCATCCGTATGCGCGCTGCTGGTCTGCAACATGCCGTCTGCGCTCAGCACGTCTCCCGGAAATGGTAAAATTTTAGGGAAGGCGGCTGCCTGCTTAGCGTTGAGATAGACGTCACCTGGCTTGAGGGGCGGAAGCATCTTTTCCGCCATGTCGGCCCAGAGCGTGAAGCTCACGATGTCGCCGGCCTGGCTAGACATCTTGATACTGCTCTGTAACGTAGTGGCGATCTGGTTCTTATTGAGATCTTTGCCATTGCTGGTGAAAAATGTTTCCATCGCCTTGGCATAAGCCGGCGCTGTTTTCGGATTGCCTGCAAACCGCTTAGCACCCCAGCTCATCACATTGCCGAAGATGAAATTATTGTTGGGGTTGTCGCTGTGATGAATAGCGAGCAGCTTCCCGAACAACTCAACAGCCAATGCTGGATCGCCCATGCGTTCGGCCTGCCAGTTGAGGATACCGTCATACGGGAAGCTGTCGGGCTTATACCAATTGTCCTGCCGCAGCTCCTTGTTGCAGGCTAGCAGCACAGACATCCTGTCAGCAGGCTTCATCGTTGGTAGCGCCTTATCCAGACACCGCCGGGTCAGCGCCCAGCCAGCATCGTTGTAGGCCGAGAATGTACGCGCCGCCCGCAGGCCGAGATCCCGCCACGTCGTATCTGGCAGTTCTTTGATGGTCTCCAGCAACTTGATGTACTCGAGCCAGGTACCGTAGTTCGTCGGTTGTACCAGGATGGCCTGTTCAAACGTCTTGCTCCAGTCCGAGACACCCTTCTTGCTTTCAACTTGGACTTGCGCCAACCAGCTCAAGCGCGTGGCAACCATGAATCGCTCGCGCTCTTGGATCACAGGTTCATACAAACGGTTCAATGTGGCGTAGCTCGTGCCATCCCATCCCGGAGTCGTGATTGAGCTTGGCCATGTCACACTGTTCCCCACAGGCCACTCCTGCCCGACTCGGACGACATAAGCGCAATGACCGGGTTGTCCGATGGTGGTGGATGGGATGCCGTGGGCCTGGGCTGTTGCCGCCCCATACGAGGAGACCGCGCCGCAGACGCCACCGACCTGCTTGTGGATGAGGAAGCGGCCGCCATACACATGTTCCCAGGGGGCGAGGTAGTCCCAGCCAGTCTGGACAGAGACCCCGTATACGTTGAAGCTGACATAGCGGATGCCACCATGTGCGCCCAGATAATCACGTAGCCGGGTCTGCCGGTCGTCGAGGAGGAACTGATAATCCTTGGCCGTGCCGTGTGTGTTTACGGACCAACACAATTCCCGCATATCTAAGGTTTCAAAACTGCTGTGCATCAAACCCTCACGCAAGGCGCGCTGGATATGCTCGAAGCGGTCCACTAGTTGGTAAGGCGATCCCTTGCCCCACTGGAGGGCGAGCGCTGTGGCGAGACGTTGATTGAACGGTTTCTCCCAGCCCGTGCCGTAGCGGCGCAAGAGGTAAAGATTCTCCAGCGCTTGCGGCCATGCGGTCTTTTTGGATGCAAGGAACGCCTCCATCCAAGTCGTGTCTTTGAAGAAAGACTGCAAGAAGAGTGTTCCGCCATCGCGTGTCGCGATACTCGCAACCTTATCCGCGCCACACAAACGAATGACGCTATATTGAGCTAGACACGACAGCATGGCTGGGGCCTCGACGGCACGTCCAACACCAGCACCATTTTTTGCAGCCTCGGCCATGAGTGTGTCGCTGAGTTTCTGTTGAAGCGCCAGAATCTCTCCGCGCTCCAACATTCGGGAGATGTCATCTGTCGCCGCAACTTTCTTTGCGAGGGCAGGTGCCGTTAGCAGTTGCGGTTCGACGGCAAAAGTACCCATTGTGTTGGTGCCACCGTCTACGGTTTCCGCCTCTACGCGGAGAACCAGTGGAGAATCGGCTTTCCAGCTCTTCAGGTCCAAGGCCAGCTCAGCAGCCATAGTGCCTGACACGAGATTCGTCGCAGGGCCAGCCTCTGTGAGAACCGTTGTTCCTTTGAGTAAGGCTATGCGCCGAATCTTCAGCGCGTCCTTGGCCTTTTTCGGTATGAAGCGAATCGTGTAGGGACCGGCATGGTCGAAGCGGTATGCCGTGTCGGTCATGTTCCAGACGTTGAGACCCGGCTTCACCTGGGGTACACCCCAGCCGTAGGATAACATCGGCGTCGCGGTCAGGTGGTGAATGGCGAGGTCGCCGATGGCTCCGATACCCCAGAAGGTATTGGGATCAAGCGCCGCAATTTCACGCTGCACGTCGAACCGCTGCTCCTCGTGTTTGGGCCAACGGCTGTAGACGAGATACTTGGCAATCATGATGCGCTGGAGGCGTTCGTGGTCGAGTGCTTTGTTGCGCGGATCTTTCAGCTCTTTGTCAATACGAGTCAGAGCTTCAATGAAATCCGCGTCCGTTGGTGTTTTGCTTTCCAAGGCCTTGGACCAACGCGGTTCTGCCCACGTGAAACCATCGCGCGGATCCTTGCCAAAGGACAGCCACCGAACTGCGCCACTCTCGTCCTTGGGATCCGCTTCACGGATCTTGTCATGAATGGGCGCATAGCATTTATCATTGCCGACCCAGTTCGCGAAACCCATCACATCCAGGCCCTGCCGCAACAGTTCGGCCTTCTCCGGGCCACTGGTTTTTTCCGCACGCGCCCACAAGGCATCGCGTTTCTCCCGGACACTCCGCAACTCTTTCACACGCGCGGCCATCGTGGCGGGAGTCAGTCCAAGTCGCGGCTTGTTCTCGCAGGCAACGCCGCGGCCCTGGTTGTCTAGCAGGGCGATGCGCGGACAGATCGACGTGTCCCACCAGGAGAATTTTGCGTTCAGCGCGCCCACCTGTTCCGCCTCTGCGCCAGACCGCACAGCAGCTTCCGTCGAGGTATCATTCAGCGATGCCGCCCGCACACAGCCCGGTATATGCTGTTTGCTGCCGCTGAGGCAGAAGAGCTGGATCGAAATCGTCTCTCCTGGCTGGAGCGCCTCTTTTAAAAGCAGAAAAAGAATCGTGCGATGACTGTTGTTGGCCAGCGCATTCCAGAAGTTGTCCGTCTTGTCGGCTATTCCGTCAATAGCCCGCCAGGCGCCCTGCTCAGGCCTGCCGGAGTTGGACCAGGCGGTGTTAACAGTGAGTTGCTTGCTGGCGTTTCGAACAACGATCTCGGAGATGCAGAAGTTGCCGTTAGAGGCACGTCCTGGACCTGTCGTAGGCAGACTGGGATCGGCAGGAAAATCCAAACGCAAAAGACGTCCGCCGCGCTTGCTCGTAAGCTTGAGTGTTAGCGTATCCTTGTCAGGATTCGGCTTCATCTTTCCCAGGAATGCGCCGTCAGGACGGGGAGAGAAGGGGATCTTCGCTTCCGACTCCACGGCAATCACCTCATTGGCTGGCAGCAACGTCTTTGCATCTACCAGACTCGCGAGTCGAGACGGGGAAGAGTCCATGGCTGGATCTGGCCGGTCTACTGCCACGAGAATAAATCCAGTGCCAAGCTGGCGTGCAAATTCGTCCTTCAGCCAGATGTCGTTGTAGAGCATTTCGCCAAGCTTATTCCAGTCGCTTCCACGTTGCAAGACAACGATGTCCTGCCCCGTCTTCTTTGCACGGGTCAACGCATCATCATAGTTCTCAGCATGGATTCCTGCTGCTCGAACATCTCTCTGACAGAGCAACAGCGTCACAGCGGCTGTCAGCAGGGTCGCCATGATCGTTGTGGGTGATTTGTTCATAACGCAATCTCCATCGGCGCATCTTTGACAAAGAATTGGCATTCGAGCCAAGGGGCGGGTTCAGAGCCTTTGCTTTCAACGCGGATGTCCAATTTTCCTTTAGGGGCTGTGAAGTTCTTTTTGACAACCGGCAGATCAGCGATCTTCTTCCAGTTCAAATCATAGACGCCGAGGGTGGCGCCACCGGTGTACCAGATGTAGGATTCGCTGGGAATGGTGCCGGCGATCTGCATCGTGCCTGCGCCAAGGGCGATGACAGGATTGATCAGTGCGGTCGGAATTTCCGGCAGCACGCGGAGTTTTGCGACGGAGATGTCGACCGTGGTTTTGGCTGGCACTTTGCCCAGTCCGATGGACATGCGATGAAGGTTACCGTATTTTGATCCCTTGGTCTCGAAGCGCCAGCCCCAGCGGGCATCGCTCCATGATACCTCGCCACAGGGAATGACGAACTCGCGCGGCCCCTTGAAATCGAGCACCACGATGTAGTCTCGCGCGCCATGCGAATGCGCTTGCAGCACCAGGACTGCTCCACTGCCATCGCCTGTGACCGTGAGCGCGATGCCGCGCGCCTTTTCCATGTTGGAGGAACAATCAAAGTAAGGAAGCTTCTCTTCGTTCCGGATCGCTTCATTACGCTTGTTCTCAAAACGGATCTTCAGCGCCTCGCCGTCAGCAGCGAATTGATGGTCGCCGACATTGCGAATCTTGTCAGCCTTCGGTTGCAGCAGCGTCTTCAATGTGGTCCCGTCTTGGGTTGGCGTTGCCGCAACAGGCTTCAGTCCTGCACCGACATTGTAAGCCTCGACAATCGCTTTGTCGGCGGAAGCGGTCTCGGTTGTTTTGCCGCTGACCAGGGTCTGTCCGTTAAATCCATTCATAACACGGATGAGTATTTCAGGCTCTTGTTCACAGTATGGATTTTCAACGGCAAACCTATCGCCGGTCTTGAAATATTGTCTGGGCACGATAGGGCCGTACTCGGAGCCTGTTTTCCAGCCGATGTCTACGCCGGGGCGGTACAGCATGCGAAGCGGAACAACCGTATAGCCAGACTTTGTTTTTTCCGCGCGATAAATGACTTCGTCGCTTGAGCCAAGAATGGTTTTGCGCTGTTGCTCGGTGAGAAGCGGTGCCACCTTTTTCCAGGCGAGGACCGTCTCAGCGGCAGTTGCGGACAAGCCGTGGTTTTGTAAAATGGCTGTTGATACGCCGAACATCGGTTCAGGTTTGTAGATGCCAATACTGCGCACACCCGAGGCAATGGGCTTGGCCACAGCGGAAAACATCTCATACGGGCCGGTGGAGGGACGTCCGTTGCGAGCGACCGTCAGCGGCACTTGCGGTTGATGTCTTGCAGCGATGGCGTTTTTCGAACTGTTGAACCGGTACTCGAACTGGCAGGGCATGTGGGAGCCGCCGGAGTTGTTACTGGTGACGGCATGGTCCAGATTGGTGTAGACAGACTCTGTGAATTTGGCGTAGCCCCATTGATGGTTGACCGTGTGGATCTCACCAGCGTCTTGTTCGCAATGGATGATGTTGTTCCGGTTATTGAACTCCGCGATGCGGCGGCCAAGCTCTTCCACGAGGGTGCTGTCGTTGTCCGCGGTGAAGCACTGACCGTAGGGACGGATCAGGCCTATCATCGGCGTGTTCGCTTCATGAGAAACAGCCGCGCTTTTGATCGCGCCGCGACGGCACTCATTCAGCGTCCACACCTCTTTGTCAGTGTCGGTGAACTTGCCTACTTCAACAAATTCATCGCCCACGCGGATCACGCGGATGTTGTTCCAGGGATCGACATTGGCAGGCCCTGTGACCGGACGGTCAATGCTCGTGGGCATCTCGCCTCCAGGTGCGGGCTTGAAAAGAATCGTCTTGTCTGTTGCTGAGACAGACTGGATCAATGTTCCATCAATCCACTTCGCGAGACGCGGATCAATCTTGCCGACCACGTAGTCAGGGTCTTCATTGGCGATGGCGCAACTCACGGTGTGAATTGTCAGGCCGATGCCCTTGCTTCGCGCATAGCTTGCAAACTTTTGAAAATCTTCTTCTCCCTTGGGGAAGGTGGCCGGGTTGAGATGAAGAAAACTATATTTAACGGGCCAGTATTCGCCGCGCCAGGTGTCGGTATGCATGTAGATGCGTTTGATATCCAGCTTCGCAGCAAAGTCTGCAAGCGTATAGAGTTCCGCATTATTGGTGGCGGTAATCAGCATCTGGCTCTGATCGGCAAATTGCCGCTGCCAATCCGCAAGCCAGGTCCGGGCTACTTCGACAGTCCAATCGCCCTTGACTCTGGGATGTGGCAATCCCTCGTTAGCCCA
>JBAXCC010000115.1:0-11259 GCA_037141675.1 bacterium | reverse complement strand
ATAAAGTGTTCAATCGTGGAATCGTCTCAGATAAGAAATTTAACCGGAATAACTGGTGTTATCTTTCTCTTGCAACTGACACTAATGGTTTCTCAATTGTCTCAGCTGTATCGCATGTGAAGCCCACTTCTGGAACATTTATTCGGTCGCGTGTTCAATGGTCGCAAGAAGAGTATATTGAAAAACCCAAACCTTCCAACAAATACAACCGCGAAGCCACAGGCAAGTGGACGATCCATTTGGAATTGCCCTTTAGCCGTTACTACATGCCAGAGAAATTGGCCCCGCGAGCAGAAGATACCTATAGACATGTAAACCGTCGAGCCCAAGGAGAGGCAAACAAAGCTGCCGCGCGTGTGCGAGTCTGGAACGGAATGGTTGTGATCGAGGACATTGAAATCAATGGGAAGCCCATACGGACATTTATCGAAGCTCAAAAGGATATTAAGCCATGAAAAACGTGTTGATCCTGACCTCCAGCCCAATCGCCAACGGAAATACAAATACCATGGCTGACGTCTTCGAGAAGACGGCAAAAACTTCTGGTGCAACTGTCACGCGTTTCAACATGAATCGCGTTGGAGGCATCGGATGCTGTGCCTGCATGGCGTGCCGGACATCATCCAATTGGTGCGTGTTTAAGGACGGAGTCGGTGACGTTCTGAATGCGTTCAAGGACACGGATGTGCTTGTCATGGCCGCCCCTGTCTGGTGGCTTGATATCCCCGTATGCCTGCGCCGCTTTATTGAACGGTGGCACGGTCTCGTTGATTCATCCTTCACGCCACGTATTCCTGAAG
This sequence comes from bacterium, assembly GCA_037141675.1. Taxonomy (GTDB): domain Bacteria; phylum Verrucomicrobiota; class Kiritimatiellia; order RFP12; family UBA1067; genus CAIZQW01. The sequence continues at coordinate 10,459 of JBAXCC010000115.1, read as the reverse complement.
GCAAGAAGGCAATATTATTGTTCTCGCAAGGAGCAGATGCAGACAGCTTCAAGGATTTGCCGGAGCGCTACAAGGAGATGCTAAACTGGCTAGGCGTCGCTGATGTGCAATGGGTGCGTCACTGCAACGCAGAGGAGAACCCGATTCAGGAGAGCGGCATCCTGGAAGAAGTCAGGACCTTGGCACAGGCGTGCGTTTAACGTTAGCGCGTCCACTCCCCTACAACGCACGGCAGAACGCAGCAAGGTCCTCAAAGACCGGTACCCCTGCCTGCTCAAGACGTCCACGGGATTGATGGCCTTGCGCTATCAAGACACACGATACGCCTAATGCCTGCGCAACCTCGACGTCATGCAGCGTATCCCCGACGATGACCACGTTTTTAGGGGAAATTGTCAACTGAGTGAGAAGCTTATGGCCAATTTCAATTTTGGAGTCGCCATAGAGGTTATTGACTCCGCAAACGTGTGTAAAGAAGTCACGAATGCCATACGTCTGCAACATGCCATCGAGAATCGATTGTTCAGAGGCAGACAAAACAGATTGTTGAATCTCTTTTGCCTGGATCCGTTGCAAGGTTTCGACGGTGGCTGACTGAAGTTTGAAAGTCGTGTCCGCGAGAAAAACATCATGGAATTCACGTGCGACTAAGTTCCAATCCTCAGATGCTAACGGAAAATTTAGCCGTCGATAAAAATCAATGACAGGGAAGCCGAAGATGTTGCGATAGTGCGTGACATCGATTATCGGTACGCCACGCTTGGCAAGAAGCACATTAATGGAATTAACACATGCCTGCGTATCATCGAGCAACGTTCCATTCCAATCCCAAATAATGTGCGACACCTTCATATTAATCAAGCGTGTGAACAAGGAGTCCCGAACGAAGCTTAGGCTCAAACCATGTACTCTTCGGAGGCATGATTTGGCCAGCGTCAGCGATGTCCATCATCTGGGCAACCGTGACTGGATACATAGAGAATGCGACGGCATCGCGTCCACTATCCACGCGTTTAATCAACTCCCCAGTTCCCCGAATCCCGCCGACGAAGGAAATGCGCGTGTTTGTGCGCGGATCATCAATACCCAGCACAGGTGCCAGCAAGCGGTCTTGCAATACGCTAACATCAAGACGCCCTACGGGATCTGATTGAAATTCATCCCATGAAAGCCTGTACCATTTTCCGGCTAAGTACATGCGCACCTCACGCGGCCCCGATGGATTAGGAGATTCCGACTCCTCTGTCTTAAATATTTCCTTCACTTTTGCCAGAAAGGCCTGAGCTGTCTGCCCATTCAAATCGACAACGCATCGATTATAAGGCAGGATGCGCAATTGGGTTTCAGGGAATAGGACAGCCAGAAACCAATTGTATTCTTCGTTTCCAGTATGGTTCGAATTGGCTTCACGGCGTTGCTTCCCGGTACGGAATGCGGCGGCTGCGCGATGATGTCCATCAGCCACATATGCCAGCGGAACCTGCTTAAAAGCGTCAACCCAATCCGTTGCTTTTCCTTCCACTCTCCATACGGTATGGCGAATGTTATCGACGGCAGTAAAGTCATAAAGAGGCACGCCCTTCTTTACTTCAGCAACCAAAGCGTCCAAGGTGGCTGTATCACGATAGGTCAAAAAAACAGGCCCCGAGTTGGCATTCAATTCAAGACAGTGGCGAGTACGATCATCTTCCTTGTCTTTGCGTGTTTTCTCGTGTTTACGAATGATATCATTGGCATAGTCATCAACATGGCAACAGGCTACAACACCCGTCTGTTGATGGGCACCCATGATTTGGCGATAGACATAAAAATGTTCACCTTGTTCACGAAACAAGGTACCCCGTGCCTGAAAATCCTTAAACGTTTTCACGCCTTGGGCATAGACCCTGTCATCATGTACATCAATCGTGTCCGGAAGGTCAATCTCGGGCCGTGACACATGTAAAAAGCTGTCAGGATTTCCAGCTGCTAGTGCGCGAGCTTCCGTTGTATCAACAACATCATACGGTACGGACGCCAAAGAGGCGGCCTTTTCTGGCGTTGGGCGTAACGCGGCAAATAATTTAATTAACATTTCTCTCTCCTTTGAATAAACAACCCCCGCCATCCATAATGGATGCGGGGGTACATTTTGTATTTAAACAGCCCGTTTGAATTTAGAAACCAATATTAATTCCAGGGAAGAACGGTACTGTTGAGTTGCGAATAATATTAACAACGCCGATCTGGAAGCCATGAAGGTCTTCAGCACGATTGATCAAGCCAACCTGAAAACCCTCGCAATAATCTGAAACATTAATAAGTCCACATTGTAGACCTGAGAAAATCTGGGTTTCGTTCCAAAGTGCGCTCTGAATGCCCATTCCATTTCCATGTCCGATTGAATTGTACAGGAACGAGAACTGCCAGCCAGCCATTGCATCTTCTACAGAGCTGCTGACCACATTCATTTGAAGGCCATTAAAATAACGACAACGCCCAACAAGCCCGAACTCGAATCCTGTCACTTGGTCACAATGTCCGCCAACAGGTATGCGCAAACCAATGACATCAACATCCTCCGATCCAGTAAACGTAAACCAAACTGGCCAACGCACCTTTTCAGCGGCTTGCACACTCATTGCTAATAACCCGATCAACACCAACCCAAACATACTTTTCTTCATGTTTTCCTCTCTTTTAAAAAATCAAATGACTTATACCACCTAATTACTCATGAGCATGTTTGCACTATACCGAAGTTTACTGAAAAAGGCAAGTGGTTTTCATTATATTCAAAAGAAACTTGTTAATTTCATGACTACTTAGAATAATTGCTTGCTGCCACAAGGCGAATACACTATTCTACTCACGACTATTGTAACTTATTATAGAGTATGGAGTACCACATGTCTCGAACCGATTTATCCGCTGAGCTTGCAACTGAAATAAGATCACGTGTTTTCACTGAAAAGGGCTGGATGAAAATAACACAGGTTGTCCGTCGCGGGGGCAGTCTTTTTCGCATTAGTATTCGTCCTTTTACGCTTAAAGGCGAAAAGAAGTATCAAGGCGAGATGACGGATAACGGCCGGACATCCGTAAAAAACTTCGATCTAGATGCTGCTCAAAAGGGATTAGAGGATATATTAGAACAGACTGGGCCCCGCGAATTGCATCTCATTACTGCTTCTGGAGATTTGCATGTTAGGATAACACGAAAGGGCAAAACACTTGTTTCTCGTAGTGCGCCCATGGCGCGAGATATCGAAGAAGCGCCTGCACACGACCGGACTAAGCAACAACCTCTGACCGCATTTGATTCAATGGCGCTTTTAAAGGCGATTGACATAGCAGATGCGGATGGACGCATAAAAGCCTCTATGAGAGGCAAATATGACCAGGTCAACGAACTCTTAAAAGTCTTGGAAACCGTGCTGATTTCTCCATCCGAAACTGAACAATCCAGCACAGGAGATTCCGAAAGCAAATCTGTAAATATAGTGGATTGTGGTTGTGGACGAGCTTATTTGACCTTGGCCGCGTATCATTATTTTACGATTGTGCATGGGTTTACTGTACGCGTGTGTGGTATTGACCGTAACCCTGAAATTATCGAGACTGCAACCAAGTTAGCGCAAAGCCTTGATGTGGCTGAACATGTAACCTTTATCCAAGGTGATATTGCAACCGTCCAGCCTCCATTTGAAACAGACCTGGTTATGAGCCTTCATGCCTGTGACACCGCAACCGATGAAGCGCTTGCCAGAGCCATCGACTGGAAAAGTCGTTACATTATTTGCGTCCCGTGCTGTCAGCATGAACTGCATAAGGTCATTAAAGATGGCGGCCCCTTCCAAACGCTACTTCGCCATGGCATTCTCAAAGAACGTCTTGCAGATTTGCTGACAGACACCTTTCGTGCCCAGCTATTGCGCATCCTAGGGTTCCGTGTCCAGGTTATTGAGTTTGTGTCGTTGGAGGCAACAGCCCGAAATATTCTTATTAAAGCGGAATTTTGTGTTAAACCGGGACAAATTACGGCAATCAATGAATACCTTGCACTTCGTGATTTCTGGAAGGTTACACCTTGGCTTGAAACACGTATGGCTTCCTTGCTGTCAAAGTATATGGATATCGAAAAGAAAACTTTAGCGTAGGCTTTGCTGAGCACCTTGGAGGATCAAGACCCCCTACGCTCTCCACCGACGACCAAGCGCTAGTCTATCCTCTATTCTTCCAGTATTCCAGTGCTCCAACAGTCCACTATTCCGTTCGGTTATTCCAGGTTCCTACTTGGCGGTCTCATAGATCACTGCACGGCTAAGGCCAGATGACATCTTCGCTCTTGGAGTTTTTGTGGATATATTCCACTTCGTCTATTGTGCCGAAGCCAACCTTGCCATCTCCGTACCGCCCAGAATGGGCGTGTTCACGGAGCGTGGTAAGGTTGTCGTTCTTATCGACATCAGCACAGAATCAAATCACGACTTCTGCTTCTGGACGTTCATGCCGCGATTCAACAATATAGTAAATCGCTGGCAGGACAAGCAGGGTCAGAGCAAGCGAGGAAACCAGCCCCCCGAGGATCACAGCAGCGAGAGGCCTCTGAATTTCGGAGCCGCTCCCGGTGGCGTAAAGCATCGGAAGAAGTCCGAGCAACGTCGTCAGAGTGGTCATCATCAGCGGCCTTAGCCGCAGTTCGCAACCCCTACGGACGGCATCGGCTGTACGCAACCCCTCGATTCGTAGCTGGTTAAAAAACGTCACAAGGATCACGCCATTCCCTACGGCAGTACCAAACAATATGATGAAGCCGATGGCAGTGGATACACTCAGGTTAATATGGAGTGCCACCATTGTGATGATGCCACCTACGAGTGCGAAGGGCAGATTCACAAGCACCATGAAGGCACTCCTGACCGATGCAAGGGCCGAGAACAGCATGAGGAAAATGAGGAGGATCGAAACGGGAACCACGACCCCAAGCCGCTTCATGGCGCGTTGCTGGTTTTCAAACTGGCCACCGTATTCGAGAAAATACCCCGTTGGCAGCGCCTGAGCCAAGGCTTTCAGGCTGTTCTGTGTCTCTGCCACAAAGCTCCCCATGTCACGTCCGCGGATATTGCACTCCACAACCACACGGCGCATGCCTTTTTCACGGCTCACCTGAGCCGGACTCTCCGTCTCTCGGATCGTAGCCAGCCTCGACAGTGGCACCCGCGTACCATCTGGCGCGGAGACTAATAGACGGCCCAGAGCATCAATATCGTTACGGTCCTTCTCAGGGAACCGAACGAGCACAGCGAAACGCATCTGTCCCTCAATCATGGTGGTCGCAACCTTGCCTCCGACTGCGCTCTCGATCAGCTCATTGATATCGGCCACATCAATCTTATAGCGGGCGATCGCTTGACGGTCCGCAATGACCTCAACCTGAGTTGCACCTGAGATCTGCTCGACCTTCACATCTTGCGCCCCACGAATACCGCCCATGATGGAGGCAATCTTATCCGCCTGCGGTTTGAGTACCTCGAGGTCAGAGCCAAATATCTTGACTGCCAGATCACTTTTAACACCTGATATCAATTCGTTGACGCGCAGGGCAATGGGTTGCGAGAATGACAGGCGCACACCGGGTATGGCTGCAAGATCTGCCTTGATGGCATCGACCAACGCTTCTTTGGTGCGTCCGGTCTTCCACTCCGCTTCAGGGTGCAGCATGATGACAAAATCGTTCTGCTCCGGTCCCATGGGATCTTCCGAAATTTCCGCACGTCCAGTCTTGGTCACTACAGTCTCAACCTCCGGAAACTTAAGCAACCTCTGCTCCATAACCGTCCCCACGGCCACCGACCCATCCAGCGAGGCGGACGGCAGGCGCACGCAATTGATTGCCAGGGATCCCTCATCCAACTGTGGCAGGAACTCCGTACCTATGCGTGGGATCAAGAGCATCGTCGCCGCAAAAAGAGAAACGGCAACAGCCACTGTGGCCCACCTGAATCGCAGGGCCAATGAAAGGATCGGAAGGTATATCCACTTCACTGCGCGGATACTGAAGTTGTCGCGCGTCGTCGTATGCCCTTTAAGGAAGAGAGAACACAGGACGGGAATAATCGTGAGGGCCGCAATAAGAGAGCCGCCCATCGCAAAGCACATTGTGGTCGCCAGCGGCTTGAACATCTTGCCTTCCATCTGCTCCAGTGTGAAGAGGGGCAGAAGCACGACAATGATGATCAAGATCGCAAACACGATTGGGCGCGCAACTTCGACAATCGCATCGTAAACAATCGTACTTTTAGGAACCTTCGATCCAGAGCGTTCAGACAGAAGCCGCGCGATGTTTTCAGTCACCACAATCGATGCATCCACGACCATGCCTAGCGCAAGCGCAAGTCCGCCTAGACTCATCAGGTTCGCAGTCACTCCTTGCCACCCCATCAGCATGAAGGTAATAAAGGCCGTAAAAGGCAACGCCAGCGCCACAATGATTGCACCGCGGAAGTTGCCGAGAAACATGAACAGCACGAGCAAGACGAAAACGCCACCCTGCATCAAAGCATTCGAGACCGTCTTGATACACGCTTGGATTAGCGAGGTGCGATCATAGAAAGGCTTGATCGTGACATCCTTTGGCAAGCTCACCTGAATCGCCGGGATCGCCTTTTTGACACTGTCCACGACGATCTTCGAGTTCGCCCCGCGCAGCATGATCACCATGCCCGCAACTGTTTCGCCTTTCCCGTCCTTGGTAACTGCACCCTGCCGTGTCTGTGGACCAATTTTCACCTCGGCCACGTCTTTCAAATAGACAGGTGTCCCGTCCTTTGCGTGGAGTACCACATTCTCGATGTCGGAGATTGTCTCAAACAGACCGACTCCGCGGACATAATACTGTTCCCAACCCTTTGTCAGGAAGCTGCCGCCGGAATTGGCGTTGCTTCGCTCTAGACCTTTCAATACCTCATCCAGTGTAAGTTTATACTTCAGCAACCGCGCAGGCTCAACCACCACATGGTATTGTTTCACAAACCCGCCGAAGCTGTTGACCTCGTTCACCCCGTCTATCGACCGCAATTGCGGTGAGACCAGCCAGTCCTGGATCGTGCGAAGTTCCATTGGCGTGCGGGTAGCGCTCTCCAGAGTGTATTGGTAAATCTCACCAAGCCCCGTGCTGATCGGTCCCATCTCTGGCTCGACACCTAGTGGAAGCTGCTCTTTGGCGGCCTGCAATCGCTCAAAAACCAGTTGCCGCGCGAAGTAGGTATCAACATCATCTTCAAAGACTGCAATGACCTGCGAGAAGCCAGCTTTGGACATGGAGCGTATCTGCCGGACCTTCGGCAGTCCTTGCAACGATTTCTCCACGGGGAATGTGACGCGCTGTTCCACATCGATAGAAGCGAGTCCTGGTGCGTCTGTCAGCACCATAACCTGCACGTTAGTCACATCTGGGAAGGCATCGATAGGCAACAACCTCCATGCGATCACTCCTCCCACAGAGACTGCAACTGCCGCCATGCAGACCATGAGCCGCTGCGACAGGATAAACTTAATAAAATTATTCAACATAAGCGAGTTCCTTTCGAACAAGTCGGATGAGGTACATTAATCAGCGCAACCCGCTCCCATTTTGGCACGCAACACATCGGACTTGCAGACGAACGCGCCCTCCGTGATAATTTTTTCGCCCTCGGGCAGACCTCCCGTAATCTCGATACAGTCTGCAAAAACGCGTCCGATCTCCACATCCGTACGAAGAGCAAAACCATCGCGGATCATACGGAAGACGAAATGCTTCCCCTCGTCGGAGAGAATGGCGCCCTTGGGCACGGCAATGACTTTTTCGGGCGTCTCGAATACCACGTTCGCAGCGCAGAACATGCCGGGACGCAAAAGCGCGTCTGCGTTCTTCAGCGTCGCACGAACTTTGACTGTCCGATCACCCTCATCCACCATAGAACCGATCAGGTCGATCTCGCCTTCGAACATCTTGTCCGGATATGCGAGGGTTGTAATGCGCACACGCGGAGCCGCTTTCTTTGATTCAACTAGGAGACGCGCAAGATCCTGCTCGTAAACGCTCATCCAGACCCAGACCGACGAGAGGTCTGCAATGGTCAGCACTTCCTTGCCGGCTTCGATGGTCTCCCCCGGGTCAAGATGTTTCTGAATGACCGTGCCACTCTGGGGTGCAAAAATCGGCAAGTAGGCATTCTTGCCAGCTAAACCATCTGCTGTCAGAGCAGTAATGGCTTCTGCGTTCAACCCCATGACTGAGAGGGCGTTTTCAGCCGACTCCAGCTCGATGCGATACTCGTCGTACTTCATCTGCGCTTCAATCCGGTCGGCTTCAGGACTGATCTTTTTCTCAACTAGCGCCTTCTCCCGCTCTAAATTCTTCAGCGCTAGCGCAGCCAACGCCTTGTTTTTGCGGTACGCGCCGACTGCCAGACCAAGCTGAGGGCTCTCGATCTCAAAGAGCACATCTCCTTTTTCAACACGTTTACCCAGCACTGCCTGAATCGTGCGAATGGTTCCCGGAACGCGAGGCGATACGTGCGTCAAGGCCGCACCGTTGAGTGCGATCTCGCCGTTCAGCGGCAACAACGTCTGTGCAACATGTTTCGCAACTGGCTCGATCTTGAAGAGGCCGCTCGGCTTATCCCCGGATCGTATGAGCGACGGGTTTATTTTCACGAGTCCCAATTCGTAGCGGCATTCATCACAGGAGTATTGCAAAATCTTGTGCTCACATTTTGCGGCAAAGAGTTCGTCGATCGTCCGAGCCTTGGGCGCAGCATGTCCGTGTCCGTCTTCCTCCGCAAGTAGCGGGGATACCATCAGTGACGCAATTAAGAGGCAAAATACAGTATTCTTTTTCATAAGGCAATTCCTTCAAAAGGGGTTAGAGGTTTTCAGAAAGGGTGTTTGTAAGATGGCCAAGTTCAATACTCATACTCTGATACTCGGTCACGGTTTCAATGATCTGGGATCTGGCATCTACCAGCGTACGACGGGCTTCAAGCACGTCCAGATAGCCCGCCTTGCCCAATTTGTGCGCCTCTTTCACAAGGCCGAGTGTGCGATCGGCAGACGGTATGACCGTTGTTTTCAGTCGGTCATTTTTTGCGGTGAGTGTTCCCAGTCGTGCATAGAGCTGGCGGATATGTCCCTCGATCTTGAAACGGGCCGCTGTCGCGTCCAGCCATGCAGCCTCGGCATCGGCCTTAGCCGCGCGAACACCAGCCATATTTCGGGTATAGAACGGCAGTTCGATGCCTGCCCCAAACACGAACCCGAAGTCACTGCCCTCGTCGAAACGGCGGACCCCGGCGCTCAGTTCAACGTTCGGCAGTCGTGCCGCGCGTTCCACGCCTATCTTCGCCTCATAGGTACGAACCTGCGCATGGGCCGCTAACAGCTCGGAGTTCTTCGCCACGTGTGCCAGCAAAGTATCCAAAGGCGGCAACGCCGTAGCCCCTGCCTCGAAAGGACCTTCAACCGTGTCGAACGAAGGTTCTGTCTCGCCCCATAACAGCGCCAAATCGCGAACCGTATCGCGTTGTTCGGCCTTTCGCGTCTCAAGCTCAATCTCCGCCTTCGCCGTGTCAGCGTGGGCCCGATCCGTCTCCAGGACTGCCGCCTTGCCTGCTTGTTGGCGGGCAAGTGCCACCTCCTCGGTCTCCCGAATCAAGCCAAGCGCCTCCTCTGCAAGACGGACCTTTTCCTGCGCGGCTTGAACCGCCAGCACAGCGCGTCGAGTTTCAAACACCAGCGCGCGAAGTTGGACGTTATGCTCCGCTCGACTGACAACCGTCTCAGCCTCAGCCACAGCCGTCCTCTGCTGGCGCTTGCCGCCCAGCTCAAACTCCTGAGAGACTGCCACGGTAATCTCTGAAGAATCAAAGCCTTTGATTGCGCCGGAGCCACCCACGTTCTCGAGCTCCGTTTGCAGACGCGGATTGATAGGCTGAGCCGCCTGCTTGGCACGATGGGTGGCCGCCTCAGTTTTATGAATTCCAGATTTGAGATCCGGATTTCGTTCCGCGACTCGCCGCAGACATTCTGCGATCGTCACGGTTCGTGGGACGCTAGGCTCGGCAGCCTGGAGCGCAAGGCTACACAGAATGATTGCTAATGGGCATAATGATGCCCCAATAAGTGTATGACATTTCATGATTCGAAAATCTTCCGAGAAGGTTAAATTTTAATGCTCGCACGTTTCCCCAGTGCCATCAACAGGCGCTGGACAGTCTTGTTAACTGTTGGCGAGTGGAGGTCGGAAGATATCGGTCGGCACGTATGTGCCTAGCAGAATCACATATTCGGAGGGTACAAAAGCCGTTTGCTCTTGGACATATAACTCCTGAGTGAACGTGGGCGCCAGAGCAGCATGGCAGGCACAGATGCAGACACATTCCGCCTTAGCGCAACCGTCTTCGCCATGCCCGCACACCGCACTGTCGTTATGGTA
>JBAXCC010000114.1:0-11320 GCA_037141675.1 bacterium | reverse complement strand
CAACTTTTCATCGAGTTTGCAAGGCGCGAGATAGTTCACTTCATAAATAACAATCGGCGGAGAGATAAAGGCCTCAAAAAAGTCAGCATGCGACAATCCGCATTCATCGCGCAATGCGGCAGATGCTTCTTCAAAGAAAACTGCGTAACGACCAAACCAGACAATATGCATGGGGTCGACTTCAGAAAAACCGACGCGATGCGTAACGGTCTTGGACAAAGCAGGATACCCTTCCAAATCAGGAAAGGTCATTTTCTGGATGCGTCGACGATGCATCATGTCTTTTCCTCCAGCAGTTCACAGGAGAGTGCGGTTATTTTCTGTTCTGAATTTAAATCCCAACGCGCTTGGACCTTGACAAAACCATCCTTCGGACTCCAATCAAATTTCAGAATAATCGCCTGTTCAGGCTGCACCACTTGAAAAAATTTGACATTTGAAATACTCTTCAATCGCAGCGTCTTCCCACGCGCCAGGGAAACCATCTGGACAACCGTATCAACCAGCGCAACACCCGGCAAAATAGGCTGATAGTTAAAATGTCCACGGAACAAAGGATCATCGGACGAAAAGATCACCGATGCTTCGCCATGCTTATCATCATATTTGAATCCAGTTACATGCATTTTCGTGCGCCTTAGTGGATATTTGGTTGACGACTTACATCACTTCCTTAAATCAAAAAATCGAATCGGCTTGCGTGACTGGGGCACATAGACCTGCTTTCGAATTGTCGGTTCATCCACAACAGAAATGTTCACGCGAACACGCAGTCGTGCCAGCAGTGCGTCGAGGATCTTCCGACGCAGATCCGGAGTGTCTTTCGATAGTGACAATGTCACATGCACGCCATCCCCGCTCTCTTCATTGGAAATACTCAAAAAGTATTCAGTCACATCAGGTATTCCATTCAGCACCTCAAAGACTGTTGCAGGATAAAAGGTTGTGCCTTTAACCTTCAACATCTGTGCGCGACGTCCAAGAATCGGACTCAACCGCACAGTCCTGCGCCCACAGGAGCAAGGCTCATCCAACAGGTAACCTATGTCCCCCGTGCGAAACCGAATCACTGGCATTCCTTCAACACCTAGCGGGGTAACCACCACTTCGCCTACCTCGCCTATCGGCAATGCAAGGCCTCTCTTGTCGACAATCTCGACAATGCCCAGATCCGGTGCGGCATGTCCACCCTGCTGGGCAGAACATTCGCAAAAGGATGTTACAATCTCCGAGGATGAATAGGTTGAAAAAGCAGGTGCCTTCCAAAGGGTTTCGATCTCCTCTGTCAAAGCAGTTGACCGCATCCACTCATCACGCAAGGGTTCACCAATGCAAATCAGTCCTCTCACGCCTTTTGGGGGTTCCCCTCGCTCGTGAAGATGCCGTCCCAGTTTACGTAGAAACCCTGGCACGCCAACAATAAAACTCGGTTGCATGAGGCCTATGACCGAGGCATGCCCTTCAACAAGGTTTAAGCCGCTACGGATACTGGCCGCGCCAACGGCATGCGTACCGAGACAATAGGCGTAACCCGCAACAAAGCAGCGATCCATCGTACAGGTCAACAATACGCGATCAGCCTTTGTCATTCCGCAACCCTTAAAACAAATGGCTTCATTATAGGCCAATCTGGTCAAGTCACGGGCCGTATACATCATTTGCGTCGGAAGGCCTGTCGTTCCTGACGACTGAACAATATCACGTATCTTAGTCTTTTCAACAGCAAGGAATGCCAGATTGTCCTTTTCAAAATCAGCCTTTGATGCCAGAGGCAGATCCTGAAGCACATCCAATGATATACGTTTACGTCCAGCCAGCCTGATTTTTTTCAACACAGGCGCATAAAAGGGCGACTTGGCACACTGCTGCAGATGTGCAGCTAGAAGCATCTCCTGTTGCTGTCGAATAGTCACAGGAGACTCAAACGCCAAGCGAACCTTTTGGGGATATGAGGCCATTACAACGTTTTCATCCTTTCAACTTCCTGTTGAATCAAATCACGCACATAGTTTTTCAATTGGAACGCGGTCATCGACTGGTAGACGTCCCAGGTGACTTCTGGCAAACAATGCACACGTACCGTCGCCGGTTCCAGAAGCAGCGAACCACGTGCGGGAGATCGTGCATTCCCGTAAATACACATCGGCACAATCGGAACCTGAGTGGTCAGCGCCACTCGAAAGAGTGAACCATGAAAAGGGAGCATGGGGCTCTCACCTGCACGCGTCCCCTCAGGAAAAGCGACAATCGAAGTTCCCTCACGCAAGAGCGTAGCACACGCATCAACAAAATCATCGGGTGCCATCTGCTTCACATTTAAGTAACCGGACCAACGGGCAAAGACACCCCAGATCGGCAACTTAAAGGGCCACACATTGACCACTTGAACCACGACTTCCGGCAGACACGCGACCAGGAATGGGTCCGACGAGGCGACGTGATTTGAAACAATAATTTTCGCACACGCGGGGTTTCGCGGGGCCGCCCTATAAATCACAGGACCCATAGGCCGTGCCAGCCCATGAATAATCATAGCGCCATAATGAGCGATCAGGCGCCGAAAGCGATGCATGTTCTTCACATGCGAAAAGAATGGAGCCGTCACGACCATATACAGCGTGAACAGGATGACTGTAGCAAGCGTATAGACCGCGAGCACCGGATAAAAAAAAACGGCAAACAGTATTGCGACAAGACGACGCATAAATCGTTTAAGCCTTTTTCTCGCTGTAAATAAGCTCGATGAAATGATAGACATCACCCAGCGTACGAATGCTACGCACACGTTCATCATCACGCACTTGTACGCCAAATTTCTTTTGAATGGCGACTACTAAATCCACGGTATCCAAGCTATCCAACCCTAAATCCAGAAAGATGTTCGCATCAGGAACTAGACGCTCTGGTTCAATCTCGAACGAATCCTCAAACACATTGTTAATAATCGATACGATTTCTTCCCTTGTCATAGTCTGTCCCTCCTCTTTCACACGCGACACACGAGCGACGCATTGATACCGCCAAACGCAAAACTGTTTTTCATAAAGTACGTTACGTTTGATGATTCAATCTCCGTCACATGACGGATACCCTTGCACTCATCAGCTACACATGTCAGATTACGCGTCGGATAGATATGTCCATTGCGCAACCCGGCAATCGTTGAAATCAGTTCAATCGGGCCTGATGCGCCCAGCGTGTGCCCCATGTGCCCCTTTAAACTGCTCACCGGAACAGTGTCACCGAGCACGGCATGAATTGCGGCAGCTTCCTCTCCATCACCTTGCAATGTCGCGGTCGCATGTGCACTGACATAACCGATGTCAGCGGGAGAACATCCGGCATTCGCCAACGCCTGCCGCATACACTGCGCGATGCAGTCGCGATTCGACTCGCTGATATGTGTCCCGCCCGAACATGTGTCAAAACCAAGAATCTCTCCATAAATTGTCGCACCGCGCGCAAGCGCATGTTCGCGTTCCTCCAAAAACAGAATGCCCGCTCCTTCTCCGCACACGAGTCCGTCGCGCGCTGCATCAAAGGGCCGTGAGGCTTGATCAGGACTATCGTTATACTTGGTCGAAGCGGCTAGCAGCATATCAAATACGCCGGTCACGGTTGAGTGATACTCCTCAGCGCCGCCGCAGAATATTGCATCCTGACTGCCTGCGCGAATCAATTCATATGCCGTGCCGATCGCCTGAAGTCCAGAGGCGCACGCCGCATTTGTTGAAAGAAAACGTCCCTGTAAGCCCAAATACTGCGCCAAGTTCATGGCCACCGTATGGGACATGCTTTGAAAGAACTGCATCGCCTGTATCAAACCGAAATCGCGCGTCGGAATAAACGTCTCATAAATGGAGTGGATCGTAATTGGACTCGGCGTCGTGGAACCGGCAACACACCCGACCCGTCCGGCGTCAAATTGATGCGCATCGTATCCTGCCTGCAGCGCAGCCTCATGCGCAGCCTGTGCCGCAAATATGCTCATGCGACTCATCGATCGCCGATTCTGTCGCGGAATTAACTTCTCGTTTTTCAGTTCCGCCGGGGCCACTAGCCAACTTCGAAGGCCCTTGCATGCTTGCAGCTCAGTAGATCGGCGAACCGCATGCTGACCAGCTTCTAACGCTTGGATAGTTTCGGGAACAGAGCCACCCAGCGGCGTAACAGCTCCCATGCCTGTGATAACAACACGCTTCATCTTATGCCTTTCCGCTCTTCCAAAAGAGCGAATCAAAAATATCTTTGCCAATCATCTGACGAACAACAAAAAAACCTGACAGCATCGATCCCATGACGCCAGGAACGAAGGAGCTTTGTCCGGCTGCATAGAGATTCCGAATCGGCAGGCGTCCAAACAATCCATACTGGCTGATTTTCTGCATCACGCCATATGCGCTGCCTTGCGGGGAATGAAGATAGTCCCGGAAGGTGAGCAACGACGCGGAATCCACCCATTTCATCCGATCCGCGTAGGGCACAAACCCCTTCAAGCGAGGCGTAAGTCTTTCCACGTGCTGCTGTTTGTAGTCCAGATAGGCTTGAGGACGCTTCCGAAGGCGTGTATCCGACCACGCCGCCACATCGCGTTCAAAGGAGAGTTCCAGTGCGGAAACAGATGGGGACGCAGACCTCTTGCCAGCTGGGACTTCAATCAAAACCAACGGTCCATCCCCCTGCCATGTCGCATCCATCATCTTGTCGAAATCCGTATCTGGGAACAACGAATGGATTGAATGCGCAAAACCGGGCACTGGCGCATCGCCTTGCACAATGCCAAAACTTGCAAAATAGCCAGCGGTAGTCTCAAGCGCCTCAACGCGCTCCCTGAATGCCTTATGAATCTTAAGCGGAGCCATCACCTGAAGAATTTGATAGGGATGTTGCGTCATGACGCACCGTTCAAAAGTAACTACATGACCATTCGAGAAAACCGCCTCACCTGGCATATTCTGTTCGATATGCTGAAAGGATCCCAGCTCACAATTCGTCAGAATCGTCACCCCGCAACGCATGGCCTCGTCCTGCAACGCATCTGCCAAAGCACTGCCTCCGCCTTCAATAACACCATTCGACTGATGAAGGCCATAAGAGACACGCGCATGGACACCAAAGGGCACCTTTGCAGGTGGCGTACCATGACACATGGCGAATACAGATGCAGCACCCTTCAAGACCGGATCACTGAACTTCGCATCCAAGACTTCCTTCAACGAAACATAATCTTCATCAAGGCGTCCATACTCCACCAACGGTTCGGCAGGCTGCATGCCCATCGTCTTGTTTGCAATCGCCTTCAGAGTCGTAAAATACCAGCGAATCGCATCTGCCTCTTTTGGAAAATAGGTTGACCATTGTTCAATCGTTTCTTCGATGCCAGCGGGTACATGAATCTCTGCATTGCCGGCATTAGAAAAGACGAAACGATGCGTGCAGGTATCGTCACTGGAAATCAGATTCACCTGCTGTTCGACACCCAGTTGGCTCAGGAGAAACGGGAAGAGTTCACCTTTACGAATGCTTCCCGTAAAGTGGAAACCGGTGTCAAAATGGACACCGGCCCGTCGGAACCCTCTTAAGCCGCCGCCCACCTGTGCGGCACGTTCAACGAGCAAGACCTTGCGTCCGGTCTTTGCAAGGAGAATGGCAGTGACCAAGCCAGCAGGACCCGCGCCAATCACCAAATCATCGCATTTCGTTTTTGGACATTCGCTCATATCGCCATTCCACCATTCACGCCGATCACCTGCCCATGGATATACATGAGGGGTTCCGCGCATAAAAAATTCACGACGGAAGCGACTTCGTCTGCCGAACCAAAACGATGAAGCGGAATCAATGGCAAAATCAATTCTTTGGGAAGAGCGTGCGTCATTTCGGTTTCGATCACGCCGGGTGCCACTACGTTTACCAAAATATTCTTACGGCCGACCTCTCTCGCCAAGGCCTTCACTGCTCCGATCAGCCCCGCCTTAGAGGCCGAATAGTTGACCTGCCCTGCCTGTCCAATCTGTCCAGAAATAGAGGAAATAACCACGATACGCCCTCGCTTCATGCGAATCATCTCAAAAATGACAGGTTTGACTACATTGAAGAATCCATCCAGGTTCGTGTGCAATACCGCGTCCCATTCCTCGTCCTTCATGAAAGCCAAAAGATTATCCTTCGCAATGCCCGCATTATAGACAAGCACGTCAGGGCAAGATTCCTGGAGTAAGGGCGTCAACGCCGCGCGAACAGCTTCACGGTTCACTAAGTCAAAAGACAAGAGTTTGCACGACCGTCCACGAGCCTCCACAGCCGCCTGGACTTCCTGTGCGGCCGTATGATTGGACTGGTACGTCAGCCACAAATCAAAACCCGAATCAGCAAGCCGCAAAGCAATCGCTTTCCCGATGCCTCGACTCCCCCCAATGACTAATGCAATACCACTATTATTCATACATCATTTCACGCCAATTTACTGAATCACTTTGAGGTTCAAAATTGTGCCCTTTCTTGGGCCTTTTTACAAGTCAAAACATCGGGTTAAACTCCTGTCCTATCCACCACTGCTTTGAGAGCGTTGAAAGCGTCCGTCCTTCTATCGCGGAGGATGAGAAGGCTAGCATTGACTGCGGTCTGGGTCGCGATGGGCACACCGCCCCCGTAGGTTGCCCATTGGCCGCCTAGGAGCAGATTCCGGATAGGCGTTTTAAGCTGGGCCAGGCGTGCCTTGATATTCTTCTGAGTCGGACGAAATCCCATAATCCCTCCGTTCAGATTGCGCGTGTACCGGTAAAAGGTGATTGGCGTGGCAATACTGATCTCTTCGATGTGCTGGCGTAAATCGGGAATAAGATTTTTCTCAACACGATCTAGAAGAAGCTCGGCGAACTCCTTTTTCAAAGTATTGTACGCTTCACCTCTTTCAAGATTCGGCCCTGTTTTCCAGCGGTTCTGATACGACAGATAGGCCGGACATTGTATTTGAAGCGTACCCTTGCCCGGAGCCGCCAAAGAAGGATCGCGGAACGAGGGGGCTAACACGCTGATGGTAGTGGTTTGCGCCTCGCCGCTAACCCGCGCGGACGGAGGGAACGCGTCGTCCGTCAAATGGATAAGCTCTTCATTCAGTCCGAGTGCCGACGGAGGACAGTCCAGTCCCAGGTAGATGGAAAAGCTGGAATGGTAGAGGTCCGCATCCAAGATGCGCTGCCGCCACTTTTCATGAACCAACCCGCGAGGAACCATTTCCGAAAACAACGTATGTGCGTCGCAGGCGGCCACTACATGAGTCGCACGGATGATCTGCCCCGTGCCTAACCGCACGCCCGTGGCCACTCGTCGGTCATCCACGACAACTTCAGAGACTGGGCTACTGAGCCGGATCTCCCCGCCGTGTTGAACAATCGTCTTGCTCAGCCACTCGACAAGCGCCTCCCCTCCCCCCACAGGAAGCACCTGGAAGTCACCTGTAAAAGCCAAGCCCAGAGGGACAAGGACCGACATCAGCGTATCGTTGGAATGGAATAAATCCTGAAGTTCTTGCGACTTGAAATAGCGAAGCAATCCCTTCTTCGCCGGTGTCGAAATCAGATGGGGTATGGGCCATACCCAACGTAGCATCGCCACGGCATGGTGTATCTTCTCCCGAATGGTCATCGTGCAGGCAGCCCGCATCCGATCGTCAAGAAAGACCAGGTGCCGGCCCAGCTTCTCAGCGTCTCGGAACAAAGCTGCTATCCCGTCTCGCTCGGCCGGGAAGTCATGAATCAACTGATCGCGAAAGTCGTGCGGATTCGACGTCAACAAGTAGTCATGATGCGTGCTCTTATAGCGATGGATCCGGTCGAGCCTACGACAGCGGGGACCATCCTCGCCAAGAAATGCGTGAATCCGATGAACAAAGCCTCCAGCGCGAAACTGGTTCAACCACTGGATGGAGCTGTCAAAGATGAAAGCCCCGCGTCGGAAGGCAGCAAGATACCCCCCTGCTTGTGGTTCACGCTCAAAAACAGTGACCCTTAAACCGGTTTTTGAGAGGATTGCAGCCGCTGTAAGGCCAGCTATTCCCGCCCCAATGACTGCCACATCCGTCTCTTCCGTAGGCGGATAAGATGCGACACATCGTTCGTCATTTGCTCTCTTTGTATCTCTATTATCCATAACCGATTATTGTCGATGCAGACTCTGAACGTAAAGGTTTATTATTATACTAAAATTGCTGCCTCTGTTCAACGCCCTTAATATCCGTAACGAATAAATTATGAGATGGCATTATACCCCCATTTTTTGATATATTTTGAACTCAAAACTTTTCGGCAAAAAAGCTTAAGGAATACAGGAATTATGGAAAATATCGCGATCATCGGCAGTGGTCCGGCTGGATTGACAGCCGCCATCTATGCAGCACGTGCGAATCTCGCCCCCATTATCATTGATGGCATGCAGCCGGGCGGCCAGCTCACGCAAACCACAGACATTGAAAATTTTCCCGGCTTTGAGAAGCCCATCAGTGGCTTCGAACTCATGAACACGATGCGCAAACAGGCGGAGCGTTTTGGAGTCCGTTTTATGATGGATGCTGTAGCCTCCTGCGACGTAACAGGACCGGTCAAGAAATTGACGCTGATGATGAACGGCACGATCGAAACACGCACAGTCATTATCGCGACTGGCGCAAGCGCGCGTTATCTGGGCTTGCCTGCTGAACAACAGTTGATGGGACGGGGCGTATCTGCCTGCGCAACATGCGACGGCGCCTTTTTTAAGGGCCAGCGTGTCGCTGTGGTCGGCGGGGGGGATACCGCCATGGAAGACGCACTCTATCTGTCACGGATAGCCGAGCATGTGACACTGATTCATCGCCGGGATGCTTTCCGGGCCTCTAAAATTATGGTTGATCGCGTGTTGAGAACGCACAATATCGAAGTTGTCTGGAATACGGTGGTCGAGGATGTCCTCGATGTTTCAAAAGGAGAGGTCTCCGGCATTAAACTCAAGAATGTCAAGAGCGGTGAAACCACAGAACGCGCCGTACAAGGTTTTTTTGTCGCGATCGGCCACACACCGAACACGAGTATCTTTGCCGGACAGCTTGACATCGATAGCGACGGGTATCTTGTAACAAATCAGACCTCCACGTCCGTCGCAGGCGTATTTGCCGAAGGTGATGTGCAGGATCGCCATTTTAAGCAGGCGGTCACATCAGCGGGGACAGGATGCATTGCAGCACTACTGGCCGAACGTTATTTAGCCACAATCTGATTCTATAAAAAGACCTAATGAGCAGAAATAAAAAAAAGAAGGCGAAACATTCTTCAGCGCAGCAACGGCGGCTGATTGGCGTTTTGGCTATTCTTTTTCCGCTCTCCATTTGGCTCGTTGGATGCATCCACAGCCGCTTCAAACCCCCACCCACCCCGCCAATCGCTAAAGTCATGGAGGTGACAGGGTATTGCAACTGTGGTATCTGCTGTAGCTGGGAATATCCTTGGTATTCGCCCTTTGGGCTTTTCGGCTCCCCGGTCATCTCCTCAGGGGCGAGCAAGGGCAAGCAAAAGGCTGTCGGACAAACCGCGTGGGGCACACATGCCGCGTATGGGACTGTAGCCGCAGATCCGTCACTCCCCTTCGGCACCATTGTCTTCGTCCCGGGATACGGTTATGGGCGTGTTGAAGACCGTGGTGGGGCCATCAAGGGTGACAAACTTGACCTCTGGTTTCCTTCGCATTCAATGGCGAAGCAATGGGGACGAAAAAAAGTAACTGTTAAAATTTGGAAACGATAATACAAGAAGGATCTTTATGACAAACGAAGAACCCAAAACGAATGAATCCGATACCAGCCGCCATTTTCTGAAACAGTGGATCAGCGACGATGTGGCAGCTGGCAAGACAGGCGGGTGCGTCACCACACGCTTTCCGCCCGAACCCAACGGGTATATTCACATCGGCCACGCAAAAGCCATCTGCATCGACTTCGGCATGGCTACCGCATTTGGCGGACAATGCAATTTGCGCATGGACGACACCAATCCATCGAAAGAATCAGATGAATATGCCGAAAGCATCAAGGAAGATATTCACTGGCTGGGCTTCGACTGGGGCACTGGATATTACAACGCGGCCAACTTGTTTGACCAGATGTATGCCATCGCTGAAAACCTGATTAAAAGCGGGCATGCGTATGTGTGCAACCTCTCGCAGGAGGAGTGGAAGGCCTATCGCGGCATTCCAACGGAACCTGGCAAGGAGAGCCCCACACGTAACCGTTCCTCAGAGGAACATCTTGCCCTCTTCCGCCGCATGCGGGCAGGTGAATTCAAAGAGGGCGAACACTGCCTGCGTGCCAAGATTGACATGTCCTCTCCCAACATCCACTTCCGTGATCCGGTGATCTATCGCATCATGCATGTTCCGCACTATCACGCGGGGGACACCTGGTGCATTTATCCGATGTACGATTTTGCTCATCCCATTGAGGATGCATACGAGGGCGTGACGCACTCGATGTGTACCCTTGAATTTGAAGTACACCGTCCACTTTATGATTGGGTTATTGACCGTATGGATGAAATGGGGTTGCTCGTCGTGCGTAACGGCGTGAAGATCCGTCCGCAACAGCGCGAATTTGCGCGTCTGAACCTCACATATACTGTGATGAGCAAGCGTAAGCTGCTGCAGTTGGTACAGGAAAATCGTGTAAACGGCTGGGATGATCCGCGCATGCCAACGGTCTGCGGCTTACGGCGACGCGGCTACACCCCTGAAGCGATCCGCGAATTTTGCGAGCGCATCGGCGTATCAAAATTCAACAGCGAAACCGATGTTGCCCTCCTTGAATATTGCCTGCGCGATGACCTCAATAAGAAGGCGCTTCGTCGCATGGCGGTTCTCGACCCTATCAAGATTGTCATCGACAATTATGAGGAAGGTGCGATTGACTTTGCCGAAGCGCAGAACAACCCTGAAGACCCAAGCACGGGAAGCCGGCAGATCCCCTTTGGCAAGGAACTCTGGATTGAACGCGAAGACTTCATGGAGGTGCCTGCAAAGAAGTTCTTCCGCGTGACCCCTGGACAGGAAGTACGCCTGCGTGGCGCATGCCTTTTCACGTGCACGCATATTGTGAAGGATGCTGCAGGCCATGTCACAGAAGTCCATGGAACCTATGATCCAGGCTCCAAGGGAGGCAATGCGCCTGACGGCCGTAAGGTCAAGGGAACGATTCACTGGGTCTCCATCAAGCATGCCGTACAGGCTCCAGTACGCCTTTATGATCGTCTCTTTACAGTGCCCAATCCCATGGGCGACGAGACAAAGGATTTCCTTG
>JBAXCC010000113.1:0-11371 GCA_037141675.1 bacterium | reverse complement strand
AACGATGTTTATGGCCCCAACACTTGGCTGCCCAAGGAGACACTCGATGCTTGCCGTGACTATGTCGTCTCCATCAAGGGTCCGCTCACCACACCTGTCGGTGGCGGCATCCGCTCCATCAACGTCGCCATGCGCCAGGAACTCGACCTCTATGTCTGCTTGCGTCCTGTGCGTTGGTTCAAGGGAGTTCCTTCGCCTGTCAAGAAGCCGGAGCTGACCGACATGGTCATCTTCCGTGAAAACACCGAAGACATCTATGCAGGCATTGAATGGTTCAGCCAGACCGACGGTGCCAAGAAGGTCGTCGACTTCTTACAGAAGGAGATGGGCGTCAAGAAGATCCGTTTTCCTGAAACATCCTCCATCGGAATCAAGCCTGTCTCCAGCGAAGGGTCCAAGCGTCTCATCAGGGCCGCCATGGAATATGTCATCGCCAATGACCGCAAGAGTCTCACGCTGGTACACAAGGGCAACATTATGAAGTTCACTGAAGGAGCCTTCCGTGACTGGGGCTATGAACTCGCCCGGGAAGAATATGGTGCGACCCTCATTGACAAGGGCCCCTGGTGCACCTTCAAAAACCCGAAGACCGGACGTGAGATCATTGTCAAGGACTGCATCGCGGATGCGTTCCTCCAGCAGATCCTCACACGTCCTGCGGACTATGATGTAATTGCCACGCTTAACCTCAATGGCGACTACATCTCTGACGCCTTGGCAGCCTGTGTCGGCGGCATCGGCATCGCTCCTGGCGGCAACATCAACTACACCACGGGTATCTCGTGCTTCGAAGCTACGCACGGCACAGCGCCCAAGTACGCCAACCTCGACAAGGTCAATCCTGGATCGCTCATCCTCTCAGGCGAGATGATGCTGCGTTACATGGGCTGGACTGAAGCTGCGGATAAGATTGTCAATGCCATGGATACCGTCATTGCCGCAAAGACCGTGACCTACGACTTTGCACGTCTGATGGACGGCGCAACAGAGGTCTCCTGCAGCGCCTTTGGCAATGCACTTGCTGACGCGATGTAAGAGACGTCTGGCGTCTATTGCCTTATTGCGTGATTGCCTTATTGCCTTATTTTTTTCATTCGTGTGGTTCGGATCATTCGGATGCTAAAAAGTTGCCTCTACATTTATGGCCATAAGGTGCATGCCG
This sequence comes from bacterium, assembly GCA_037141675.1. GTDB lineage: Bacteria > Verrucomicrobiota > Kiritimatiellia > RFP12 > UBA1067 > CAIZQW01. Next base: position 10,209 of record JBAXCC010000113.1, on the reverse strand, counting down.
GACCTCTTTCACAAAGCTCAGAAATCCATTGCCCTTCAACCTGGAAAATGGCATCATAACCACAGTGTTTATTGAGAGCCTAACTGAGCTGGGGCGAATCTACTGCTCGGCCATTGAAAGAGAATTCACATGCAGGAGACAGATTTTGAATATGTCGGGTTTTGGGCGCGGGTGTGGGCATCGCTTATTGATACCGTGCTCATGGCTATCGTTGTGTATCCAATCTTGATCAAGATATACGGGCTAGCTTATTTCGATGTTGGAAGAAGCGGCCTCATAGCCGGTCCGATGGACTTCCTGATCTCCTGGGTGCTTCCCGCTGTCGTGGTCATCCTGTTTTGGTCCGCAAAGCAGTCGACACCTGGAAAAATGGCCATCCGTGCAAAGATTGTGGATGCCCAAACGTTTGCCAAGCCCAGCAAAGGCCAGATGATTGGCCGCTACTTGGCCTACTACGTTTCCGCCATGCCTCTCTGTCTGGGGATGCTTTGGGTTGCCTTCGACAAGAGAAAACAAGGTTGGCATGATAAACTCGCCGGGACCGTGGTCATACGAGAGAGAACAAAATAGATAACCGCATTAATAGCGCTATGAATAGAGAAACATCCACTTCTCTCAGACCGAGACGGGCACTTGCCGCCGGGGTTGCCCTGTGTCTACTGGCTATCGGCTTAGTGTGCGCTTTCGTCATGGGACTAAAGACCAATAAGACGATGGGCTTCTCAAAGCACGAGTCCGGGCTTGTTTTGAGACAAGATAATCCCGTGGAGTTTTGGCTCTCGGAGTCAGGGCTTCTCATATTTGCCGTTTTGCTCGGCTCACGAGGCGTTAAGTTTTTAAGAACAGCATACAAATAAACTCCCTTGGCTTACATTTTTGTAGGCTTTACAAATATTTCAAAAAAGAACCAAAATGAGCTTGATCCTTTAACCCAACTTATAATAAACTTCCCCACAATTTCGGCGTGCAATCGCTCGCTTTATAGGGAGGAAGTTGATGAGGAAGAATCTAAGTTGCGCAGTGTTGGGTTTTGCCAGTATGTGTCTGCTGTCTTCAGGCGTGTTAGCCAGCGAAAGTGCTAGCCCCGTCGTGACTGGCGTGCAGCAAGTGGCGCAATATAATTTTGCCATTCACATCCTGGCGATGTTGCTGGTGGGCTTCGGGTTCCTCATGGTGTTCGTCAAAAAATATGGCTATAGCGCCACAACCGGCACCTACCTGGTGGTTGCAATCGGTCTTCCTCTCTACATTCTGTTGCGCGCTTCTGGCATTCTTTGCGCTGAACCTATCGCGCCGAGCACGATCAAGGCATTGCTCTATGCTGAATTCGCCGTGGCCTCTGTTTTGATTGCCATGGGGGCTGTACTCGGACGCATGCGCGTCTTCCAATACGCGTTGCTGGCACTCTGCCTGATACCCGCGTATCTTCTCAATGAGTGGTTGGTGTTAGATGGCGGACTGGGAGTAACCAAAGGCTTTGTGGATACTGCCGGGTCGATCATCATTCATGCGTTTGGTGCCTATTTTGGCATCGGATTAACCTTAGCGTTGACCACCAGCAAGCAACGTGAACAACGGATCGAAGCGGATGCTACCTCTGATCGTTTTGCCATGCTCGGATCAATGGTCCTATGGTTGTTCTGGCCAAGCTTCTGCAGCGCGATCGTCCCTCTTGATCAACTCCCTCAAACCATGGTCAACACGGTTCTCTCGCTCTCAGGAGCGACCATCAGCACCTATTTCTTGAGCACGCTACTGCGCAAGGGTAAGACCTCCTTTGCCGATATGGCGAATGCGGCGCTGGCGGGTGGCGTGGCGATCGGCGCGACGTGCAATATTGTTCAACCGGCAGCCGCTTTCGGGATTGGCTTGTTAGCTGGCGCCCTCTGCGTGATTGGGTATGTGTTCATTCAGCCTGCCCTTGAAAAACGCTTCAAGATTATCGACACCTGTGGCGTCCACAACTTACACGGCATGCCAGGACTCCTGGGCGGATTGATTGTTCTATTGCTCGTCCCTGGTGTTGCCAAAGCTCAGCTTGCGGGCATCGCCATTACCGTTGGGCTGGCCCTTGGTTTCGGGCTGCTCTCTGGGCTCCTGATCAAATTTACGGGGACGACACGTCTGGCCTACGAAGACCATGAAGAGTTTGGCGGCGTTGAATAGAGCGCAAATTATTTGCGGCGCAAGGCATTGATCTCGTCTTGCAACTTCTTGGCGTCGGCTTCCGTCTTCTCAACGGAATCGGCGCGGAATGTTTTTCCACGCGAGTAGCCAATATAGGGCATCCATCCATTTGCGCGCATGGCGCGACGCTTAGCAACGAGATTAAAAAGAGGATCCTTCTTGATGGTTGCGAGATCTTCCTCAGGAACTATCACGCCAAGCCCCTTCAAAATCGTTTTAGCCATTAGGAGATGGCCTTCTTCTCCGGGATGGATGCGGTCATTTGAAATGACAGCATCCGGCTTTTCGTTGCGCACCTTGCGCATGACCGAATGCAAATCGATGATATAAACACCCGGGATTTTGATCGTCTGTTCCCAGGCTCCATACGACCCCAACACGCCATCATAAAAAGCCATGGGGTCGTCCTTCTTGAAATCATAGAGAGGCGGCGTGACTAAGATAACGGTCTTTGCTCCAGCTTTGGTGCAGCGTTCGATCAGATTGGAAACTCCGCTCTTAAAGGCATTAAAACGCGCATCATCCAAGGGCTGATAAATGCCGCAATTCATACCATAGCAGGCGATCACGACTTCAGGTTTCACCTTTGCCAAGAGACGATCTAACCGCTCAAAGAGACAGGGACGAGCAAAACCATGCTTGATATGGCTCTCTTCGCTCAACCCAGATACGGTTTCACTTGAGAGTCCCAGACTGTAAATATCAAAGTTTTTTGTTGGATAAAGACGATCCAAGTAATAGGACACCAGAGAGACATATGTCCCTCCTTGCGTGATGCTATCGCCGAGAACCGCAACACGTTTCCCTTCCAGCATGTCAACGGTTTGAGCGACAACTGAACACGACAATAAACCAAAAACCATCATCATTTTTCTCATCATATCTCTCCTTTATCGTACTTCATTGGAATATTCCTTTTTAAAGTTACTCCTCGGCTTATTCCCGCTTTGCGGGCTACGGGTTTACTTTTGTTTGCAAAGTGTATCGTATGCCTGCTTAATCTGAGCAAATTTTTCGGCTGTCAACGCACGAATATCCGGGTCAAGATCCGCATGTTTATCGGGATGATATTTCTGGCTCAGTGTTCGGTACGCTTGTTTAATGGTTTCAAGACTTGCATCATACGAAACACCCAGCACATCGTATGCAGCTCGACAGGACTGTTCAATGGATGTGCATGGACCAACAAATTGAGTGGCGATAAAATGAGCATCTTGTGACGAAATCCCCGCAACATGGACAAAGTGACCAATGATATCCTCTTCACGCTTCGTCAGCGCGCCATCGCATAGCGCTACGTGCCAAAACCACCGCAAAGCTTCATGCGCCAATTCACGATGCGGTCGAACTGTCGTTGCGAAGCGTTCGACGCACCTGTCAATACGCTCAGCATCATCGATCAAGAACACAAGCGATCGCGCATCAAAAGGAGAACCCAAATGCGCATTAAACTCGCCAAGAATAGCACGGACTGCATTATCTTCCGCCTTCGAATAGGCACCATCGCAACAGGCCAGTTCATGGAATGAGCCAGCAATAAGCGCTATGAGGCGCATAGCTTCTTTTTTTTGGTCGACTGCGTTTTTTCGATCGACCATAAAGTGCCCGACCGTCGCGCCGAAAACAGCCCCCCATGGTCCGAGGAAAGAGCCTATCCCGCCCCCTAACATTTTTCCTTGCCAACTCATGTGCGTTTATTTCGGAAGAAGAATCTCGGCATTTTCGTTGAACTTAATCTTTTTTACTTCGCCGCCGTTAATTCTATACTCCACGAGTAAGACCTTGACCACGTCCGGCACAGTATCGCCAAATGCGCTGTTATATTGTTGAATAGAAGATAAGCGCGTGCCAGCAAAGGTTGGGACAGCTTTCTTAGTCACATCCTGTCCTTTCGACTTATCAGCGAGTCCATAAAACACGGAGACAATCTCGACTTTGAGGTCTTTTTCATCACTAATCTTCGAGCGGATCAATTCCTGACGCAACTTCTTCACGCGTTCATTCGGATCAGACTTTTCAGGACGATTTGGCATCAGTTTAAGTGGACCACACAGGGCCATGGTATCGCCATCCTGACGCAAGTTTAATCGATTAATGCGCGGCGCGGTACCAATACGCGGACGAATCGGCATAATACCGGTTTCGATTTGCGGAGACCACGGGTCATACATTGCACGGATTTCTTCATCCCCCAGAAACGGCCCATTGCAGTCGACCCATGCAATCAAACGTTCACGGTCAAGTCCCGTTACCTTAACCTTTTGATGTTCACCACTGCAGGCCATGTGAATAAAGCGGCTGACGGGCGAGAAGGCTGAATAAGGAGGTAGCGTTTCGAGATTCTTTGGATCCATCGATGAGTACCCTTCAACGATGAATACGCCTGCAAGATTTTTAGGGACTCCCTTTTCATCTTTCGCTTTTGATCCGCCCCATCCACAGGCGCCGTCCACCAGCGTATAGTAGGGTTCTGCAAAGGGACTGATGTCCTCTGGGCGGTCGTAGACGTTTGCCCACCAACCATGGGTCGACGGACGATACGTTGTATTGAAGGCCTTCATTGCCCTCGAATCTTCCTTGGTATGACATTTAGCACAATGCTTATCTAGGACAGGCTGCACAAAGCGTTTGTACCCAATACTCTCTTCGGCGCCCCATGGCGGAGGCGTCAGCTTCACAGCTTTCTTACTCAGCGCTTTGCCCTTGCGTGCAAGAGCGGCACCCTGGGAGGTACGTGTCTTCATACTGGTTTCATGACAGCCAAAGCAACCCCGATGTTCCCCTGGCATACCATTTGCAAAACTGCGCATCACATGGATTGCACGGCCTTCCTCATCCAGCATCTGGAAGAAGATGGATTGGCCTGGAGGAATTTCAAAGTTCACACTGCCATCTGATTCGATCGGGATTGTGCCGAGAATACGCTTTACACCATCTGCCTGGAATACGCTGATGGCGGGGCCATCATGCTGAACCGTCTTGTTCCAGGTGGTATAGGTTTTGGGATCCATCTGCACGACGCGCAGGAACTTTCCCTTCTCGCGCAAGATTGGAGGCGCATTTTCAAATACATCATTGCTATAGAATGTGACAGGAGCAAGAGGCTCTTGCTTGACGCCAGTTCCTTCAGTGATCTTAGGCCACTTTACCTTGTCAGCCATCACTGCAGGACGCGTGCGTGCCTTGAACGGCATAGCATGGTACGCATTGTACTCGCCCTTGTAGATCAATTCCTTGTTGCCATACACATCCATCAGATAAAGACGGAACGTATTCTCGCGTCCCCCCTTGCCACTATAGAGCCGACCTCCTTCGCGAGCAGAGACAAGAAATATTTCTTCGGACAAGGGATAGGGTGTCTTATACGCATACAATTTGCCTGCCGCATGATAATCGACATGAGGAGGCGGATCAGCAGGGCCATTTCCGACTTCCGGCCATTGAGCATCACGTGTAATACGAAAAAGACCTTCAGGATAGTTCAACCCCTTCTCTGGATCAATCATACCTATCGAGCCATCAAACCAAGCATGATGCCCCAGCCCGGTAAACATGACTTTCTTACTGCCGGGAATTGCGCGAGCCTCGGTTAAGACATCCGGCCAAACGCTCTGATTGCCCCAGAATGCCTGCACAGCGCACCCATCCGGATCCATATACCACAAACTCTGAACACGCCACAAGGCTTTATCGGTATACTCCCAGCGTGTGAAAATCACACGTCCGTCGTTCATCACGGAGGGCTGATATTCAGGTTCCCCGTTTGCGGAGAGAATATAGATATTCTTGCCGTCGCCATCGCACCGTGCCATTGCAAATGAATGCGTCATTGGCATGCAACGCACATAGCTGTGCTGACGGCCTGTGCAGAAAACAAGTTTTCCATCCGGCAGATAGGCCGGATCCAAGTCATCATAATCTCCTCGCGTCAACTGCGTAAATCCGGTTCCATCCGAATTACATTCAAACAAGTGAAACGATTTCTCGCCAATGGGTCGATAGCTAAAGACAATTTTCTTCGTATCATATGATAAATCCGGCCTCCAGAAACTGCCGTGCTGCTGCGGGAGAACGTCCGCCACACCTTCGTCTCCGGGCTTGAGCGCCTTAGAACGATCCATTTTGACCGTAATTAGCTTTCCTCCATCCTCGGCCATAAATCCATTACGATGACGCGCCTCATGGCCCCATTCATCCGTTGCATCGCCAGGTTTGCCAAGGGGATAGGGATTATCAATCAAGAGAACACGATCAAAATCGACAAGCGGATTTTTGAACATCACCTCACGCTTGACCCGACGCACATCCATATAGAGCGACTTTAAATCTTCCTCGCTGGTACGCGTTGAAGATTGCTTTTCAAGCGCCTCAAGTTTTTTAAGTTCTTCGGCTAAATCAGGACCCTTTACGCGCTTAATCATGTCACGCGTGTAGCCGATTTCCTTGCTGATCTTCTCTGCAGACACCTTATTGTCGCATTGGAATAGCCAGTCAGACTCCAGTAGCTCTACGGAATAACCTGTACATGCCGCACATACGATTAAGACCCCCAATATAAACGCATTCTTTCTCATCTATCTCCCCTTTTTGTGAAATGTTTGAACAGTTTAAACAATAACCAGATACAGGTCAAGCAACAGCTTCAGTTTTTACGCGAAGATGAACTCATTCATACAAATACACTTGAACTGCTGGGGACAAAGGAGGATAATGCAAACATAAAACGGAGGCTATATGAATAAAAAACTTGGTATTGCTACTATCGCTCTTCTTGCGGTTGTTTACTCAGGGTGCACCACGGTCACGCGTATCGGCGATTTTACAATTGTTTCATCCAAAAACATTGATTTGACTAGAGGCGCCGATTTTAAAAGAGGGACAAACCGAGTGCAGGGTGAAGATATTGTTCTAATCACAGGATTTAATGTACCCGCCACCCCGAACATGAAAACAGCAATCGACCGGGCTATCGAGTATGTTCCCGGAGCAGTCGCTCTGCTAGACGGCGTTATTTCTCAAAAAACAGTTAATTACCCCTTCTATTCAAAAATGGGGTATGTTGTTGAAGGCACACCTCTTGTCGACCTAGGACTTATTAGCAATTCTATACCTACGCCAGCCTCAATAAACATTCGCAAATAATCTGTCGCACACCTTTAACGGCAACATTAAAAAACCCTTGAAAACACTGTTTTCAAGGGTTTTTGCATTCAACCATGTGACCGACTATCGTCGCATCAGTATTTTTGAATGTGTAAATTTCTTTGCAACTTCCATGATTATGATAGAGATGAATGCTCCGAGAAGAACGATAGAGAAGTCTTTCCAACTGATCACACCAAAGCGGAACAATCGCATCAAAAACGGAACAGTCATAATCAACCCAAGCAGGAGGATTGTCCCTCCTACCACCCATTTAAATGCCGCATTCTTTTCGCGCAACATGCTGATCCCTGAGCGGGACAATGACCGGTTAGTGAGGATCATCCCCAGATTACAGACCACCAACATCATAAAGGCCAATGCACGTGCTGCTTCGACGGAATGATCACGACGAACAAACCAGTAGGCGGCCAGCGTCACGAGAAGCGTCAAACCGCCTTGAAAAAAACCATTTACGAGCGCTGCGCGATCGAAGAGCTTCGCATCAACACTGCGCGGTTTATGTTTCATGACATTTCGCTCCTCTTTGTCCGCCTCAAAAATGAGCGTACAGGACGGATCGATGATCAGCTCAAGGAATACAATGTGAACGGGTGACAAGATTAACGGCCAGTTCAACAAGACAGGAATAAGCGAAAGTCCAGCAATGGGAATGTGGATGGAAAGGATAAATGTCATCGCTTTCTTGAGATTGTCATAGATGCGGCGTCCCATTCGAACGGCTGCAACGATAGAATTGAAATCATCATCTAAGAGAACCAACGAAGCTGCTTCGCGGGCAACATCCGTGCCCCTGTACCCCATTGCCACACCAATATGAGCAGCTTTTAACGCGGGCGCATCGTTCACGCCATCCCCCGTCATAGCAACGACCTCCTTATTGAGTTTTAACGCACGAACAATTCTCAGTTTTTGTTCCGGAACCATGCGAGCAAAAATGTTGACCTCCTTTATTTCTTGAGCGAGTTGATCATCAGAAAGCAACTCAAGCTCAGAACCAGAGAGGAAGCGCTCCGGATTCCGAAGACCGATCTGGCGTGCAATACTCTTGGCCGTGCCAGGATAATCACCTGTAATCATGATGGTTCGGATGCCGGCGGTATAGCACTCTTCAATGGCATCACGAACATTAGGACGTACCGGATCTTCCAACCCAAGTAACCCGACAAACTCAAACAGAAAATCATGTTGCTGTTCTGGCAACTCCGCTTTCCTGTATTTTGCACGCGCCACGCCGATTACGCGTTTACCTTGATTGCTCAGCATCTCAATATGCTTCTCAAGCCACTTGAAACGTGCCTGGTCGAAATGACAGAGATCCGCAATGGCTTCAGGAGCACCTTTTGCCGCAATGACAAGGTCGTCGCCGTCAGTCGAAATCCAGACGCGCGACATCGCAAGCAGTTCTCTGCTTAGCGGATATTCACGTTGCAACTGCCAATTCGAGTGAATATGCTCTGTCTGCGCCAGCAGTCGCTCGCCCAATGCCTTCATCGCCTTTTCCATTGGATCAAAGGGATCGGCAGGACTTGCGAGCATGCTATATTCAACGACCTCGTGAAATTTTTCAGGCAAGATATCCGAAGATACGCCAACACTCCAACACTCGTCTCCTGCTACAATGTCCGAGACTGTCATCCGATTAAGGGTCAGTGTCCCGGTCTTGTCAACACACAATACCGTTGCCGACCCCAAGGTTTCAACAGCGGGAACACGACGTGTGAGCACGCGGTATTGCGAGATGCGCCATGCACCCAGAGCAAGAAAGACGGTCAGCACAACGGGGAACTCCTCCGGCAACATCGCCATGGCAAGCGACAGCCCCACCAAAAAACCATCCAACAGATTTCCGCGCGTCAGCCAATACACCACAATCACCAGCACACACAGTGTCACACCTACAATTGCAAAGGCACGAACGACCTTCCCCGTCTGGATCTGCAACGGCGTTCGATCTTCTTCAACCGACTGAAGAGCCTTACCGATCTTACCCAACTCCGTTTTCATGCCAATGGCCTTCACCAAACCAACAGCCTGGCCCGAGACAATAAGCGTTCCTGAGAAAGCAAAAGGTTGATCGTCCCCTCCAGGTTTTCCTACTGCACAATTATGATCCTTGGAATCCGATTTTCTAACGGGGACCGACTCACCCGTCAAAAGCGATTCATCAACAGTCAAATTGCGCGCGTCCAACAGCAGGCAATCCGCTGGCACACGATCCCCCTCTGAGAGCAACAGTACATCATCGCATACAACGTCGCGCCCCGGAATACGGATCTTCTCCCCATCCCGAATCACAAAGGCACGTGGACTTGAAAGGTCCTTTAATGCCTCGAGCGCACGCTCCGTCTTCCGCTCCTGGTTGAAGGTTATTCCAATCACAACAAAAACAAACCCGAGCAACATGGACGCTTCCTGCAATTCGCCGGACAGCAAGTATAATCCTCCGCAGGCGAGCAAGAGCAGGAACATCGGCTCTCTCAATACACCCAAAAGAATTTGAGTTGCCCGCCGACTCTTTTGCGAAGGAATTTCATTAAACCCATCGCGAGCCTGCCGCTCGGCGACCTCTAGATGAGACAACCCTTTCAAATCCTCAAACATTTATTCCCCCTCTTGCATAAAACATTTCGCAACTTCTTTTGTCCCCCAAAAAATAAAAAACATCACCTTCGCAGGTACTGTATAGGAATGGATATTACCTGAAAGGATATCCTAGAACAAGAACAATGAAAAAAGCGGAGTAATCTTTTTAAAATGTATGCTTGCGTTTCAGGGGCCAAATCAGTATTATATGCGACACTTTTTTATGGCGATTGTAGCTCAGTTGGTAGAGCGCCGGATTGTGGTTCCGGTTGT
>JBAXCC010000112.1:0-11371 GCA_037141675.1 bacterium | reverse complement strand
GCCACAACCGTTTTTTTTGGTTCTTTCCTTCTGTTTTTGATTCAACCCTTGACCGGGCGCACATTGCTGCCTGTCTTCGGCGGAAGTGCGTCTGTCTGGATGGTCTGTCTGGCCGTCTACCAGACGCTGCTGCTCGTGGGATATGGATACGCTCATCTGATCGCGCGATCCGACAAGGATCACCCTGCCCGCTACAAGAAACTGCATGTTTATCTGTTAACGAGCAGTATCTTATGGATCCTTGGGATCGTCTGTCTTCGCCCGCTTCTCAAAAATTATTTTGGAAGCAGTGAAGATCCCACGCTAGAGGTCTTGTTCTGCGTCTTACTCTTCGTGGGACTACCCTATATTCTCCTCTCCGCCAATTCATCGCTGGTTCAATCGTGGGTCAGCAGGAGAGAGGACTTGGGGCTTGGGACACGGGACATGGGGAGCGGAGAGCCTCCCACGTCGCACGTCGCACGTCCCACATCCGATGTCTATCGTCTCTATGCCATCTCCAATTTGGGTTCTTTTTGCGGCCTACTCATCTATCCCTTCATCCTGGAACCGTTTGTGCCGCTCACGTGGCAGTGGCTGGGCTTTGCGCTTTGCCTGGCGGGTTATGTCACGTTGCTCGCGAAGCTGGCGAAGGGAACAGGGGAAGATGGAGGCGAACGCTTAACGCTCAACGTCCAACGTCCAACGCTCAATGAAGAAATTATTCAACAGCCATCCCAGTCAAATAAGGCAACAAGGCAATGTGGCAATAAGGCAATTCTCTGGATTCTCCTGCCTGCCACGAGCTCATTCCTGCTGAACGCCATCACCGTCTATCTCTCGATTGATGTGACCCCGATGCCGTTTGTGTGGGTTGCCCTATTGTCTGCGTTTTTGTTGAGTTATGTGATTGGCTTTTCACCCTGGGCATTGTCCCTGCGTTGGCTTTGGTGTCTTGGAGCAGGCGGCGCATTGATTGGAGCGGCATACGCGCGCGGCATCTGGGGCACCGGCAGCTTTGTCCCCAATGCGTCTGCAGGGATCGCTCTTTTGCTCATTATCGGCTCTATTTTGCACGGCTGGCTCTATGAATCACGACCCGGGGCGGACAAACTGACGCGTTACTATCTCTTCATCTCGGCCGGCGGCGCCATCGGCGGACTGACCTCGTCTTTTCTCGCGCCACTCGTCTTTAACCAAGTCTGGGAATATCCCTTGATTCTCTCCATTTGTGCAGGGTTGGTCACCTGGCGCGCTTTCCGCCGTTATCGCTTCCCCCTGGCGTGCATCAGCATGGTCGCCTGGCTGGTGTTAGCACATTACACCCAGCGGCACACCGATTCGACTCTCTTGTGCCGCTCCCGCAACTTTTATGGCTGCCTTGCTGTCACACAGACGTACTATCGGGATGGCGCACGTTCGTCGCCGCTCCACTATCTCTGGTATGGCCAGACGACACATGGCATTCAGCTCATGTCTCCGGACCAACAGCACGTCCCGACGTCTTACTTTGGCGCAACGGGCGGCGGGATTGCATTTAATGCGCATCCAAAATATCAGCAGGGTGTCCCGATGAAGGTTGGGATTGTCGGCCTTGGCGCCGGGACACTTGCCACGTATGGTCGCCCGGGGGATCTCTTCCGCTTCTATGAAATCAACTCGCAGGTTATTGACGTGGCAACGAATGTCAGCCTCTTCACCTTTTTACCGATCACCGCGGCGACCGTTGATCTCGTTTTGGGTGACGCACGCCGCATGTTGGAGCGTGAACGAGCAAACCATCAGATGAACCCGAAAATGGACCCCCTTTATGATTTGCTGGTGATTGATGCCTACAATGGCGATGCCGTGCCTTACCACTTGACCACGCGTGAAGCGTTTCAGCTCTACTTCGACCGGATCGCGCCAGACGGCATGCTGGCCGTGCACATCAGCAATTGGCATATTGACCTGCTGCCGCTCTGCAAATCCGTCGCCTCGGACTTGGGCGTCTGCGCTTACGGATCGATCGGATATTCCGATTCCGTGATCACCATCGGTTCGATCTGGGTCTTCATGACGCGACAGCCCAATTCGTACCAATATCCCGGTCGTCCCGAACGTATTAAAGATGTGGAATGGGCAAAAGTCCGGGATATCCGCACCCTCACCGATGAACGTGGCAGCCTCATGAGACTGCTGCGATAATCTAAAACTTAAGCGTTCAGAGTTAAGCGTTGGACGTTAAACGTTATATCCAATTCAAAATTCAAACTTTTAACGCCCAACGTTTAACGCTCAACGCCCAAGTAGATTTTTCTCAAACTTAAACGTTCTCTCCCTCAAGATACGACACCGTGTCTTCACGACAGGTATTGCCACGGGCAGTACGAATACTTGCAGCGAATATGAGGATGAGCTCTTGTGTTTCGGCCAACATCTCAGAAACGGGCTCTGTTCCGGTCAAAAGGGGGACGCGCTGGATAAGCATCAGCCAGCGCCTGGATTCCCGCAACTCCTTGTGACAAACACCCAGTTTGTGAATGAAGTCGCTACGTGACTCCGCGCCTTCAGCTTCTCCATGGTTTGGCAAGGCCGATGTTCCCGAGCGGAGCAGTTGGCTGGCAACGTGGTTACCCGCCCGCGTGTTTGGCAACTTTTCGACCAATCGAACGATCCGCACCGCATATTCGAGCAATCGCTCCTCTAAATCGTATGTTCGCTCTGCCATATTATTTCTTTTTCTTTGCTCAAGCGTTTAGAGTTAAGCGTTAAATCCAATTCAAAATTCAAACTTTTAACGCCCAACGCCCAAGTAGATTTTCTAAAACTTAAACGTTAAGCGTGATCTCCGCCAGCAACTGCCGGGCATCTTCGGCTGTGACCGTGCGCGGATTGGCAGCCGTGGAACCTGATGCGAGCACTTCCGAGACAAAGGTGTCGAGGTCACTAACGTGCTTTCCCGCGAACGGATTTTCAAGCGCCATTTCGGAAAGCCATTCCTGGACGTGCGCTTCAATATCCAGATTGTAACGCATCTTCAAATAGGCCACGTCCTGTGCAATCACGGTGCGATTAAAGGCGAGCGCCGCCGACAGACAGCAGGCGCAGGTCAGTCCATGCGCAGCATTAAAACGCGCGCCCAGCGGATGCGCAAGCCCATGTATCACTCCGAGGCGGGCATGAGAAAAGGCGAGGCCCGTAATATAGCTGGCCTCCAGCATCTCCCCGGCAAAACTCATGTCACCTTGATAGAGCGGCAACAGCGCCTGGCTGATGCGCACGAGCGCTAGCTCCGAAAGTGCACGGGTAAAGGGCGTCGCGTATTTACTCGTGTAGGATTCAAAGGCCTGAATAAAGGCATCTAAACCTGCAGCCGCTATTGTCTCCTTGGGACAGCCGGCCAGAAGCTCGGGATCCAGCAAAACGATTTTCGGCATGAAGGTCGGATGACGGATCGACTGCTTAAAGCACTCTGCCGGATTCGTCAGGACCGAGACAACCGTGGCTTCTGATCCTGTGCCCGCCGTCGCAGGCGCAGCAATCAATGGAAGCGTCGCTGGCGGTATAGCGCCAGGGTTGCGCTGATAAAAGGCTGTCGTCTCCGGCGCACCAACCAATCCTGCCGCAGCCTTTGCCAGATCAATCACGCTCCCGCCGCCAACAGCAGCAACCCAGTCAGGCCGGTCGCGCTTCAACTCTGCGCGCAAGGCGTCAACGCCTTCAACCGTCGGCTCGCCGCCGCCATGCTCCCAGGTGCGGACCTGCTTCGAAGCGCCGAGTATCTCCGCAAGCTTCCCGGACTTCACCAGCGAACGGCCATGCACCAACACGCCCCGTGATCCGAACAGGCTGGCCGTCTGCACGAGAGCACGCACGGCTCCGAGCTTTGCGATCGTTTGTTGCGGCAAGAGTAATTGTTGAGGAATGATCATGGAGGGATTGGATTAGTGGAATGGTGGAATAATGGAATGGTGTGGCTGAAGGGCTAGAATATGGCGAGCCATTAACGTGGCAGGTACAGTGAACAGCGCCTGTAGGCAGCACCAAGTTCCACGACTCCCACTATTCCAGTATTCCAACATTCCACGATTCCCGTCTTCAGTACAGCATAATAATGGCGGCGATGACGAGGGGCTCGGTGCCGGTGTTTTCAACACTGTGCGAGGCGCCGTCTCCGGTCAGGATGGCGTCGCCGGGGGCAATGTCAACCCATTCGCCTTTTTCAAGGATGCGGCCTGTGCCGGAAATAACAATGTACACTTCGTCATCCGCCTCATGCGCATGCTGCCCGATAGTGGCGCCAGGCGCAAGGATCATGCGGGTACAGAGACGCACCTTTGCTTTGAAATTGTCGGACTTGAACCAGTGTTCTAAGCGCACGGTTCCATGACCGCCGCGCATGTTTACACGATCTTCAGTAATACAGGCTGAATTTTTCGTAATCATGTTGCTCCTCTAGTTGTTTCACTGGAAAAATGGAATACAGGAATGGTGGAATGATGAGGAAACCGAATATCGGCTCTGTGAGAGGGATGCACTTGGCCGCGTCCCTCCCGATAACTGCCAGACTGTCTACCACTATTCCAGTATTCCAACATTCCACTATTCCATTCTTAAACCGTAAACACCTTTTGCCAGTCGGCTTCGTTCTGTTTCTGCTCTTTGGGGACCACCAGCGAGAGGGTCATGCGGCTGGGTGTAAAGACGGATTCAGCCACATGCTGCACATCCTCAGCAGTGACCCTGCGAATACCCTCCAGAGTCTCTGATGGCGGGATCAGGCGGCCATAGTTCAGGATAGAGCTTCCGAGTAAGAGCATCTGATGCTCTACGCCTTCAAGTCCAAGCCGGAAGGTGCCCTGGAGATAATCCTTGGCGCGTTTCAGCTCCGCGGGCGTCACCTTCTTCTCGATGATGCGCTGGATTTCTTTGCACGTCAGCTTGAGTGCGGCTTCCGCGCGGGCGGCATCGAATCCGCCGCTGATGGTAAACATGCCGGTCTCTTCAAACAACTGATACGACGAGTGGATGGAATAGCAGAGTCCATGCTTTTCGCGGACGGTCTGGAAAAGGCGCGAACTCATATTCTCTCCCAGAATGCCGTTGAGCATGCGCATCGCGAAACGCCGGTCGTCATGACGACCAAACGTGCGAAATCCCGCCACGGCATGGACTTGCGCAATATCCTTGCGCGTCAGGACAAAGGGTTTTTGTTTTGTGTCGCCACTCACCAGCTTATACGACAGCCCCTTACGTTTCGAAACAGAGGCGAACGCCTTCTCCACGCAGGCCACACAGGCCTCGTGGGTGATACGCCCGGCAAAAGCAAAGACGGTTGCAGACGGCGTATAGGCGTGCGCCTTGTAGTCCAGCATGGCTTTGCGGTCAATCGGCAACAGGGTCTTTTCGCTGCCGGCCAACGGACGTCCCATCGCATGGTTCACGTACATGGCCTCCTGCAACTGCTCCTGCACCACAGCCTGCGGCTGATCTTGATACATCTTGATCTCTTCGATAATGACTGCGCGTTCGCGTTCGAGGTCATCCTGCGCAATGGTCGCGTTCAAGTACATGTCCGTCAACACATCCACGGCCTGCGGAAGAAACTCATACGGCAGGCGTGCGTAATAACAGGTGTTCTCTTCCTGCGTAAACGCGTTCAGATAACCCCCGCGACCTTCGATTGCCTGTGATATTTTCAAGGCCGACCGAGTTTTCGTACCCTTAAAGAGCAGGTGTTCGAGAAAATGGCTGATGCCGGTCTGAGAGGCCTTTTCATGACGTCCGCCCGCATTCGCCCAGAGACCGATCGCAACGCTCTCTGCGTCATCCATAGCGGACGTCACAATCGTCGCCCCGTTTTTTAAAATCGTAGCATGCGTATTTTTCATAGCTTTTTCTTGTCTATCGCTTCACTGGAATGATGGGGAATATCGGTTTTGGAGGGCCACGCGCCTGTCCGCCGTAGCTTTAGCGTAGGCGGATCGTCGTGGCCGCGGACGCGACAACCTGTCCGCCGTAGTCGCTTGCGCGAAGGCGGAAGCGCGTCCCTCCAGGGATTCTTCCAAGATTCCAACATTCCATTATTCCTCTCGGAAGGTAGTCCTTCCGTTTGCCGCAGCCATCATCGCCGCGAGGGTTGTCTTGCCGTCATAAAGTGCTTTCCCAACGATTGCACCAAAAAGATTTGCACATCCCAAGGCGCGCAAGGCTGTCACATGTTCAGGCGCGCTCACGCCGCCGGAGGCAATGATGTTGCAGGTCGGGACAGCTAAGCACATCTGTTTCATGGCGTTCAGATTTGGACCGCCCAACATACCATCCGTCGCCGTGTCGGTATAGATGATCGTCTTCACGCCAACCGCTTCCATCTGTTTTGCGAGATCGACCGCGCGGGTACCTGTTGTCTCCACCCAGCCCTTGACCTGCACAAAGCCGTCGCGCGCATCAATGCCGATTGCGATACGATCGCCAAAGCGACGGACCAACGCCGCCAACGCATCGATATTTTCCAACGCACGTGTGCCAATGATGGCACGTGCCACGCCCTCTTTCAAGAGCGTTTCAATATGCGCATCTGTGCGCAAGCCGCCGCCCACCTCCACAGGGATCTTGAGCGCTCGAACAATGTCGCCAATGACAGCGGCATGTTTCGGTTCGCCTTGAAACGCGCCATCGAGGTCAACGACGTGCAACTGTTCAGCGCCTTGCGCCAGCCACGTCTGCGCCTGGGCCACTGGATTGTCGGAATAGACAGTCACGTCTTCGGCCTTGCCTTGGCGGAGCCGCACACATTTGCCGTCCTTTAAGTCGATTGCCGGTAAAATGATCATGGGGTAAACTTCATTGGAATGATGGAATATCGGAATGGTGGAATTATGGGGTTGAGAGTGTCCTCTCTGAGCGGTCTTCTGCTAGGATTCCAGTATTCCAACATTCCACTATTCCTTTTGTCATTTCTCAGTTTTTCACTGGCTCAAGCATAGTAACTCAGATCGTCCCCTTGCTCGAAGGGATTCCCTTTTCGCGCGGGTCGAGTTCAACGGCCATACGGAAGGCGCGCGCAAAACCTTTGAAGATCGCCTCGCACACATGGTGTGCCTCATCGCCATACAGATGGCGCAGGTGAATATTCATGCGCCCCTCAACAGAGACGGCGCGGAAAAACTCTTCTATTAGCTTCACATCAAAATCGCCTGTCTTTGAATGTTTCAATGCACTCGCGAATACGCAGAAGGGGCGGCCTCCTAAATCAATCACGACCTCTGCGAGCGATTCGTCCATGGGCAGCACGAAAAATCCATACCGCCGAATACCTTTACGCTCTCCGAGCGCCTCCTGGATGCAGGACCCGAGCACAAGCCCCACATCTTCCACCGTGTGATGAAAGTCAACATGCACATCGCCTATGGCCTGAACTTCAAGATCGATTAGCGCATGTTTGGCGAACAACTCCAGCATGTGATCCAGAAAACCTATGCCTGTGGATATTTTGTTAATGCCTGTCCCGTCCAGGTTCAACGACATGGATATGTCGGTCTCGCGTGTCTTACGTGTCTTGGTTACTGTGCGCATAACAGCACCTCCTAAAACTTCTTTGGAATGTTGGAATATGGGAACATTGGAATGTTGGGGAATAGAAAGGCGTTAGTACCCGTTGGCAGGATCACCTTTCGAGTATTCCGTTTCTCTACTCCAGTATTCCAAGATTCCATCATTCCACTATTCCGTTGCTCGGTTTCTCTTAATCACTTTTTCTCTCAGCCAGATGGCCCAGATGCACCCCTCGTAGAGGAAACACATCGGGACGGCCATGATAATTTGTGACGTTGGATCTGGCGGCGTCAAGATCATGGCGATAATAAAGATGATCACAATGGCCAGACGCCGCTTATTCCGCAGTGCTTGTGATGAGATGAACCCAAGCCATCCGAGTGCCATCAACAGAAGCGGCAACTGAAACGCCAGACCAAAGCCGATCAGCATTTTCAGTACAAACGAGACGTGATCATCAATCCGCACAATATCCGTGCGAAGCCCAACCCACGTCGTGATTTGCTCCAACACCTGAATGGCGACCGTCAATGTGGTCGCATACGCCAACCAGACCCCCCCCAGGAAGAAAAAGGTCGAGCTGATCAAACAGACCAAGATGAGCGTTCGTTCACTGCGCTTAAGTCCAGGGAAAACAAAGCGCATGATGAAATAGGTGATGAGCGGCAAACTGAGCGTTGTTCCGCCCCAGAAGATAATGCGCATAATCATCTCGACGCCGACCGTCCACCCCAAACCCTGCACCTTGTTGACAGAATCCCCTGCGGGTTTCATCAGAAAGTACATGATTTTTGGAATAAAAGGGACAATGATCAGGGAACAGACCATCCACGAGATCGCGCACTTGATAATGCAATCGCGCAAATCAAGAAGATGCTCGAGAAAGGGACGAGGCGGATCATTATACTCATCCCCCTCTTGTTTGTTCAAAGAGAAACGCCCAATTTTCATTTCTTCTTTTCCCCTTCCATACGTGCAACCAGTTCTTCATTGCCATAATACTGCGCGGAATCCGGAAGTTTCTCTTCAGGAGAAGCATCAACAACTTTAGGTTCGGCTTCCTTATGTTCGGTTCCTGCTGTTTCGGAAAATCCTTCCGTCGGCGGTGCGGGTTCGCTGGTCGCCTCTTTGGTTTCGGCCCCGTCTGAATGCATGCCGTCACCCTCACCGCTATTATAGTCGTAGTCTGGGTAGTGGGGCTCTGGCTCTGGCGGGTGGATTTCTTGATCCATCGTCATGATTTGCCGCTTAAACTCTTCTGCTGCGCGACGGAATGTTTCCGTCCAGCGCCCCAGCTTACGTGCCATGTCCGGCAAGCTTTTCGGGCCCATGACAATCATGATAACGGCCAGCAAAACAACCCATTCCCCCATGCCGACCGATTCCATTAAAAATGCTAGCTGAGGCATATACATCCTCTAAACGTCCTCTCTTCTTGTAAACGACAAACGGCTATGCATCTCTTCCACACAGGTTATCGTGTGCGAAGGTGATGCAATAGCCGTGCGTGACAATCCGCGCTCAGCGCGGGCATGTCGGTTATTTCTGATACAGTGCGAATTCGCCGCGGCGATTCATCTTCCACACTGCTTCTCCCGAACCCGCCATTGCCGGCTTTTCGGAACCAAAGCTGCGTGTCTGCACACGATTGCCATCAACACCCAGATTCGCCAAGTGGCTACGGATGGACTGTGCGCGATTTTCGCCCAGTGCGAGATTGTATTCAGCGCTGCCACGTGCGTCGCAGTGTCCTTCAACGACCAATACGTGCGTCGCATTGGCGAGCAGGTGCTTAGCGACTTGCTCAATCTTTGCAGTTTCGCTCGGTGCCAGTGCATAGCTATCAAAGGCGAAATAGACAGGAGCAAGCGTGATTCCTTCGACTTTCTTGCAGGTGTCCTCAAAGCGCGCACCCGTTACAGATGCACCTGTAAGCTCGTCCTTGATATCATTCTTGATTTCCGTCGGGGTCTTTGAATCTAAAGGAGTTGTTTCATCACCCCCAAACCAGCTTTCACACCCCGTGCCCAATCCCAGCAAACCGCAAACCAATGCGAAATTTGCAATCATCATGCGTGACTTCATCATTCTACCTGTCTCCTTTTTTGTTTTGTATCGTTTATGACGTGATTACTTGCTCCAGTCCGGTGAGCGCCAGTTCCCTGCTGCATTAATCAACCTTACTGCTGGATCGCCAAGCGTGTCCAGGATATAAAGCGTATTCCTCGCCGAACAAATGATATGACGCCCATCTGCGGCCCATGAGGGATCTTCGCATCCATCGGGCTGCCCCGGAACGATTTCCGATGCCGCATCGCCCGCCGAATTCATCATCGCGATTTGGAATGTCCCACCGCGCAACGTAGCATAGCAAATTTGTCCCTTTGAACTCCAGCTCGGATTTACATTTTGTGATCCCTTAAAGGTCAGCCGCTTGGAAGCGCGGGACTCAACATTCACCACATAGAGCTGCGGCGATTTGGCTGTGTCGCTGACATAGACGATGCTTCGCCCATCCGGTGCCCAGCAGGGGCTTGATTCCGCGCCCAGCGGGGTATTGGTCATGCGCGCCACCTTGGAGGTTCCCAAATCTAACACATAGAGCTCCGCATTGCCCTGGTACGACAAGATCAACGCGATACGACGGCCATCGGGAGAAAAAGCGCCGCCGGTATTGAGCCCTTTAAAATTCGCCAAGGTCCTGCGCGATCCGCCGATGGTCTGACGCATCAACATCGGATAGCCCGGCTTGAGGCTGGTATAGATCAAATCGTTACGGTTGACGCCCCATTGCGGACCGATCACGCCTGCGCTGTCATGTGTCACCTGATACATCCCTCCGCCGTCAGCATCGCACACATAGACATCGCCATTGTTACTGCCGCGACGGTTCAGGAAGACGATTCGCGTGGAAGCTATGCCTTTTTCATTTTTGACTTGCTTGACGATTTCATCCGCAAGCGCATGGGCGGCTTGCCGCACCTCAATACCGCTCGCGGCTGTACGTGCCCAATTAAAATTCTTTCCTGGGCCAGTCACTTTGCAACTGCTCTGAATGCCGCTACCTGTTTCGAGCAGCGCGCCGACCACGTTGATGGTCCCGTCATTTCCGCTTGCCAGTTTGAACCATCCGGAGAGTTCAAGATCGCGCTTCAGCGTCTGCACAAAAAGTTGGCCATTCGCACCAGAGGCACGCAAGCCTGCGAGTGACACGGAATCCTTCTTTGCGCCTACCTTGGAAATGGTGATCTGCAACGGATCGCTTTGAGCAAGGGCCTTATCGCTGACGCTCACAAGCAATCCCATGGCTGCCATTAAAATTAAAAAGCTTCTTATTGGATAAAACATAGTCAAAGAGTATACCCCCTTGGGCCTTGCTCCCGCAAGTCCAATTTTCATCAGATTCTTCACGTTTTTTCAGGACGCAGTTCCGAGTTATTGGCATTGTTTCTCTCTAATGTGTGTTGCGGGCGTTTACGGGGAGTCCGGAACAGGATGCCAGCGCCGCGCCCTGACTGCGTCCGCGGCGAGGGGAGGCAGATATCTATCTGGCCTCCCTCGCCCGTCCTTCGTCATGACACGGCCCCGTCATCCCACCGGACTCGATTCCCCGTAAACGCCCGCGGTGACATGGCGTCGGCGCCTCCCCTGCATCGCTCCAGCCCCCTGATCCGGACTCCCGCACCGTCACGGCCTCTCTCTTCTGCACCGACGTTAGCGCCACCCCTTTTTGGGTGGCGGCCAATGATGTGTAAAATGAGCGCTCCTCTCACCAGAGCCTCACCTTTTCAGCAGCAATGTTCGGCTCCGAAAAAGGAGCCGCTAAGAGGCCGCACGGGGGCAAGATGCATGAGCG
>JBAXCC010000111.1:0-11606 GCA_037141675.1 bacterium | reverse complement strand
CCTTCAGCGGTCGGCGTCACGCCCTCCTCGAACAATTGCTCTGCACGCTCAAGTGGCGCATCCGAGAACGCATAGGCTCGAAGCACCATAATGTCGATCATTGCATGGCGCCGTTCAGGAAGCAATTCCTCAAAAGCCTCAACATTATTCGTCAAGTAGAGTACGTGGCCGCCGGCTTCAGTCAGGCCATCCTTGGATGCAAAAACAGTGAACGCAGGCTGTTGACCTGCGTTCGCTGATGTGATCCAGGCTGTCTGAATGGATACCATCCGTTTATGCCTTCAAAACCCAGCCATTAAACATCGGCGAGGTCTTCAGCTTGTCAGCTTCCGCGTCATTCACGAAGCATTCAGTCTTCGGGTTCCACTGTACCTTGTTACGTCCCAAGCGCAGCGCGATATTGGCCAGATGCGCGATCGTAATGGAACGATGCCCGATTTCACAGGTGCAGATGGTCGGTTCGCCGCTGTAGATACAGTCAATGAAGTTGCCCTCATGGCGTGCGCTCTTGTAAAGTCTAACGGCTTTATCGTCCAGCTTGGTACGAATCAGCTCGGATGGCGTGGTCTCCAGCTTGCCGCGCGTCACAAAGATCTTCTTGCCTCCCTCACCATAAAACGTGATGCCATTGGAGTATTTATCACTTACAAATACACGCGTACCTTCCTCGTAGACGACCTCAAAGGAATAGTGCGCTGCCGTATTAAAGACTTTGTCACGGGTTGGCATGTCGCTCGTGAGGTTTTCAATGGCGACCGGTCCTGAATCGTCTTTGCCCAGTGCCCACTGCACAATATCCAAGTGGTGCGCACCCCAGTCTGTAATGGCACCGCCGGAATAGTCCAGGTTGTTGCGCCAGGTCATGTTACGGTGCAAAGCAGGGATGTAGGGCCTCTTCTGTGCCGGGCCAAGCCACAAATTGAAATCGGTCATCCATTCCGGCACGGGGGCTGGTTCCTGCGAATAGTCTGCATCGGTCTTGTTCCAGCGGAAATGGCCGCCCGGCAGGCCGACTTCGATCTTTTCAAGCTTCCCAATGACACCATTACGGATGAATTCGCACGCCATGCGGAAATAGTTGTCCGAGCGTTGCTGGGAGCCGACCTGGAAGGTCACTTGATTCGCCTTCATCGTATCAGCCATATACCGTCCTTCCGCAATGCAGTAGGACATGGGTTTCTGTCCGTAGACATGAATACCCTTGCTCGCTGCGGAAACCGCGTGAAGCGCATGCCAATGATCTGGCGTACTGATGAGCACCGCATCCAGCTTCTCCTTCGCCAGCATCTCACGGAAATCAATATAGGGGGTGCAGGCCTTGTAGTCCGGCTGATTGAGCTTCTTCGCATAAAACTCATCTACAATCCGCTTACCGGCGTTGCGACCACCCTTGCGATTCGGATCCGCGTTGTACCCATAGCAACCTGTCTCGGAAACAGGATCAGCCACGGACACGACCTGTACCTTGTCATTATTCAGAAAATTACCGATATTATCCCCGGCCATGGTCCCAAAGCCGATCATGCCCAACTGAATACGGGCCGAAGGCGCTGGACGACCCTTACCAAGGGCGCTCACAGGAATGATGTACGGCGCTGCTACAGTGGCGCCAACCCCTGAAACAAACTGACGGCGTGAAAAATGAAATGTGCTCATGATGTACTCCTTATTTTGCGGAAAGCTCTCTATTAGTTTTAATGGTGTTTAAGTATGAACCCTTGAAGGGCGTAAATCAACAAAAAAGAGGCTATAAAAGAGATGCGTATGCTTGAATTTAGACGAAAAATGCGTTATCCTTTTTCACTTATGAACCTGTATTTTATAGAATTGTAAAATACGGATGTGAAACAGTAATATGCGGAAACCCGCATTTGGGAGAAGATTCATGACAACAAATATTGAATGGTATACGGTAAGTGACGCTACCGTTGCGCTGCTTTTCGGGCTGGCAGGTGTGCTCGGGGGCTATGCGTTTCGTGGTTTGGTCGGCAGATGGCAGGCCGATACGCTTGAAAAACAGGCCAAGCTGAAACTGAACGAGGTGGATGTCGAGGTTAAGAGCAAAATGAAGGAGGCCGACATCTCCGCACGTGCAGAGGTCGTCAAGGCGAAGGAGGAATTTGAAAAAAGTACCAAAGCCCGCCGCAAGGAATTGCAGGATATTGAAGATCGCCTGACCGTCCGCGAAGAAAATATGGACAAAAAAGCCGCCATCTTGGACAAAAAAGACCAAACTATCGCGCAAAAGCAGGAAGAGGTACTCCGCAAGGCCGAGGATATCCAGCAAAAGCGCGTCGAGACTGACCGTCGCGTACAGGAGGCTGATACCCGCCTTCAGAAACTGGCCAGCATGACACACGAAGAGGCAAAACGCGAACTTTATCACCGTGCTGAAATGGATGTCAAAAACGACTCGGGAAACCTCATCCGGAAGATCCAGGAGGAGGCCAAGGAAACCGCCGAGAAGGAGGCGACACGCATCGTCACGATGGCCATCCAGCGCTATTCCATTGCCCATGCCAGCGAAACCGTGACCACCACGGTCCAGCTACCCAGTGACGATGTCAAAGGACGCATCATTGGCCGTGAAGGTCGTAACATCCGCACGTTGGAAGCAGTAACCGGTATGACGATGCTGGTCGACGACACGCCAGAAGCAGTAGTCATTTCAGGATTCGACCCCGTCCGCCGCGAAGTCGCGCGCCAGACACTTGAGTTGCTGGTCGCAGACGGCCGCATTCATCCTGCCCGCATCGAAGAAATTGTCAAAAACGTGACAGACAACCTTGAAAAAACGATCTATGAAGCTGGTGAAGCCGCTGCGTATGAAGCGCAAGTCCAGGGCGTACCTGCCGACCTGTTGCAACACATGGGACGTCTCAAATTCCGCACCAGCTTCTCTCAGAACGTCCTACGACACTCGATTGAGGTCTCACATCTCATGGGCATGATGGCTTCGGAACTGGGACTTGACCCTGTGCTTGCTCGCCGCATCGGATTTTTCCACGACATTGGCAAAGCCCTCGACCATACTGTCGAAGGGGCGCATGCCGCAATCGGCGCCGAACTTCTCAAGCGGAACGGGGAGAGCGACATGGTTGCAAACAGCGTGGCAGCGCACCATGGCGACATGCAGGCTGACGGCGTGTATGGCGTGCTTTGCGCCGCAGCAGACGCCATTTCAAGTTCCCGCCCAGGCGCACGCAATGAAAACATGGGCATCTATGTCCAGCGCCTTGAGAAACTGGAAGCCATCGCCAACAGCTTCCCCGGAGTGAAGAAGACCTTTGCCGTCCAGGCCGGACGTGAAGTGCGTGTCCTCGTGGACCCTATACAAGTGAGCGACAACGACGCTATTGTCATGGCCCGCGAAATCTGCCAGCAGATATCCGCAAACCTCCAGTTCCCCGGCCAAATCCGCGTCGTCATCGTGCGCGAAACCCGCTGCGTTGAATACGCCAAATAAAAGGAAAATCCGCCATGACACCTTCTCTCTACGGAATTACGCACTCTAACAGGAACTTCTCCGATCCGTTTTATTGGGGGAAAAATCAATTCAACTCTTCTTTTCCAGTTGCATTGGCTTGCTATATGAGAGACAAGAAGATTCCCGCCGTATATATCAGGCATGGACAAAAATCGGACACTTATATATCAGAGATAAGCTTTGACGATGTGTTTGGAACCGATCTACCTAACGAAAAGTTATTTTTTGCATTCGAAGAACGTTTCCAACCATTCACGTGTTTTGTTGAAGACACCGTAAAAGCCATAGACTTAGTGATAATCGAAACCGATTCGAAAGTTTTTATTCGGCCCTTAGAAATTAAATTAACAACGTTGCCAGATGATCTCACGTCTGGTGGCGATGAAGCAGACTATGGATCGGAAATTGTCATACGTTCTCCAACGATGCGCTACATGGCGATGAGTATGGCACAGTCATGCAAAGAGGAGATTCATGATATACGCCGTATATTTGAGTCTGTTTTTACCAAAATCAGAAATCTAGAAAATCTTCACGAAGCATTGAAGTTTCGCGATAAGATTATGATCGCTCTCGAGGTGTTCCTTAATCGTTATGCTCATCATGAGAAACCATTATTAATGCAACCCATCTGGAAAACACAAGGGAAACAACCTTTATTAGCACAAAACTGTCTTGATATTTTTGTTTGGAGTGACTTTGCGTTAAGCCGCCTATTCATGGATGTTGCTCATTCCAGTGACGAACGCATTTCACGACCACAGCGCTCCGCTTTAAGGTTGGCCCGTTTCCTTTATGAGCTCTCGCGGGGCGGAAAAGTATATCAGCAGCCCATTTACGATGGGATGACGTACGATACACTTAATGACAAAGAATTTGCTGTTTCTGGGAAGAAGACCAACTCGTATATGAAATGTTCACGATTACTCAAGCCAATCATTGAAAAGACAGAGATTAAGAATTTGATCCTGGGAGGTGGGCAGAAACACTTAAGTCCAGAACGTCGTTTTGATGCGATACTTTATTTCGCGAAGGACTTATTTCAATGAGTAGAAAAATACGAGTCATTGATTTGTTTTGCGGAGGCGGAGGCCTTTCACAAGGTCTTTCGGATGTCGGATTTCAAGTTGCTGCTGCTTTTGATAATTGGAAAGCTGCTATTGAATTCTACAAGAGAAACATTCCACAGCATCCGGTTAATGCACTTGATTTAACCGATTATGAAACAGTTGTGGCTGAATTGCAAAAATACAAATTCGATATGATTGTAGGAGGTCCACCTTGCCAAGACTTTTCTTCTGCTGGAAAGCGAGACGAGACAGGTGGACGTGCGAATTTGACACTCTCCTTTGCTAAGATAGTCTGCGAATTGCGTCCTAAGTTTTTTATCATGGAAAATGTTGATAGGGCACAAAAAACACAAACGTTTTCAAAAGCCATCGACCTATTCAATAGTGCAGGGTACGGATTAACAGAAACAGTACTTGACGCTTCATTATGCGGAGTTCCACAGAGAAGAAAACGAGTCATCGTATACGGGCTTCTTAATGGGTGTCATAATGCTATAATCCCTTATATTCAGGCAAACCAATCTTCAAAGGCGATGTCGATTAGAGATTCTCTAGGGGATAAATTTGGTATTGAGCATTATTACCGTCATCCGCGTAGTTATGCAAGGCGTGCGGTTTTTAGCATAGACGAGCCAAGCCCCACTATTAGAGGGGTTAATCGTCCTGTTCCTCAAGGATACCCAGGCCACGCAGGAGACACCACTTGTGTAACAAATAATGTCCGTCCTCTAACAACAAAGGAACGTAGCTTAATACAAACTTTTCCCGAAAGCTGGGATGTGTCTGGAAACAAAGCCGAGATTGAACAGATTATCGGAAATGCTGTTCCCGTGAAATTGGGTTCTTTTGTAGGCAAGTGCTTGTTGGATTATTTGGAAGCCGAACCTCAGCAATGCTTGTACAAAAGCGACGAGAAGGGGAACTTGATGTTGTTTGAACAACGAAGCGCATACGAAGCATGATTTTCTAAACCATTAGTATTTTATGGTCAAAAATGATTGGATACCTAAATGAAAATTTTATTAGTCGGTGATATCGTCGGCGGCCCCGGAAGGCGGATCTTCGCGGAGGTGGTCAAGAAACTCCGCGCAGAACATGCCATCCATGTCGTGATCGCGAATGCTGAAAACGCTGCGGCCGGAAACGGCATCACGCTCGCACTGGCGAACGAACTCTTCAAAGCCGGCGCAGATGTGCTGACACTGGGCGACCACGCCTGGGGTCAGAAGGATCTCGAAGGCGCGATCGGCGCCGAGAAGCGACTCCTGCGTCCAGCCAACTATCCGCCGGGCGCGCCCGGACAAGGATGCGGCACTTATCAGACATCCTTCGGATCTATCTCTGTTATCAACCTGCAAGGCCGCGTCTTCATGGGGCCTATGGACTGTCCCTTCCGCACCATGGATGCCGTATTGAAAACACTTCCTGCCAATGCGCCTATCATTGTTGATTTTCATGCAGAGGCGACCTCTGAAAAAATTGCCATGGGCCATTACCTCGACGGACGCGTCGCGGCCCTCGTGGGAACGCATACGCATGTCCAGACCAGCGATGCTGCACTCCTCCCAAAAGGCACAGCCTACATGACCGATCTCGGCATGACAGGCCCTTACATATCTGTGATCGGACGAGAGATCGTGCCTGTCACCCGAAAATTCGTAACGGGTATGTCTACCAAGTTTGATGTGGCGGGCGGCCCGGCTGTACTCGAAGGCGCCATCCTCGAAATCGACAACACAACCGGCAAGGCCGTTTCCATTACGCCCTACCGCGTCAGGGAATAACCCTGTCATGCACGAGACCCTCAAACCACTCTCCATTACCGAACTGACGCAACGCATCCGCTCTGCGGTTGAACCCTCGTTTAATTCAGTCTGTGTCGAAGGGGAAATTTCGGGTTTCAAGACCTATACCAGCGGACACAGCTACTTTACGCTGAAAGACGCTGGCGCCATCCTGAACGCGGTCCTCTTCTCAGGAACGCGCACAAAATTACCAGCAATGCTTATGCTCAAGGACGGACTTAAAGTCCGCGCGTATGGGGCTATTACAATCTATCCGGAGCGCGGACAATACCAGCTCGTCGTCCGCAACCTGGAAGCTTCTGGCACAGGCGATTTGATGCAGCAGTATGAGGAACTCAAAAAGCGCCTTCAGCAGGAGGGACTCTTTGCTCCAGAACGCAAAAAGCCATTGCCCTTGTTCCCTCAGCGCATTGGCATTGTCACCTCCCCTACTGGCGCGGTCATCCACGATATCATCACCGTGCTCGGCAGACGCTTCCCGAACCTCAACATCCGCCTCGCGCCAGTCAAAGTCCAGGGCGAAGGCGCAGCAAACAGTATTGCGAACGCGATCCATTACTTTAACACCGCGTCCACATGGGTTCCTGATGTCCTCATTATTGGCCGTGGCGGAGGAAGCATTGAAGACCTCTGGGCCTTCAACGAGGAACCTGTGGTGCGGGCCGTCGCAACATCTAAGATTCCAACCATCTCCGCAGTTGGGCATGAGACGGACGTGACCCTCTGTGATTTTGCAGCCGATATCCGAGCACCAACACCCTCTGCAGCTGCAGAGATTGTGATTGCGCCCAAGGCCGAGTTTCAGAAAAAACTCGAACGCCTCAGCGAAGACCTGCAGCACACGCTCACGCAGCGCATGCAACAATCGATGCAGCGTGTCGATGACTTCGATATCCGCCTACGTGCAGCCCTCCAGCAGAAGGGTCATCAATTCCGTAAACGCGTCGAACAGGCCAGTGGCCGTCTCGGGGTCTTGCGTGAACGCCAGACCCGCACACTGGAATCACGTCTCGCACTTATGCAGCAACGGCTGGTGCAAGCCGCGCAGCGAAAGAACGAACGTTACCGTGCGCGACTCGAAACACTCGCGCGCCAATGTGAGCTACTCAACCCCCTCGCCGTATTGGACCGTGGCTATAGCCTGACGCGCACAGCCGATGGAAAGCTTGTGCGTTCCATAACGGATGTCCTGCCCGAAACCGCGTTACGTACCCAAGTCAAGGACGGCACGATCACCAGCCGTGTTACGCCATGATCAGCTCCGAAACTATTGAAAAGATTAAGCAGCTCATGATCCTCGCCAGCGTCTTTGAAGAGGATCTCGAGGAGAGCTTTATCCTGGGTTCCGGCCCCGGCGGACAGAAGGTCAACAAGACCTCTTCCACTGTGCGCCTCTACCACGAGCCCAGCAAGACCACAATCAAGTATGGAGAGGGCCGTTCCCGTGAAATGAACCGCTGGCTTGCCCGCCGTCAACTCGCGGAGAAGATTCTCGAGAAGGAAAAGTCCGAACACTCGAAGCGCCGGCAAGAAACCGAGCGCATCCGCCGTCAGAAACGCCGCCGTTCGCGTCGTCAGAAAGCAAAAATGGTCGCGGATAAACGTCAGCATGGCGAGAAGAAGACCGACCGTCAGCGTGTCATGGTCGACACGGAGTAATCTCATCTTTCAATTATGTGCCTCTTATGTTATTTTAAATTTTGTCATGAGTCCCTTATTAAGGAGGTTATATGCCTGTATTAATCCCGCTTGCGGATGGTGTTGAGCCGCTGGAGGCTGTAACAATTATTGATGTCTTGCGACGCGCAAAAATCCGTGTGACCACGGTATCATTGACAGACCATGTCACCATCCATGCCGCGCACGGCATTATGATTGCCGCAGATACCACATGGGCGGCCATTAATCTAACTGACTTTGGCGCAATCGTCCTTCCAGGGGGCGGCAAGGGGACGGATATTCTGAAAGCCGATGCACGTATCCTGGACGCTGTACGTCTGTTTGCTGAAGAGGGGCGTCACGTCGCAGCTATATGTGCGGGGCCAACTGTACTTGCAAAAGCCGGCGTCCTCAATGGCCGCACCGCAACCTGTTATCCGACCTGCGCAGAGGAACTCGGCAAGGCCTACGAAAATGCGCCCGTCATTGCTGATGAAAATATCATCACCAGCCAAGGACCAGGCACAGCGCTCCTATTCGCCCTCGTACTTGTCCAACACTTCAAGGGCGAGGAAGAGGCCCACGCTGTCGCAGACGCCATGCTGACCACCATCCAATAGTTTTGATATGACAGCCCTTCATGCTTATGACCTGATGCTCACCATCCGTCTCTTCGAAGAGGCGATCGAACGTCTTTTCCTTGAAGGCCGTATCATGGGCACAGCTCATACGTGCATGGGGCAGGAAGCTGTCGCTGTTGGCGTGGCCGCCGCCATGAGGCCTCTAGATGCCATGACCTCAACCCATCGTGGCCATGGCCATTTTCTTGCACGGGGAGCAGTCCCCCAACGCGTGATGGCCGAACTCTTCGGACGCGAAACCGGCTATTCCCGCGGACGCGGTGGTAGCCAGATGATGATGGATCCATCCATCGGATTTTACGGTGCGAACGGCATCACGGGCGCGAGCATACCCTTTGCAGCAGGACTAGCGCTCGATGCGCAAATGCGCAAGTCTGAACGCGTCACCCTCTGTCTCTTTGGCGACGGCGCATCCAATCAAGGTGTGTTCCATGAAACACTGAACATGGCCTCCCTTTGGAAACTGCCCGTTCTCTTCATTGTCGAGAACAATGGCTATGCCATGTCCACACCCACTCAACGCGGACTCGCAAACCCCTGCATTGCTGACCGCGCAAAAGCGTATGCCATGCCTGGCACCACCGTTGACGGCAACGACTTCTTTGCTGTCCGTGACGCTGTCTCAACATTCGCTGAAGCTGCGCGTAACGGCAACGGCCCAGCCCTGATTGAATGCATGACCTATCGCCTCTCAGGACATTCACGCGGCGATCAGCGCACTTATCGTACACGCGAGGAGGAGTCAACAGCGCAAAAAGGTGACCCGCTCCTGCGTATGGAAGCCTATCTTAGGGAGCACGAAGCAGCCACAGATGCCCTCTTTTCCGAGCATCAGCAACTGATGCAAACCCGCATTGACGATGCTGTCCGCTTCTGCGAGGTATCGCCAGTGCCAGATCCGGCCCTTTATCTTGCGGAGGAGCTGTCATGAGCATTACCTTTACTCAAGCCATCCATGACACGCTCGCAGCGGAGATGAAGCGCGACCCATCTATTTTCCTGATGGGCGAAGACATCGGCGCTTATGGCGGCGCATTTGGCGTCACACGCGGGCTATTGGAGACCTTCGGTCCAACTCGTGTACGCGATACGCCCATCTCCGAGCAGGCGCTCACGGGCATAGCCATCGGCGCAGCAGTCGCAGGTCAGCGTCCTGTCATTGAATTCATGTTCATGGATTTCATCACCCTTGCGGTCGATCAGCTCGCAAACATGGCCGCTAAACTGAACCCCATTTACGGACTCGATTGCCCCCTCGTCATCCGCGCGCCTAACGGAGGCGGACGTGGCTACGGCGCAACCCATTCACAGTCGCTCGAACGGCTCTTTACGGGCATCCCAGGAATCATGATTGCAGCGCCGTCCAATGCGCAGGATGCATCAGGGCTTTTACAAACTGCTTTGCGATCACAATCGCCAGTCTTATTTCTTGAGCACAAAATGCTCTATCCCTTGCGTTTTGAGGCGTTCGATCACCTGCCAGCCCCTATACCCTTCGGAGTCGCAAATGCAGTGCGAACGGGAACCCATGTGACGATCATTGCCTGGTCCTACATGACCCATCTTGCTATTCAGGCTTGTGACCAACTTAAGGCAGTCGACATCGAGGCCGAGGTCATTGACTTGCTGACGCTTAATCCTCTGGATATCGGCATGCTTGTTGAGTCAGCCAAACAGACTGGTCGTGTACTCATTGTGGAGGAAGGCCCGAAGACAGGCGGCTTTGGAGCGGAAATTGCAGCGCAAATCATGGAACAGGCGCACGATTATTTAGAAAAACCTGTCCTGCGGCTCGCCTCGCCCGACCTGCCCCTGCCCTCTGCGAAAAACCTCGAAGCCACCTGCATTCCTTCGGTTGACACGATCAAGCAGGCTGTTCAGCATTTACTGAGAAGGGCGTAGCGTGTTCACACCCGATCCCCACGCTTTCGCGCAACCGTCAACGCCCAGACCTTACAAGCCCCTGCTTTTTTAAGGGCTTTTGCGCATTCGTGAAGCGTGGCGCCTGTTGTCATCACATCATCCACAAGCAGGACGCAGCGCTGCCGGACCCACTCCGGACGCGCAACAGAGAATGCACCCGCCATGTTCTCTCGCCGTTTCACGGCATTGAAATGCGTCTGCGTCTCGGTTTTACGGATTCGCACCAGAGACTGCTCATCAAAACGGCGGTCGATTCGTTGCGCCAATTCTTCTGCAAGAAGAGCCGCCTGGTTATAGGATCGCTCGCGCTGACGCGTCGGGAAGAGTGGCACAGGCAGAACCACATCGATAGTAGCGGCTGTAAAATACGCCTGCACTGCGCCGTGCAATAGGTCGCATAGATCCTGTTTCATCCAAAATGCATGATTATACTTAAACGCGTGAATCTGGTCTTGAAGCGTCCCTCGAAAATCAGCTGCTGCACGCGCACGATCAAACGCAGGCTTATGTGCACGGCAAGCGCCGCAAACAAAAGAATGTGACACAGTACCTTCGCTTGGATGACCGCAAATAGAACATTTGCCCATCTCATCAAAGAGCGATATCGTACTCAGGCAATTCCAACACCAGTACCGTCCTTCACGGTCTGACGGCATCTCACAACCTGGGCACACCCGCGGATAAAACCAATCGAGTAGCTTTCGAATGTTTCTCATAACGACCTATAACTTTTTGAAACGACCTCAGTGATTCAGTATTTGCCTTTCAGATTACGCGATTTTCACAGGATACGCAACCCATTTTCTCTTGTTCCTCATCCCTAAATATGTAACCATACTTCCCTTTTAACGGGGCAGCCCCATTTCTTATTTTAGACAGCTTGATCTTGAAAGGGTTGATATCAACGGCATGAGGTCTTCAAGTCATGAACACAGGCACATAGCCTATCTTTTTCTGGTCCTCACCACCTCTATTTGGGGAAGCCTGTATGTGGTCACGCGAATTGCGCTTGAGACCGTGC
>JBAXCC010000110.1:0-11613 GCA_037141675.1 bacterium | reverse complement strand
TTCGTCCGCTGGCCGGCTCCTTCCTTGGGAGCCGGGCTGTTCTGCTGTGAGTCTCAATCAAACTATTCGAGGCATTGGCCGCCACCCGCAATCACATCAGAAAGGAGCAATGCCAACAACTCGCAACTGCGCCCCAAACCAAGAAATAGTGAACATTTGGCTTGCTTGTTTTGACAAAATGTCATACGTTGACACTTTAAATAAGGAAATGGGTTTGTGTTAATATGACGATTCGAGCTTTATTAGATCGTGCTGTGTTGCGTCAGCCGAACCGGGTGGCGGTTCGGTATCATCGTGACGGCGAATGGCAGTCCAAGACTTATACAGCATTTTTGGCAGGTGTGAAGCAATGTTCCGAAGCATTCGGGCGTATTGGGGTTCAGGCTGGAGATGATCGCGTGGCTCTCATTCTTGACAATGGCTTGGATTGGATCGAGAGTTACCTTGCTTTGACTGGGGTTTCCATTCAGGTTGTTCCGCTTGATCCGAAGTTGCGGGCTGACGAAGTGGCGTACATCCTGAACAATTCCGAGGTTTCTACCGTGATCACGAATCTTCGCCATCGTGCATTACTGGAGACGATACTGCCGTCCCTTCCAAAGGTGCAGCGCGTGGTGTTCACTGAAGATGCGAGCGAGACGTATGAGCCGATAGACGGCCGCACCTGTTATAATCTGGATGCGATTCGGAGGCAGTTTGCCTCTGGCGTTTTATCCTTTTATGATAAGCATACGGTTGCACCGCAGGATGTCGCCTCCATTATCTATACATCAGGTACGACGGGTCAGCCCAAGGGTGCGATGTTGACGCATAACAATTTTTTCAGCGATGTGGAAGCTTCCCTCAATATGCTGAAAAATTTGGCGACAACTACGGATAATCTTTTGGTTGTCCTGCCGCTTTTCCACTCGTTCTCATTCCTTGCGAATCTTATCTTGCCGATTCACTGTGCGGCGGGGATGTTCTTTTGTGAAAGTCTGAGAACCATCAACGAGGATGTTAAGTTTTTGAGGCCGACGATTATCATGGCTGTGCCGTTATTGGTGGAAAAGTTTCTTGATAAGATTGATGAGAAGGTGAAGGAGCACCCAGTTGCGCGTCTGTTACTCAAAATAGGTTTGGGAAAACTGGTGGGAAAAGGTGTTCTCCGGGGGCTGGGAGGGCGCCTGCGTCTCTTCGTCGTGGGGGGCGCGCCCTGTCCCACACATATCTTGCAAGGGTTTAAGCGGCTGGGCGTTGTTGTCTTGGAGGGGTATGGTCTGACGGAATGTTCGCCCGTGGTCTCGATCAATCCCATAGAAACGCCTCGCATCGGCACCATTGGCAAACAGATTGCAAACATTGAGATCCGCATTGCGGAACCCAATGAGCAGGGTGTGGGCGAATTACAGGTGCGCGGTCCCATTGTCATGAAGGGATATTTCAAAAATATCGAAGCGACGCGGGAAGCTTTTGATGGCGACTGGTTGAAGACAGGCGATCTAGCCTCTATGGATGCTGATAAGTATATTACGATTCGCGGCCGCAAGAAGGCGCTCATTGTCAACCGCGAGGGGAAGAATATTTATCCGGAAGAGGTCGAGAATGTCATGGGCAGCCATCCGTACATTGCGGACATTGTTGTTGTCGGGTACACGGTAGGGGGTGTTCCAGGCGAACGTGTAGGCGGCATTATTGTTCCAAACATTGATGCAATCAAAGTCGCGAATGATGGAGAGGAGCCTGCGTGGAGCATTATAGAAAAGATGATCCATGAGGCCGTAGTTGAAAAATCCGAAAAACTTGCTGATTATAAGCATATTCGGAAACTGCGGATTCAGTGCGAACCTCTGGAGCGTACGTCCATCCAAAAAGTACGTCGTGTGACCTATCAGGGCATTCTTGACGAATGAGGAGTCCTGAACCCTTGCACCACGTTATCGGCAAGACCTTGCCGCTCATCATCACATGAATAGTAATTCTAATAAACGCATCGCGGTTGGCCTGTCTGGGGGTGTAGACTCAACCGTTTGCGCAATGATCTTGCGTGATCAAGGCTATGAGGTGGTGGGGGTCACGTTGCTGATGCAACCCGAGAAGGACGAGCAGGCTCAAAAAGCGTGTGGTGGCTCCGACTCTGTTGCGATTGCTGCCGAAGTCGCAGAGCAACTCGGCATCCAGCATGTCGTGGTCGACTGCCGAGCACAATTTGAGCGCGAAGTAATTCGCCCCTGCTGGGAAACCTTTTCGCGTGGCGCCACGCCGAATCCCTGCATCCAATGCAACCCCCATGTAAAGTTCGCTGGACTTGTTCACTGTGCGCAGGAACAGAATTGTGCGCAGGTCGCAACTGGCCATTATGCGCGTATCGCGTATGATGCGCAACAGCGCCCCATGATCCGACGTGGCGCGGATCAGGACAAAGATCAAAGCTATTTTTTGTATGGCCTTTCCGCCGAGGTGCGGCAGATGATTCTGTTCCCTCTCGGGGATATGACTAAGCCAGAGGTTCGTGAGTTGGCTAAAGCGTATGGACTCGTCAATGCGTCGCGCGCGGAAAGTCAGGATGTCTGCTTTGCCGGGCCGGATGGCCATGTTGCCGAACAACTGCGCCGGAAATATGACGGGGCTGCTATCCCGGGGAACATTGTCGATGAGACTGGAAAGGTGCTGGGCTCACACACCGGGATTCATCAATTTACGATCGGCCAACGCCGCGGACTTGGGGTTGCTACAGGCGAACGTGCAAAGATTGTCTCAATCGACGCTTCGACAGGCACGATCGTGATCAGCAGCCGGCCAGATGCTGTATATGGCACCACATGCAAGGCACGCGCATTTTATTGGCATCGTGAAACACCCGCAATCGGGACAACCATGATGGCTCAAGTCCGCTATCGCCAGAAACCTGTGTCGGCAACACTGGAAACAGTGGAGGGTGAAACTGTAGGTGTTCGCTTTTCAGATCCCGTCTTCGGCATCACACCCGGCCAGTCGCTCGTCCTCTACGATGGCGATTGCGTCCTTGGCGGCGGCGCGATTGAATAAAAAAAGAAGCACCAATGCGGGTGCTTCTTTTTTAAAATAATGAGATATGTCCTTTACAGTGACGCTTCCGCCAAAAAGGCGTTGAGGTTGGCTGTAGAGACGCCTGGGGGTAGTCCGCCGCCGCAGGAGAAGATCACGCGGGTATAGTCATTCTTAAGCGCGGTCTTCATAGTAGCGACAGCCTTGCGCACATCCTCCGGCGTTCCTGCAGCCAGCACATCCCGGGGCGGGATGTTGCCCAGCAGTGATACCTTCGGGCCGACCCATTCGCGCATCTCGTGAATCGGATGGTCAAAGGCGAAGTTAAAGAGGTTGATGCCGCAGTCTCCGAGTTGCGAGGCGCAGCTTGTTCCATTCGCGTCGTTGTGAAAGAAGCGCACGTCGCTGTCAATCGCGGCAAAGGCGCGGGTGAGATAGGGCGTGGCAAAGGCGGCAACATCGTCAGGCCCCAGGAACCCGACGATATCGTCCAGCAGCATGGTGCCATTGATCGTGGGGATGCTGCGCGCTTGCAACTTCAGCCAGTCTTCAAGGAATTCCGTAATCACATTCAGCATTGCATGCGTGCCTTCAGGGTCGAACTGCATGGCCATCAGGAACTCGGTCGTGCCCATCAGGAACGAGGCAATGTTGAGCGGCCCGCGCGCGACTGCGAAGCGGATGGCGTGGCCTTCCGCCTCGATGGTTGGACGCATGCGCACCAGACGGCGCAAGGCAAAGGGCAGAAGACCTGCAGAGGTGACGTCCGGCTTTTCCAAGACGAGCGCCTTTTCGCTGGAAAGGCCGATCGGTGCGGCGAAGGGCAGATCATTCTCATGCCAGATCAGCTTGGAACCGAAGGCTGATGGCTCAGTGCACATGCCGTACTCAGACCAGAAACCCGGCAGGAATATCGCATCAGGAAAGGTTTTGATGGCTTCGAGGTTGGTCTTGAACCAGACTTCATCTGAAGTGAAATAATCCAGAATCGAAGCCTTCTTGGTCCATGCCGGCAGCCATGGGCTATCCGCGATGAATCCGCAGAGTGGCTTATCGAGGCGTTGTCCATTAACAACAGCTACTACTTGTTCCCATTGTGTTTGTGTCATGTTGAATCCTGATTAAAGTATTGTTATTTGGAAAATTCGTCATACCGTTCAGCGATCTGAACGGATTGGGGGGTACCATCAAATATGAGGACGCGATAACGGAAGTTCAGCTTCTCGCCCTTCTTAATGGAGGTCCCGGTCTTCTGTTCTGGCCACTGGAAAGGCGTCGGCGAGAAGAATCCGTAATCGCGTGTCAGCCACTTGGTCTGAGCGATCAACGCATTGGATGGGTGTTGCAAAATAGCGATCCCTTCGGTCTTTCCATTGCCACGCTTTCCATAAGCAGCCATCCACGGGGATGCGATGCCGGAGGTCTCTTTCTGAGTCTGCTTGCCCTCTGCATTGATCAGCGAGTTGCTGTACAGAACCGAGATGTCGGGATTGACCCGCGCGGAGAAGAAGGCGTGATTGGTGGACTTGATCTCGACATCAATCAAGGCTTCCACTGTGACCTCAAAGTCAATTTGACGGAGTGTCTTGGATGGGGAAGTGATTGTGATTTTCCGTGTGTCTTTGAAGGGTTGTTCCGCTCCTGGACACTTCCAGTTGCAGACATCGGTGATCACAATCTCCTTGCCCTTCGCAACGACCAGTTCCGCTCCCTCGGAGATGATCTGTCCACGGTCAAGCCCTTCTTGCCAGTAGTTGCCCTCATTGACGCGGTCGCATCCGAAAAAGAGCGAACTGTGGTGGGGGAATTGTCCATTGCGCATGGACGTTATTCCTGCGCCTGAGGGGGCATTCACCGGGAAGAAAAAGGGATATTTTTCATCCGGTGTGCAACGGTAGCTTGTGAAATAGGAGCCGTCAATGGTTACGTCAACCCGCGAACCGATTTTGACGGCACTCAAACTTTGGGCCTGCAACAGCGTTGCGCTGAGCAGGCACATGGCGATGATGGTTTTGTTCATAGGGATCAATTTAGCGTTAAGCGTTCTTCGAGAGGCGTTCAAAGGCGCGGCGCACACCGTATGGGGCGCGTTCTTCGCGGGCGATAAGTTTGTTGGCATCCTCATCTCCCACAAACTTCTCTGCCTTGTAATCCCAAGTTAGCTTACGGCCCAGCTTCATGCCAATGTGGCCGACGAGACATGCCGAGCAGGAGCGATGTGCGGTCTCCGCTGGGACATTGGTCTCTTCGCGGGTGGCGATGCAATTAACCCAATTTTGTTGATGAACACCGGTCCAGCAGTTGAGCTTGATTGCTTCGGTGGCAGGATCGCTTGCAAGAAGCTTCTCATCGCTTGCGTCCAGCGCCTTCAGTGGCTTTCCGGGGGACACAGGGTCGGAGGCTGTTGTTTTCGTTGGCCCGCGGCTCACGAAGATCCATCCCTTTTCACCAATAAAGCGCACGCCATTCGGGAACTTCTCCCAGACGCGCATCTTGACATCGCCGGGATACATCATTGTGATGTCATAGTTTCCGTGAACATTCCAAAGACCTTTGGACTGAAATTCGCCCTTGCCCTCAATGGTGACAGGTCCCATGGCTTCCCAGCCCATGGCCCAGTGTGCGATATCCAGGTGATGCGAACCCCAGCCTGTGATCATGCCTGCACCGAATTGTTCGCAACGGAGCCAGCCGGGACGGCCGAAGCCCTTTTGCGGATGGACACGGTCTTCGGTGTAATACACTTCTGGCGTGGAGCCAAGCCACAAATCGTAGTTCAGATTTTCGGGGACAGTCATCTTGTCGGTCTTGCCGCCAGCAGGGTCGCCGGGCAGGCCGATTTCGATCGAAAGAATTTTTCCGAGCCGTCCGTTGCGGACCAAGGTGCAGGCGCGTTGGAACTGAGTTGATGAGCGCTGCTGTGAGCCGAGCTGGAAGACGGTCTTGTTGAGTGCCATGGCTTTCGCAAAGCAACGCCCCTCATCGATCGTGAGCGAAGTGGGCTTCTGCATGTAGACGTCCTTCTTTGCAAAGGCGGCCTCGACGGCGGGTTGGGCATGCCAGTGGTCTGGAGTTGAAATGACCACAGCGTCAATGCTCTTATCGGCTATGAGTTCACGGTAATCCTGATAGATCTTCACATCGCGTTTCAGCAGCGTCTTCGCACCAACTGCGCGTTTTATGTCGCAGTCTGCAACCGCAACATATTGAGCGCCCTTGCACTTCAATAAACCAGCCATGTCCATATCCCGTGCGATACGGCCGCATCCGATCTGGCCGAGCGCGATGGTTTTGCTCGGTGCATTTTCCCCTAACACACTCGCTGGAATAATGGTTGGAAACGCAATGGCCGCTCCCGCTGCCTTCAGAAATGTACGTCTTGAACTCTTCATAGGTTGTGCTCCTTGGTTAACTTATATGTTCGAGTATAGAACAAGATGGCTTCTGGATGCCACTAAAAAGAATTATATAATTTTCAGCTAAAATTATATAATTTCCTCATAGCGACTGAGCGAGAGACCGATTATTCTCTCGTTTCAATCGGTCAGTCGGTCAATCGGTCAGTCGGTCGTGCATTTCCCAAAAAATCGCCTTGAATTTTTTCGGGAATAGGCGTATCCTTATTTTCATCAATGAAAGGGGAAGTCAGATATGAAAATCATAACTAGCGTTGTTGGGGGGATATTTCTGGTCGCTCAGGTCTGCGGTGCGGCAGAGATGAAGTTTAGCTTTGAGACGGGCGATTTACAGGGTTGGCAGATTGTTGAGGGGAGCTTTGGTAAGCTGATCAGCAACCGCGCAACAGAGTACCATACACAGAAACCTTTTGGTAAGGACGGCACCTATTTTCTGTCGACGCTAGATACGCAAACAGGCCCCAGTGATGATTTTAAGGGAACGATCGAATCGCCACTTGTCATGCTCGATTCACCCACTGTTAAGTTGCGTGTGTGTGGCGGTGGAGGTGCGGATGTGTATGTGGCGCTCTGCACGGCGGAGGGCAAAGAGATCCTGTATGCGCGCGGCCAGGGAAATCAATTGATGAAGCAGGTTGAGTGGACGGTGCCGGCTGAACAACTTGGCAAGCCTATCTTTTTCCGAGTAGTCGACCATGCGACGGGGGGCTGGGGGCATATTATTGTGGATGACATCACCTTCTCAGGCAAGGTTGATGATGCGAAGATGGCAGAACGCATAGCCAAGCAGAAAGCGGCTGAACGTGAAAAGGTGCTGGCCCCGACTAAGGCCGCGATTCAAGAACTGGGAAGGTTGCATAAGACGTATCCTGCTGCTAAGCTTCTTGAAGAATTAGAGACGGCGGATGACCTTACAGCGTTTCAGCGAAAGGCGCTGGTGACGCTGAACCCCATCGTGAATAGCGCGCCCATCCTTTTTGCGACACACCAGCAATATCGCCGGGACCATCACAACACCGAGACCATGTTCCAGACGAAGGAGATCAATACGCGTAGTTATGATACAGAGGGGGTGTACAAGGTTCTGGATGTAGGCAGCGGAAAGGTCACGACTCTCTTTGAGCCGGGGAAGGGGGCGACCGTCCGGGATGCGGATGTGGATTTTGATGCAAAGAAGATCGTCTTCTCCATGCGCAAAGGCATTGAAGATGATTATCACATCTATACAATGTCGCTGGATAAACCTGAGCCGCAGCAGCTCACCTCCAAGCCGGAAGTTTCAGACATCGATCCGATCTGGCTGCCGGATGGCGACATTCTCTTTTCAAGTTCGCGCGAACCAAAATATTGTATGTGCAATCGCCATATCATGTGCAATCTGTATCGGATGAAACCGGATGGCGCCAATATCCATCAGATCGGTAAATCGACTTTGTTTGAAGGACATTCTTCTCTGATGCCGGACGGACGTATTCTTTATGATCGGTGGGAATATGTCGACCGCAACTTCGGTGATGCGCAAGCTCTGTGGGTCTGCAATCCGGATGGAACGGGGCATGCCATTTATTGGGGCAACAACACCACGAGTCCGGGGGGCGTGATCGATGCGCGGGCATTATCAAAGACACATCTCAGTATCGCTGTGATGGCTGCCTGCCATGATCGCCCATGGGGTGCATTAGGACTTATCGACCGTTCAAAGGGTATTGATGGGAAGGAGCCGGTGATTCGCACATGGCCGCTGGAATTCCGTGAGCGCATTAAGACGGAAGGACAAGATTTTGATTCGCCGGGTAGACTTAAAATAAAATACGAAGATCCCTTCCCCTTAGATGATGAGCACTTCCTCTGTTCCCGGATGACGGGCAAGGGTGAGGAGATGGGCATCTACTATCTGGACCTGCAAGGAAACGAAGTGCTGGTTTATGTGGAGGCCCCTGGGTGTTTTGATCCGATGCCGATCCGTCCGCGCGCCAAACCGCCTATTCAGCCCGCGCGTCGGAATTTCAAAGATGTCAAAGGGATAGGGTATTTTTATGTTCAGAATGCTGCGATTGGTACGCACATGAAGGGTGTTGAGCCTGGCGCAATCAAGTATCTGCGTATTGTGGAATCCCCGGAGAAGCGGTCATGGTCGCAGGGTGATTGGGGAGGTCAAGGAGCGCAGGCTGCTGGAATGAACTGGGAGAACTTCGAGAATAAGCGTATTCTGGGCACCGTGCCTGTTGAGGATGATGGCAGCGCCTATTTTGAAGCGCCCGGAAACACCTATCTCTTCTTCCAGGCTTTGGACAAAGACGGTATGCTGATTCAGTCTATGCGCTCGGGAATTTATGTGCAACCGGGTGAAACCTACGGGTGCGTCGGGTGCCATGAAAACAGAGTCGGGGATATTCCGCCTGTGAAGCAGAAGCCTAAGGCTCTGTCGCGTAAGGCGGATCAGCTGGATGGATGGTATGGGCCGGCGCGCCTCTT
Source organism: bacterium (assembly GCA_037141675.1). Classification (GTDB taxonomy): domain Bacteria; phylum Verrucomicrobiota; class Kiritimatiellia; order RFP12; family UBA1067; genus CAIZQW01. The sequence goes on along the minus strand of JBAXCC010000110.1, from coordinate 2,716 downwards.
CAGCTTCCAACAGGAGGTACAGCCGGTCTTTAATAAGCACTGTGTCAGTTGTCATGATTATGGTAAAAAAGCTGGCGCAAAACTGAATCTGGCGGGTGATCGCGATGTCTTTTTCTCGACCTCCTACGTTGATTTGTGGGCGCTGAAAATAGTTAAATGCGTGGGTGCCGGGCCTGCTGCCTTTCAGGAGGCGTATAGTTGGGGCAGTCATCTGTCCAAGCTGATTCAGGTGTTGAAGAAGGGGCATAACGATGTGAAGCTGTCTGAAGAAGAGATGAATAGGCTCATTACGTGGGTGGATATCAATGCGCCTTATTATCCGCGCTATGAATGTGCTTACCCCAAGAATCCAGGCGGACGTTCTCCGCTGACAGGTGCCGAGCTCAACACGCTTTCAGGATGGACAGGCGTCAAGGTTTCAGTCAGTCATGGTGCAAATCAACGTTCGCAAATCAGCTTTACGCGTCCAGAGAAGAGCCGCATGCTCGAAAAGCTGGATACGTCCTCAGAAAACTATAAAAAGGCCGTCGAACTGATCCGCGAGGGTGGAAAACGGTTGGCAGAAAATCCGGATGCAGATGCGCCTAATTTCAAGCCATGTGCGCAGGATATGGAGCGCGAACTCCGTTATCTGGAACGGCTGAATGCTGAACGTAAAATCTATGAAGCCATTCGTGCAGGAAAGAAGATCTATGACGGCGACAAACAGTAAGAAGATAAAGACAGATACGACGTATTCGGTCCCCGGACTCGAACGTGGACTTGCGATTTTGGAATACCTTGCGGAACATCCAGAGGGCAAGAGTCAGAATGAGATTTCTGAGGAGCTGAAATGTCCTGCCGCGAGTGTTTTTCGTATGACGCTCAGTCTGGAGAAGGCGGGTTATCTGGTGCGGAATCCTAAGACCAAAGCCTTCCGGCATACCATGAAAATGCTGATGCTGGGACAGAAGGCTATTTCTGAGATTGACCTCGTTGGAAATTCGCTACCTGTGATGCGCACCTTGCGTGACCACTTGCATGACACGGTTGCGTTGGGCGTCTTGAACGAAACGGAAATCATCGTGTTGGAGAGTGTCCTCGGTTCGCACCTCTTCCGTTTCTCGCTTACATCTGGACATCGGATCTGCCTCCACGCGTCTGCGCCAGGCAAGGCGATTCTTGGTTTTTTGCCAGAGGATCAGCGTAATCGGATTCTTCAGAATATGGAGCTAGTGAAGTATAATCAAAATACGATCACCTCTCAAAAAGCGTTTCAGCATGAGCTGGCGAGTGTCCGTGAAAAGGGGTACTCTGTTGACCGTGGTGAGGAGTATGCGAGTATCTACTGTCTTGGCGCGCCGATCTTTGACCGCAATGGGTATCCGGTTGCTGCTATCTGGGTGACAGGTCCGGATAATCGTGTCAAGCCGAGCCAGTATCCAAGCATTGGCGAGCAGATCCGCGAGGGCGCATTGGAGATTTCTCGCGTATTGGGATATCAGGGACGATAAGCGGTAATACAAGGAATACTGGAATGGTGGAGTATTGGAATACTGGAAAGAGAACGGCGGTTATTATCAGCGTGATAGGCCTCCTGTCCTGGGCAGGCTTTGCGGGTGAGGTGCATTTTGATTTTGAGTCCGGAGACCTTCAGGGTTGGAAAGTCGTGGAGGGGACGTTTGCTAGGACGGTAACAGACCGCGCCACGTATCACAACGGTGGTCTGTATGCGTCCCGTCAAGGCAAGTTTCATCTTTCCACGGTCGAGGGAACTCAGGACCGTTCGACAGATGCGCAGATGGGGGTGATTGAATCTCCCGTGTTCAAGCTGGAAGCACCTGAGATATCGTTCCTGCAGAGTGGCGGTTCCCATTCGGACACCTATATTGCGTTGTGTACACTCGATGGTAAGGAACATATTCAATCACGCGGGAAGAATCGCGAGGCCATGACTCGGATACAGTGGAGTCTGCCTAATTTGCTCGGACAGAAGGTTTTTTTCCGTATTGTGGATGGCCATTCCAGCGGTTGGGGGAATGTGACGTGCGATGATTTTACTGCAAAAGGGACAATCGATCTACTGGCGACGGATGAACAGTTTGCGAAACGTAAACGGATATTGTCCAAAATGCCAGAGGCGAATAAATCTTCGCCGGATTCGTTGCGCGTGGCAATTCAAGATTTGATCGCGACATTTGCGAATCGCTACCCCAACGGCAAGACATATCTTGCGCGGCTGGACGAGATCTGCAAGAACGATATGGATGGAAGTTCAAAGGAGTTCATGGCGTTGCAGCGTGAAGCCTTGATTGCCAATCCGCTCGTGAGTGAGCAGCCGTTGCTCTATATTTGGCGTAATCAGTATAAGCTGGGCGGATTCCACGCGATCGACACGCTCTTCCATACATGCGAAGCGAATACACACTGTTTCCAAGGTCCGGGCGCAATGCGTACGGTGGATTTGAAGACGGGCAAGGTCACGACGCTGGTTGAAGCACCTAATGGCATCGTGCGCGATCCCGATGTTCATTTCGATGGCAAGCGCATTGTTTTCTCAATGCGCAGGCAGATCGAAGAGGACTTCCACATATGGGAAATCAATACCGATGGCAAGGGGTTACGCCAATTGACGCGTGCTACGAATGTTAGCGATGTCGATCCGCTCTATCTGCCGGATGATCGCATCGCCTTCACCTCGACCCGTGAACCCAAGTATAACCAATGCAGCCGCGAC
>JBAXCC010000109.1:0-11641 GCA_037141675.1 bacterium | reverse complement strand
ATTCTGGAAAATGGCATGATTTTCCAAAAGCGTGCATTTCATTATGCACATCGCACTATTACGTTCTTCGTCATTTTTCTATGTACTCCATTGCCTTCATTTTGATATAGTAACGCCCTTTCACAGCACCAAAGGATCTTTAACAATGGAAAATGCCCCTACTTACGCAGAAGTCGAGTCTCTATTCTTTGAATTAATCGCTAAGCGTCCGTTGCCTGTGGCTACGATGCTGCCGTTGATTCATTCATCTGCCGTCTTGGAAGACGGGAAAAAGACCGATGAATGGACCGCCATGCTCATGCAAGAACTTTTGGAAGCAGCTGACTTTCAAGGACTTTACTTGGTCATCAGAGACTGCGCACAATCGCTTACTGCGCAGTTAAAATTAACGAGCATCCGTGACATGCTGAAGAAAGCTGCGATTAAAGACCGCTTGGCTACCGCGCTCATTGATACGGCAGGCTTTGGCACTGTTCCCCTTGAAGAATCATTCCGTAGGCTGGACCTCCTCCTTGCGCTTGTCCCTGGAACACTGGTCATCGATGCAAACTGGGGTGTTGGCACGGTCAAGCGCCTTGATGACTTCTATAAGCGTATCACCATTGATTTTATTGGCAAACCTAACCATACACTGACCTTTGATACCGCATGTGGCAGCATTGTACGTGCACCTCATGATCATATGATGACCTTGCGCCATAATGACCCCGAGGGGATCAAGAAAATGGCTGCTGAAAAGCAGGGTGAACTCGTCTGCCTCGCGCTGCGCAGTTTTGGCAATATGACCATTGTGAAGCTCGAGGACGTACTTGTTAAAAATGGGTTTGTCGCTCCAGAAAAATGGAAATCCTTCTGGGAAGCAGCTCGCAAATCACTCAAATCGAACCCACTTGTTAACATTCCACAAAAACGCACGGACATGATCGAGTTGCGTACCGAGGTTGAATCCTACGACGATTCATGGTTTGCGCGCATAGCCTCAATGAAAGATCCTGTCAAAATCCTTGAAGCCATATATGAATTTGAAGATACTGGCAAACTCGCGGGGCTCGATGAAGTCAGTCGCGGCATCCTTGAGGATAGGCTCGCCTTTGCGATCAAAGGCGCGCATAACACAGATCCTGCGCTTTATGCACGTCTAGCGGTTACCCTAAATCGTCTCGGCTGCTTGAATCCGCCCATTGACCAGCTACGGGGCCATTTGTGGGAAAACAATCGTTACATCACAGCCTCTGAAACACTCTCCGTGCGTGATGTCAACGAGATGACTCAATTCCTGCTTGCTGACGGAACCACGGCGAATGTGAGATTCCTAGACTCTTTGGCTGCCCATCCGTTCAACTTGCTAAACGACGTGCTCATAACACTCAAAGACACCCCTGAGGCCGCCACTGCCTGTGTAAACATCTTGAACCGATCAAAAGTTCCACCGACAGTCATTAACTGGATTTTGCGCTTCCGGGAAAGCGTCCCCACGTGGACACTCCCCCCCCTTATCGATTTGCTGGCCCAGGCCATCAGCATCATAGAAAGCAAGCTATCGGGGGAATCGCTCCGCATGCAAAACAACATCAAGCAATATATCGAATTGAAGCTCGATGATATTTTTGAGAAGGAGCTTTCTCTGACACAACGGCAATACCTGTTTGAACGTATTCAGGCATCCTCCGCATGGGATTCAACCACGCATCGAACCTTGCTGGGGCGCATGCTCAAAATTGAACCTTCACTTGCGGACCGCAAAAAAATTGTCCAACAGCAGACGCAGCCGATCATCCGCCAAACATCGTGGCGATCCCTCAGCGAAAAACAGACACTGTACAAACGTCTGATAGAGGTCGATCTTCCGAAGAACAGCAAAGATATCGCCGTCGCACGCAGTTACGGAGACCTTCGCGAAAACTTTGAATATCAGGCAGCAAAAGATTATCAGCGGCAATTGCTCCAACGCCAATCCGAGCTCCAGCTTGAACTCAAGCAAGTCAAAGGAACTGATTTTTCCGGCATCCCGTATGACAAAGTTGGCCAAGGCACAACCGTCGTCATCCGTACCGAAGCAGGCGACGAGCGGACGTACACCATCCTCGGCGAATGGGACCGCGACGAAAACCTGAACATTATTTCCTGCCGGACGCGTATGGCTTTGGCACTTGAAGGTAAACGCGCAGGCGATACAGCGACAATCCCTGTCCTTGGGGGCGAATCCTCAGCAACGGTCATTGCTGTAAACTCACTCAGCGACACCATTCGTCAGTGGATAAATACTCCGCCAGAAGAACTTGAAGCTCGATAACCCGCACGAAAATCAAAAACACAGTTGATTTTAATCAACAAATGTGTATCCTATTAATTGACGCACGTAATAAAGGTTAAAAACACATGGCTAAACAAACGAAGAAGACGGTTACGAAAAAGCCCGAGCTGAAGAAGGCTATAAAGCGTGTTGCAAAAGCAACTCCTAAAAAAGTTGTACCTGCAAAGAAAGCTCCTGCAAAAAAAGCAGCCGTAAAGCCTGTGCGCGTTGCTAAACCCGTAGCCACTAAAGCCGCCGACAAACCTGTTCAAAAAACGGTTTTGGGAAGGAAAGAAGCAACAAAGGTTCTCGCATCGCGCGTCATCGCAAAAAACCGTTTCAGCAAAGATGATCTCAAAGCTTTCCAACGTGAGCTCCTGACCACGCGTGACCGCATTACAAGCCAATCCGGTGCCATGAAGTCTGCTGCACTCCAGCGTACAGATGAAGTAAACCTAGAAGAAGAAGGCACAGATGCTTTCATGCGCCTGCAAACCCTTGAACAGGTTGGCACACAGCAAGGCACGGTCATTAAGATTAACGAGGCCTTGGATGCCATCAGCAAAGGCACGTATGGCGTCTGTGACAGTTGCAATGAACTGATCACCAAAGCACGTCTAAACGTGTTGCCGTTCGCACGTACCTGCATTAAATGCCAGGCGGAAATGGAGCAAGCAAGTCGTCATGGAAGACGCCGCTAACCGTCCGTCGACGTTACGTGTCTTTTGGCTTTGGATAGGTCTTATTATTGCGCTTGACCAAATCGCTAAGGTCTTGGCTATTGTCTATCTGAAGCATGATTCACCCTTCAATGTCTTACCGGGATTATTCAATCTATGTTACGTTGAAAACCGGGGCGCAGCATGGGGTGTATTAGCTGGAAGCCAGACTTTCTTGATTTCGTTTTCACTCATCACGCTCGCCTTTCTCTTCTGGAAAAGAACAACGCTCTTTGGAGCGTTATGGGGCGGAAGTTTTATTTTCACCTTGCTCATCGCCGGTATTGTCGGCAATTTAACAGATCGCATACGTCTCGGATACGTAGTCGATTTTTTGGATTTTTACTGGGGGCGCTCTCACTTCCCAGCATTCAACGTGGCCGATTCAGCCATCTGTGTGGCAACCATCCTCTTAATCCTCTCTCAATGGGTTCATGACCGACACAACGCTGGGGCAACCCAGGTTAAAGCATCAGAAGCAGGATCGCAGTAAGGATTCTATTACTTCAACAGCAACAGCTTTTATACTTGCAGGCGCAACAGCCACAGGCAAAACGGCTGTTGCCCAAATCCTTGCGGAACAGATGGGGTGCAGCATTCTCTCTGCGGACGCCATGCTTGTTTATAAGGGCATGGACATTGGAACCGCCAAGCCCACAGTCGCTGACCGCGGCGACATCCCCTACGCGGGCATCGACCTTGTGACCCCTGCCGAGCCTTTCAGTACAGGCCGCTGGATTGAATCGGCTACCTCTGTCCTTAAAGCATTCGGCCAACAACAGCCAACAACAGGGACTCACACTGTAACGCCCCAAGGCAAACCTTCGTTGATCGTTGTTGGGGGCACGGGGCTCTATATCAAGGCGTTGACAGACGGCATGCAAAGCGCTGTCGCCCCGCCTGGCATCCGCGAAAAGTGGCAACTGGTTTTTGACCATTCAGGTATCAGCGGTCTTCAGTCCGAACTCCGTCAACGCGCACCCGAAGCATTCGCCTCCTTTCCGGACCCTTCTAATCCGCGGCGGTTGCTACGCGCCCTCGAACAACTCGAAACCATGGGCACACTTCCAGGCCAGTGGAAGACGAATAGCGCCTCAGCCACGACCGTCATTGTCCTGTCACTTCCACGCGAGCAACTCCATCGCCGCATCGCAAGGCGTGTTGACCAGATGTTCCAGACCGGCTTCATCGAGGAGGTTCGCGCGCTTCGAAAAGCCTATCCCGTATGGTCCGCAACAGCAGCGAAAGCGATCGGATACGAAGAGGTCTGCGCGCTCCTCGACAATACGCTGACCCAGGAGGCCGCGCGCGAGAAGATGATTATCCGCACGCGCCAATTAGCCAAACGCCAAGAAACCTGGTTCCGACATCAGACGCAGGCACATTGGCTCATGCTAACAGAACACGACACCCCACACGCTATTGCGGAACGTGTTTACGAACTTTGGAGACATTATGGCCCCACAACCATCCACATCCCCGGATAAGAAAGTCGTTTATCCGAACTTGACCCCCCGCATGCACGACCTGCCCAAGGAGATGATGCCACGCGAGGCCTTTGAACGACTTGGGGCAAAAAATACACCTGAAGAGATGCTCATCGCCATTCTCTTGCGTTCCGGACTCCCCGGGCAAAATGTATCCGCTCTTGCGCGCTCAGTTCTTCAGCATTTTGGTGGGCTTGATAAGCTTGCGGAGGCGGATTACGACGAGTTGCGCTCGGCAAAGATCAAAGGAATGGGGAAGGTCAAATGTATGGAACTCGCAGCAGCTTTGGAGCTGGGCCGCCGCGCCTCCATCTCAGCAGGATCGCCTGAGCCGACCTTCATCAAAGAACCCAAGGCCGTCTGCAGGGTCATCGCCCCTCTCCTGCACAATCAACGGCAGGAGAGTATTTGGGTCATCTTGCTCGACACTAAAAGCCGGATGATCGGGCGCCCGGTGGAGTCCACCCGAGGGTTACTGGACTCTAGCCCAACACATCCACGCGAAGTCTTTAAAAAAGCGATCCGCTGCAATGCAGCCGCGATTGTCATTGTCCACAACCATCCATCCGGTGACCCAACCCCATCCCGGGAAGACATCGAGGCCACTCGTCGTCTTGTCGAATCGGCCCGCATCATCGGCATCCCTGTATTTGACCATGTCATCATCGGCTCGCCCTCTGCACCAACCATGGATGTCAACTTCATCAGCCTTCGCGAGCAAAATCTGGTCTCCTTCACCTCCGTGTTGAAGTGATCACCTGTAGATAACCTCTTTTTTTTGAAAAAAGTCGTTTCAACATCACGTTCCATGATGTATAATTTCAAACCATGTTAACATTGAATTAGTTTTTAACGAAAGAAGGTTGCAATGGATGAATTTACCGGCTTTGATAATGAAAAATATTTGGAAGAACAAACAGCAGCGATCCTGAAGCGGGCTGAGCAGAACGGTAACAAGCTCTATCTCGAATTTGGCGGAAAGATGATGCAGGACATGCACGCCGCGCGCGTACTCCCAGGCTATGACCCCAATGTCAAGCTGCGCCTCTTGCAGAAGCTGAAAGATTCAGCCGAAATTCTCCTCTGCATCTTTGCCGGGGATATTGAGCGCAAAAAGATGCGGGCGGACTTTGGCATTTCGTATGATGTGGACGCCATGAAGCTTATCGACGGCCTACGCAGTTGGGGGCTTGTAGTCAATGCCGTCGTCATTACACGCTTTTCGGGACAGCCTGCAGCCAAGCAATTCCGGGCACGGCTTGAGAAGCGTGGCATCAAAGTCTACTATCACTATGTCACACAAGGCTATCCAACAGATGTCGAAACCATTGTCAGCGACGAAGGTTATGGCGCAAATGATTTTGTCGAGACGACACGTCCGATCGTTGTGGTTACTGGCCCTGGACCTGGAAGTGGCAAGTTGGGAACCTGCCTATCACAGCTCTATCACGAGCGTCGAGCTGGACGAATCGCAGGCTATGCCAAGTTCGAAACTTTCCCGATCTGGAACCTCCCCTTGTCACATCCTGTCAACGTGGCGTATGAAGCCGCCACAGCCGACTTGCGGGATTGCAACCTGGTCGACCCCTATCATCTTCAAGCCTATAACGAGGTGTGCATCAATTACAACCGTGACGTTGACGCCTTCCCCTTATTGCGTGCCATCTGGGAGAAAATGACAAAAGAACCCTGCCCCTACAAGTCGCCAACAGACATGGGGGTCAATCGGGCAGGATTTGGCATTGTCAATGACGCCATTGTCTGTGAAGCGTCAAAACAGGAAATCATCCGACGTTACTTCCGCCATCTGTGCGAGCATACCTCTGGGCAAGTTGAATATGTGACGGTTGACCGCTGCGAAGAGATCATGCTTCGCATGTCCCTCTCGCCTGAAGACCGAGATGTCGTGCAACCGGCGCGCAAAGCAGGCCAGGAGGCCATCGAGCATGGCAAGGGCCGCAATGGGATCTTCTGTGGTGCGGCAATCAAGTTGCGCGATGGCCGCATCATCGATGGCAAGAATTCCGAGCAGTTCCACGCGGCCGCCAGCATGCTGCTGAACGCCATCAAGGTGCTTTCGGGCATTCCTGACCAGATCCATCTGATTGCGCCGCAGGTTGTGCAGTCTATCGTTCACATGAAGCACGACATCCTTAAAGGTGATTACACCAGCCTCAACTTGGATGAAGCCCTCATCGGACTGGCCATTAGTTGTGCCACCAACCCGGCAGCACAAATTGCAATGGAACGTCTGATTGACCTGCGGGACTGTGAAATGCACATGACGCACATGGTCACGCCCGGCGACGAGGCGGGGTTACGCCGCCTTGGAATCCGGTGCACCAGCGATCCCTTCTTTGCTTCATCTGATTTGTTCATAGACGCTTAACAAAGATTATTTTCACTAACTGCAATCCGATGCTTGACCGCAGGGGCTTAACTTAGGTAAACTAATTAACTCAATTTATAAGGTAAAGTGGTTATTGAACCCCGAGGAGAAAAAATGAGTGATTCAATTGATAAACAGGTTCAGCGTGGCATGATTGTGGAACTCGATTTCGCGGTGCTGCCCGGCCATCAACTTCTGCTAGGCATCAGCAAGGAACAGTTCACAAAGGCCGGTCTGACAGTCGACGCCACACTGATGGCACGCTATATGGGGGGCAAGTCCTTCAGTAATGGACTGAACGCATTGGCAACTAAGCAAGAGAAGACCATTGATGTTCCCGCTATTGTAGCGGAAACAAACACGGCATTCTCGGCCGCTCTCACGCAATCCCTCAAGAGCGTTCCAGCTGAATTCATCAAGTTCGTCTCCACAATCTTGGCCAAAGGTGTAAAGGTCATCATCATTTCACGCGCAGACGTTGAAGCAGTGAAAGCTTTGTTCCCAACCCACTCCGAAAACCTCTTGTTCCAGACCGACACGTCCAGCGGCTTCGGCTTCTTAGGGTGGGATGTGTGGCGTCGGGCAGCACGTAAGAACAATCTGCGCGAGCGTCTGTGCGTCGCCATTGTTGGTAGCGGCTTCTCTGTCAAGGGTGCGCTCACATCAAGCATGGGAGCTATGTTCAAGGAAAATCCCTTGACGGCCTATCAGGACTTCAGCGGTGGCGATGTCAGCATTCAGCACTTTAATGATGCGCTTGCAAATGATGTGGCAGCCATGTTGCGTGTCTAACACGTGACAGGACGACTCTCATATAGGTTCCAGTCGTGATGACGTATGCCCCGTTTCAATGAAGCGGGGCTTGCTTTTAGTGACACCCCATGAACGAACAACCAACAGGCATACAAAAGTTACTCGATGTGATGCGGCGACTTCGGGCACCAGGTGGTTGTCCATGGGATCGTGAGCAGACCTTGAAGACCCTTAAACCGTGCCTGCTGGAGGAAACGTACGAGTTGCTAGACGCGATTGATCGAAATGACGTCGACCTGCATCGAGAAGAATTAGGGGACGTCCTCCTGCAGGTGGTTTTCCAATGCGCCATCCGTGAAGAGGAGGAAATTTTTTCGTTCAATGATGTCGCCTCGACGCTTGCCGATAAGCTCATCCGAAGACACCCGCATGTTTTTGGAGATCTGAACGTCATCTCCACCCATGATGTTCTTAAAAATTGGGAAGCCATTAAGCAAACGGAGAAGGCCGACACAAAAAAGCATTCCGCGTTGGATGGCGTCCCTCATACGCTCCCTGCGCTGTTGAAGGCACAACGCGTTCAGGCAAAAGCTTCACGTGTCGGGTTCGACTGGAAGGATGCCTCTGGTGCCATTGAGAAGATAGAAGAGGAACTCAAGGAACTGCGTCATGCTGTTGACACCGGCCGCTCATCGGCCATAGAAGATGAAACCGGAGATCTTTTGTTCTCAGTCGTCAATTATTGCCGCTTTATACACGTGGATGCTGAAAGCGCACTTTCCGGCTCCACACAGAAATTTGCACTCCGCTTCCGCGAAGTCGAGCGACTTGCAAAGGAACGCGGACTGGAGATGAAATCCTGCACGCTTACCGAACTCGATGCACTCTGGGACGAAGTCAAACGGCAACAGTCTGCAGTGCCCTCAACTCAATGAGTGAACCATGTGGAAATTACTCAAATTTCTAAGCCTCATCATCAAGACAGTATTTTGGATCTTCCTTCTTCTGATCCTTGCTGCCGGTGTATGCCTTTATGTCTTTGAACAAGGCGTACCTGATGCATTTGTCCAACGCATTGCTGAAAAACTGTCCACTGATGAGCTGGTATGCCGCATTGAGCGCGTCAATTTCTCGCTCCGCTCTGGATTAACGCTTAAGAACATCAAGCTTTTTCGTAAGCGGACAACAGCAGAGACATTGTTCTCCATTGAAAAGGTCAATGCTGAATTTGCCATCTTTACATGTGCCCCTGTCAGCGAACGTTTGAAGCGCCTGACTGTCACGTCCTTTGACTTCCCCGTGCTCCCCAAGCGGAAACCCAAGCAACCTGGCGAACAACCTGCACCGTTCCCGGACATCACCTTGCCATCCGTTTCACCCTTTGAGCTTGTTCTAGAGAACCCAAACATTCTTGGCATTCGCGCCGAAAAAGTCACAGCACTTATCACTGCTAAACAGCCGACACTTTCTGTTTCCGACATCAAGGCTATCTGGCCCGACAAACCTAATATCCTGACGGTCATAGGTGGTGCTTCGATTAATGTCGAAGAAAAACGCCTGGTCGGAAATATCACTGGCCAAGCTTATCCAGGTCATATCACGCCCTTGCTCTCACAGTTAAGAGGTGCGCGCAACGCGGTCACCCAAATTGACTGTTTCCAAAACATTGCTCGTCCGATGAATGCTACTTACACGGTCGATCTCAATCTCGATACGCTTGACTATGCGATGTCCGTGGATGTTGATGGGGGGAAATGTACCTACCGCGGGGTTCCTGTCCAGTTCGTTAAAACCATGATATGGATTACCGACTCCAACAATCTTGTCAAAGTCGACATTGACATCAAAGATGGAGCAACCCATACCGGCACGCTTAAGGGCCGACTAATTTATAATGACCGTACTGACGCGCTGCTTATTGACGGAAGCGCAACGGTCGCCAAGGACGAACTGCTATCCATTCTCCATGTTCTCTATCGCGGCGAGCTTAATTCCATCACCTGTGACAGTGGTCTGCGTGTTGCTGCCAAGGGCGTTGTAACAGTCAATTCTGATAATCCGCTAACAACCAACGACCTTCATGTGGGCATCTCTTTTGACAAGGGCAGCATCCTGAGAATTCCAGTTGCCAAAACTTCAACTGATCTCCATTTTTATGACTACTCTGCTTTGTGCAACACGATCCAGACAACTCTTGCAAATGGAGGGACTGCAACAGGCACCTTTCATGCGTTCTTCCCTGGCTACAGCGCATCCAACACAACGTTTGTCACAAAACTCTCTGCAGACAAGGCAGATTTTGCGAATATCTTATGTATCGCCGACCCGACAAACACCTACACGGGCAGACTCACTGGCGCGATCCAATTGTCTGGTGCTCTCACAGGCGACATCCTATCTTCGTTGAAGGGTGACGGCCGTATGGAAATCACAGATGGTGTTTTTGCTCGCATCCCCCTTTTTAGCGGCCTTACCGCGTGGCTGGCAAATAATATTCCCGGCATTGGGACCGTCGTCAACCAGTCCTCCGGAAACCTATCATTTGTCATCACCAATGGTGTTGTTACCACACATGACTTAGTTGTTGAAGGAAGTATTTTTAGCATTGCTGGCAACGGAACACTCACCCTTCCAACCAATGCGCTCAACATGTCGATGAAGGTCAATATCTTTAAAGAACGGTCCTTCGCGGGGCAAATTTCGCGCGTCGTCGCCTTCCCCTTCACCCGTATGTTGCTGGATTTTCACTTGGGAGGAACTACGAAACAGCCGATTTGGGCGTACGTCACCATCCTTGAAAAAATCACAGACTCTCTCACTCCTGGCACAACCAGCACTCAATAATTGGGTATGAACTTTATTTTGCACACATACGGATGTCAAATGAACGTCCGCGACTCTGAGGCGACTGAAGCTATGCTAACTGCCGCAGGGCATACGCTTGTCGAGACCGAAGTCGAAGCGGATCTTGTTATTGTCAACAGTTGTAGCGTGAGGGGGAAAGCTGAAGACAAGGCGCTCGGAAAACTAGGCATCCTCTGTGCAACAAAACGTGAGCGACCCAATCGGGTCGTTGGATTAATGGGGTGCATGGCGCAACGGCTAGGTCAGGATATTTTCAAAAAAGTGCCAGGGCTTGATTTTGCAGTAGGCACACGTCGTTGCGGGGCTATACCCCGAATGGTTTCACGCATTTTAAATGGCGAGTCGCACATCACAGAAATATCGTCGCCCGACGAAATTCCGGACGTCCCCGACGCCCATCTTGAACAGGGGTTTTCCGCGTTTGTCACCATCCTGCTGGGATGCAACCGACGCTGCGCCTATTGCATTGTTCCAGATGTGCGCGGTCCTGAGTTCAGCCGACCTGCCCGTGAAATCATTGCAGAAATTACGACACTTGCACAACATGGGATTAAAGAGGTCACCCTGCTTGGCCAAAGCGTCATGAATTATGGGCTGACGAACACCGTCTGGTCTAGTGATGCCCCTGCAAGCCCTCTTGGGCTCACAGAACCCTTTCCCAGACTTCTCGAGGCTGTAGCCTCAATCCAAGGGATCATTCGTATCCGTTTTACCTCTGGCCATCCCTCTGGCTGCACAGATGAACTCGTGCGTGCGGCCAGCACCTTCCCTCAGATATGCCACCATCTTCACTTGCCTGTTCAGTCAGGGTCAGACACCGTTTTAGCAACCATGCGTCGTGGCTACACACGTGCTGATTATTTAGATGCGGTAAGGCGTTTACGTGCCGTCATGCCAGACTTCGCGTTGACAACAGATGTCATTGTCGGCTTTCCAGGCGAAACGTCTGAAGACTTTGAGGATACACGCCGACTGATGAACCAAGCCGATTTTGACAATGCCTTCATCTTTAAATACTCTCCGCGCCCAGGAACGCCCGCAGCCTCCATGACTGATGACGTCACAGACGAAGAGAAGATGCGCCGGAATCAGGTTTTACTCGCAGATCAGGACATTCGCGGCAAAGCTGCCAATC
>JBAXCC010000108.1:0-11688 GCA_037141675.1 bacterium | reverse complement strand
TCGGATCAAACGTCTCCAGTTGAGACGGTCCGCCCCAGACCCAGATTTCGATGACCGACTTCGCAGGTTGCACACGTGATGCGGCTCCGTCCGTGACAACGGGGACACCCTTATTAGAACCCAATACCACCTGTGCCGGGGTGCGTTCATCTGCGCGAACTCCGATTGCCGACAACCCGAGTGCAGCTCCACCGAGGCCAGCTGATTCCAACCATTTACGCCTTGATAACATAGCAACCTCCTGTATTAGTGAACATAAATAAATTCTTTTGAATTCAGCAACTGCCATCCGACATCCTGATAGATACGGTAGCGATTCTTAGCATCGGCCGCGAGGCTGGCTTCCTGCGTACGCTTCTTTTCTACATCCATCGCAGGACGAGAATAGAACATCCAATACGCATGCTCCATCTGGGGTTCCGTCTTCAGTTTTTTCATTGAGCTTAGCTTTACAATGGACGAGACCCTGCGGTACAGATCGCCTGAATTATACAGAAAGAGCATCTGCTTGGACGTGATCTCATTGTTGCGTTCCGTCAAGAACCCCGTATCGCGCGCAGGTCGGCCGAAAAGAATAAGGAACTGACTGTTAATTGACCCGTCCGCCAATGTCACCGTCCGATTATTTGCAGGAATATAGGTAAAGGGCTCCGGAATAACGCTGGAATAATCAAACGACGTGTTCGAAATATCACGTATGGCATCTTGGAGCACCTCGGCATCCATGCGACGTACAGGGAATGTTGCATAGGCTCGCTTGCTCTCAGCGTCATTGCCACCAACCGATGAGGCGCGCATCAATACCGATGAGGCCACTGCACGACACAAGGCCTTGAAGTCATATTTAGAGTCCACAAACCCTTCGGCCAATTCGTCGACGAGTTTCTCGTTGATACACTTGGAGTTCAAATCATCTGGATCGGCATACAACCCCTCGCCATACATCCAGAACCACACCCGATTGACGGCGGCTTTTGCAAAGAGGTCGCATGAATCGGATGTCAGATAATCCGCAAAGAGAATACGCGCATCTGTTGTTTCATCAGCGGACTTTTTCCTATTGTTCGGCAACACCAATTTACGCTTCGATTCAATCGGCTTCCAATAGACAATTTCTTCCTTCCACTCCTGTGTAGCGCCATAGGTGACACCATTGAAAAAGGCGGCCATGTTTGTCTGCGCCTGAGGCGTCAACTTGTCCACACGGATCCCCATAAACGTCTGTCCAACAGCCTGGGCGATCCCGTCCGGGGTACGATCGGCCATCGCGCGGTAAAAATTGACCTCCATGGCGCGGAAGTTACTTCCCGAGGATGTCAGCAGGGCGCGCGCAAAGGCGTCATAGGGTTCGTTCTTTTTGAGAAACGTACGGATGCGGCGCTGATACCCATAGACAGCATTCGGCCACAAATTAATAGGGAACTCTGACTTCACCCTTAGCGCATCACACCACTTCATTGTCCAATAGTCAAAGAAGCTCTCGCTTTCCAGCAAATGATCAATTAACTTCTCATATTTCTTAGGTGTCGGATCGTCAACAAAGCTCTTGGCTTCATCAACCGTTGGAAGACGCCCCCCCAGGCAGAGATAAACACGCCGCGCAAAGACGCTATCTGATGCCACATAGGGAGGCAAGCACCCCTTCACTTTCCAAGCCGAAAAGAGCGCTTTATCTGCACGTGATACGGCAACGACTTTATTCGTTCCTTCATACGGAACAACTGGGTCACGGGCCATTACGGCACTTGCCGCCCCTAAACACGCTATGTGTAAAATAAAACGCATGATTCCCCTTCCAAAATACTTATTATTGGAATATTAAACGATGCGTATTCTACAATATTGCCAAAATTATGCAAGAAACGTTAGCTTGCACAATTCATCATCTCGGATAACCTCGACATAATACTCGCCATTTCGTTCAAAAAGTCCATGGACCGAATCGGCCCCTTCCGTTTCCGCCACAGAACGCACAATCTCAATCATCGGGCGAGTGATCTTAAGTCCGGGCAGAAAAAGCGGGATGCCTGGCGGATATGGCACTAAGAACTGGCTGCTGATACGATTTTCCGTATCTTGGAGCTTCATCAGTTCGCCATCACATAAGGCCGCATCTCGAGGAATGACCACCGTCTGACCCTTTACCGCATCGACAACACTTGTCTCAAAGGCATCCTTCTCGGGGCGTCCGATAGCCTCCTTCATCTCCAAAATAGCACGATAGAGATATTCAAAGTGAGTCTCCACGGTTCCCATCGACACAAGAAAAAGAATCGTTACAGGTGTCGACTTCTCCCATTGAATGCGCGATTTACGCAACAACTCCTTAAAAGCACTGCACCCCTCAGCACTTCTGAAGGAAATGGTCAATTTTAATGGATCATGCAAATACCCGGCCCGCTCAAACTGGTCAGCCTGCTCGTCACCCACAACCTCCCGCAAACCAACAAAACATTCCGCTTCCGTCAGTCCGCAGTCATGCGTAACACGTTCCTTAAAGCGCTTAATCCATCGCAGCCGTTCCTCAATCAAGCGCATGCCTTCTAGCCGCATCTGCACTCCGGCACAGTCGAGCGTCGCCATCATTGGATAATGAGGCGAGGTCGAATGCCAATACCGGAGCACTTCATGCAGATCATGCGAAAACTTCGAATACGATCCATGCCCGTTAATCGCAAAACGCAACCGCAACCACTGCCAATCTGCTGATTCGGTTTCAAAGAGCTGTTTAAAGCGGAATGAGACATGAATCATGGAAGCTTGACTGAATGCAGCCATAGTCTTGTGCGTTGAATGCACCGCGAAATGAGCACTGGATGTCTCATGAATTGCATTGTAACGCACACGTTGTCCATCAGCAGTAACCCAGGTGTAGTAAGGATGGAAGCTCAGATAGGGAGCCCACGCCTCATCGGCGTAGAAGAGCATGCCGTTCCGTTCACACATACGGGCAATTTCCCAAACCGGATACAAAATTCCTTCATAGGTGCACGTCGTCAGGATCACCATCCGAGGTTTCTTCTCTTCGGGATACTGCGCATTGATCGCCTGGCTAAGGTCCGGCATGGATATCGGGCCCCAGACCCCCAAGCGCGCATTAAAAGAGGCGGGGAGATAAATCGGGATTGCCCCGGACATCACGACCGCATGATGAACGGACTTATGGCAATTGCGATCCAATAGCACACATTCCCCCGGACGCAGGAGCGTCATCAGCATGGCCTTATTCGCAGTTGATGAACCATTGGTAATATAACAACTTTGTGCGGCACCGAAGATTTCAGCCGTCAACCGTTGCGCATCTGCCAAAGGGGTGTGAGATTCCGGCTTTGACAAGTCGCCCAAGCAGTGCACTGACGAACTCAGGTCACATCGGAAGCTCATGCTGCCAAATTCGCAGCGAAACCCTTGTAGGAAGAGAGAGTTTGTAAACGCATGTCCCGAGTTATGCCCAGGGGTATGCCAAGACGAGCCCGCCTCTTTGATCACGTAGTTTCGTAGTTGATGCCAGAACCGAGGTTCCCACAACGACCTGAACAAATGTAATATTCGCTGTTCATGCACCGCCATGTTCTCAAAAAGGCCATATGGCTTAAAGGTCCATCGTTTGGAAGGGGGCTGGAACTTAGCCTCCTGCGTGGTCATCAAAACCAGCTTGGGTTGTACAGGGAAATAGGTGTTGAGCCACCGAGAAAGGAATACGCCTTCCGCGCAAAGCTGATTGAGGAACGTCTTGGAGCCGTTCTCAGCCTCAAAGCAATCATCCAACAAAAACATGATGCAATTCTTGGCATCATCCGTCAATTGACCGTTTGCACTGTCGCCATCGGCGAACATCACTTGAGCCAATGCTTCAGCGCTTGTTACCGGCACGATACGGATCATGGGCCAGTCAATCGGTTCTTCCGAGGGAAATGTAGCATTGCAAAAGGTTCTAAATAAATCCGAAAACTCATTTGATTTAATACGCAGCGTCATCTCATTTTGTAACTTACTCTGCAGATGGACGATTGTTAATTCATTCATACATTACCAAGATTGGCAACCTTTCCTCAATTGACTTATACTCCCTATGAAAATTGCATAATAGCAAACCTTAATCGTTTATGCCGACCGATCCAGGTTTTTTTAGACTCAGGCCTCGAAATTCACGGGGAGAAACTTTAAAGCGCTGTGCAAATAAGCGCGAAAAATAGGTAATGCGGGTAAACCCGGAACGAATCGAAATTTCCGCGACAGGCAGATCCGTCTTTTCAAGCAAGCGGCAGGCGTATTTAAGACGCAGTGAGATCTGGAACTGCAACGGCCCCATGTTCATCAGCTTGAAGAATGAACGACGGAAGGTCGATTCAGAGGTCCCCATCTCTCGCGCAAGCTTGGTAAAATCAATATCTTCAAGCGCATGTTTCAAAATATAGTTCCGGGCCTTCTGAATCGGGAAGCGGACGTGCTTCTTGAGCTTCAGATTTTGCGCCATTTCATAAAGGCGCCCTAGCAACGCAACGATCTGTCCCCCTGATGATAGTGGATAATCCAATGGTGCTTCAAGGAACTTGATAATTGTTTCGCGGAGAAACTGCTCATAAGCATCCGGATCAGGAAGATCAAAGATCAATTCATCAGCCGCAAAGAGATCTTTAAACATCTGCTGAACAACATGTCCGTTAAAACCAACAGATAACATTTCCCAGCCCTTTTTCGGATCGGGGCGATGGCGGTGCTGTACTCCCGGGCAAATAAGCACGGCTGAACCAGGAGTCAGCACATACTTTTTCCCCTTCATATACTGATAGTAACCACGGCCTTTCGAAACGTACATTATATAAAAATCTTTATGCGATCGGCCATCTTTCCAGGTGAACAGATGATCCTCAGGTGTATTCAAGGGCGGATAGACTTTATAACCCGGCTCTATGGTCTCATAGCCACAGTCGGTAATAAATATTCCCCATTTTTCCTGGATGGGTGATACAGGGAATAACCGAAACTTTTTATATGACATAAGACCTCGTCTTGTTAACGTATCATAAAATAATTATGAATGGATATATGTTGCCATAAACGCACGTAACAAATCAAATCATTTCTCCACAAAAACACATAATTGCGGAGGTCCTTTCCCAAATGTCACATCCCGAACGTCAATAATCGAGCCGTCCCTCCGTTGGGCCTGTATTCGCGCAACGGTTCCTTCAGACGCAGCAAAACTGAAATGGCTATTGAGGTCTTGGGAATCGTCGTAAGTCTTCCCAAACACGATAGGCTTGTTGTCTTGTATCAAACAGACATCACGCACTTTTCGTTTGCCAGCCACATCGCGGATCTCAACGAGGATTCGACACTCCTGAGTCTTTGAACCGAGATCGAGGTAGCGTTGCGTGACATCAATGGCGGGGCGAGGTGTATGGCGGTCACTCGTCACACTTTTCATCGTAGCCCCTTCCGACGGCAACCAGGCATAAGCAAAGATGGAATAACGCGGATCATGGGGCTTGCTGTAAATGACATCGTTGTTAAACCACGCGTTATTCAATCCTGCGCCGTCAAAGGCCCCCAAATGATACCAGTCCCCATCTTGCCAGACCTCCACCCACGCATGATTGCCTGGCTTGTTAGCCCAAAGACAGCCAACAAGCCGCGCCGGAATGCCCACAGCTCTACAGGCATCCACCAACAAAATCGAGAGACCGGTACAGGAGGCCATCTTGATGCGCATGGAGTGATAGGGACTCTGGTCGGGTTTATCACGCTTCGGGCTATACACCACATCCAGCATCTTCCATAACACCGTATTGATCTTGTGCGCTGCCTCACCGGATTTTTGGAGTCCGTCAATCACCGGTAGAAAGCGTGACCGAAAATCAGCACGCCAATCATCGACTTCCTCCCCTATTGCACTGTACGGAAGAACATAATTAATAAAAATGTCCTCGGGAATTTTGCTTCCCCAGGGTGCCTTAGCTTTCGCCTCGAAAGCAAGTGAGACATTGCGGAGTAAGTAATCCGATTTTAGTGATTGCCTATCTCGCTCTGGCATGCCCGATATAAGTTGGCGCATGGCGCATTTTTGTTCATCAGGGGCTAGATCAATAGCATGCTGAAGCCCAGAAGCATTGAGAGGTCCGTCTGGTTTTTTCACTTCAGCATGGGCACACGCCGGTGTGAAAAGAATCGCCAGATGAACCATGACATACGCAAGATAATGACCTTTAACATACGCCATGTCGATTCCCTTCTAAGGGGCTGACTGATGATGAATCCTATTCTGCTGCCGGCGTCTTAGCACGCGGAGGCTGAGGATAGATTCCCTTAAGCGCGTTTTCGCAGATCTGGCGGGTGTCCTGCGGAAAATCATTTTTGATAATCCACTTCAGGAATCCGGAGTCCTCCATCACAAGGTCACGGACCTTAAATCCTTTTTTCTTTCCAAAATTAATGGTCAGTTCGTTATCGACCCAGCGAAGTCGGCCAGAGCGGTCAGCATTAAATGGGTCCATGGGATTAAAGGTCTTGTCCAATGTTTCCATGTCTTTCGGCAAGTCAGGATAGCGCTTGAACTGGCCAATAATAACATTCAACGTGGCCCGTACATCCGCCTCCGCGCCATGTGCGTCGGTATGCGCGTCACCACAATAAAATTTAAGCGCCGCCGTCAAATCACGGGGTTCACGCGTGTGAAATATCCGCTGGGCATCCAGCAAACGCCGGCGATCCGGGTCAAAGATGATTCCCGCACGGCCGAACTCTTCAGCCAACATGGGAATATCAAAACGTCCAGCGTTGAAGCCAGCCAGATCAGCTTCGCCAAAGAAGGTGAGAATTTCAAGAGCCTTCGCCTTGAACGTCGGACACGTTTTAACCACATCATTGCCGATCCCATGAATGGCAATAGAGTCCTCAGGGATCACCATCTCTGGATTCAGCAGCCAATATCCTTCGGTCTCTGTTCCATCCGGGTCGATACGAATGGCAGCAAGTTCAATAATTCGGTCTGCCCGCGGGCTCGTACCCGTAGATTCAATATCAAACACAATAAGGGACCGGTCAAGTTTAACTGGAAATGAATTCATATTTTTAGGTGTATTAAAACTTGGAAATGTTAGCGCGTGAAAGAAACGTTCCCGTTTCCGTATCAACCGTAATCTTCTCGCCGACTTCCAAGTACTCTGGAACATGCACGACAAGACCGGTCTGGCAGGTTGCTGGCTTGCTACGGGACGTCACTGTTGCGCCCTTCATCACCGGATCGCACTGCGTGACGGTAAGCTCCACCTTCTGTGGCATCTCAATGGTGAGAACGTTTCCATCCGACTTGAGCGCATAAATTCCTTCCATGTCTTCAACAAGATAAAGTATTTGTTCTTCTATGGAAGCCTGTGTGAGCGAAAACTGAGAAAAGTCCTCAACGTCCATGAACGTATAGAGATCGGCTTCACGATAGAGGTATTGGACGGCGCGACGTTCAAAGTCAATATCAGCAAACGGTTCATCCCCTTTACACGAAATGTCTTTCTTGGTCTTTGTTACCAAATTTCTGAATCGGAAATGATAAATCGATGAGGCACCCCGAGCACTGGGTGTCGAAATCTTCAAACTCTCCAGCACATGTGGCTTCCCATCTATCCCAACAAGTGCCCCCTTCTTTAAATCACACGCTTTTGCCATTTCCTGTTACTCCTATTTTTTCCGATACAGTGAGCGGTACACATTTAACGTTGACCGAGCCGTGGTCGTCCACGAGAATCGAGAGACCCAGGCTAGCGCTTTATCACGAAACGCGTCATGCCACTCCAGCGACACGTTTGCCAAATCCATCGCATTTTTCCATTCCCGTTGCTCGCGTGCAGAAACTATCTTGGCATTCCCGCCCGTAATTTCTTTTAACACACCGAGCGACGAACAAATCACTGGCGTTCCACACGCCATGGACTCCAGAACTGGAAAGCCAAAACTTTCAGCTAAGCTCGGAAAGACCAAGGCATGAGCCGCCGTATACAAGGCAGGCAATTCCTCTTCCGACACTTTGCCAACCCACAAAACACGATCGTCTAAATGCAAATCTTCAACTTCATGCTTCAAATCACTTTTTTCAGGATCAAACCCTGCCAAAGCCAGAGGCATCGATGACGTCGGGTCCATAAGCGCTAGCGCATGCAACACGGTCGACAGATTTTTATGCGGCATGTCTGAGCCCACATAAAGGAAAAAGCGTTCAGGTAAACTGTATTTAATCCTGATCTCCGAAACCGCATCTTCTGACTGGGGCGTAAAGTTTGAAGAGATACCATGATAAATCACCGTACTGCGATTCATGATGCGCTCACCAAATTGCTCCTCGCACACCTTGAGCGCAGTATTCGAAACACCAATGATCTTACGGCTGTGCTTGACAACCCGACGTCCAATAATATATCTCCAGAGAATACGCATCCAATATGAACTGTAGTGCGGGTGTGATAACGGGATCACATCGTGAATCGTCAGAACCATCTTTCCCGGAACAGATACGGGCGTTAAAATATACGGTGCATGATAAATATCAGCCTTGACGGAAATGGCAATCTTGAAGGCTTGATAATGACTTTTAAACGTTCCGAACGGTGCTGAGGTCACATGGGTGGTCACACGCGGATGATTGAGGCACTCCAGCGGATCTGCCTCAGGTGAGATAATCACATGTAGAACCTCATCCTCAGCCAATTCAGGGATCATGGCCAAAAGAAGCGACCGGACATACCGGTTAATACCAAGGTGAGCAGGCGTTGCCGCACGCGCATCCATTAAAATTGTATGTATCTTATTCATGAAAAATTGTCCGTCCCGCTTTAACCAAAAACAGTGTATTCAGTAAAAATACGTGCGTGACGAACAACAAAGAAAACGCTATGATGATACTTTCTTTTCTAACCTTTATACGTTCGCCTATAAGGGTAAAAAAGAAATGAAGTTATTAATGTATCATAAATTCGTCAAGATTCCAAGCCTGCGATGGAAAAGAAGCATAAAAATCGTATAATCCTATTAACCGGAAAGGGGAAAGGGAAAACCTCTTCTGCTCTTGGAATGGTACTGCGCGCTGTCGGCCATAACCTGCGTGTCAGCGTCATACAGTTTGTCAAAAGCTGCTCGAACACTGGGGAAGCACGAGCACTCCAACGTCTTCCAGGTGTTGAACATCTGGTGTGTGGAAAGGGATTCGTCACCCCGTCTGACACTCCTGAAAAGATTGATCAGCATTGCCGTTCTGCAGCGGAGGGACTCATCCTTGCACGCCAGCGGATGGAGAATCCAGAGATACGCATGGTGGTCCTGGATGAAATTTGTTCAACGATCAACCTTAACCTGCTGAGTGAGAAGGACATCCAAGAACTGATCGCGTCGGCTTCTGACGGTAAAATCATCATCCTGACAGGCAGGAATGCTCCTCAGTCATTGATGGATATCTCTGACACCGTCAGCGCGATTGAAGAGGTTAAGCATGGCCTGCAACACGGCATTGTCGCACAGCCGGGTGTTGAGTTCTAGTTCATGCATCCCCAAAATATTTGACGCATACATCCCGTCAATGCAAGTATGCTCCTCCTACTGCCTCGTGCCTGTGCAACCTCGCGCTCCGATCAGGTTTCGTCTCACACCTGATGCAGAAACGAAAAACGTAACTTAAATTCATTCGCTAAGGCACTTTTTTCTTCACTACTGACCGAGGGCCAAGACAACACGGAAACCAATGTAGCTGCGGCGGTTGGCTGGATAGTAAACGAGTCGGCTCACAGCTCGGCAACCGTTTGCGTCGGTGTTCCAGCTGCCGCCGCGAGGTATGCGACACTTGCCCGATGAGGCACCCCGCGGATCGCTCGCCGTGGGGGCATAAGTCTCATGCCAGTCAAGACACCACTCCCACACGTTGCCGCGCATATCGTATAACCCCCACGCATTAGCTAATTTTTTCCCGACCGGATGCGTTTTGCCACTACTGTTGTCATTATACCAAACCATATCGCCCAAATCGTCTTTCCCTGCATTGGTCCCAGTTGTCCCTGCCCGGCAGGCGTACTCCCACTGTGCCTCAGTCGGCAGGTCGAAAGCCTTGCCTGTTTGTGCTCGTATTTTCCCCATGAATGAGGTGACATCAACGCTATTGTTCACCGGCCATTTCGCGCCGTCGGCTGTTCCACGGATGTCCAAGTAGCTCACCTGCTCGAGCGGGCATAAGTCTGAGTTGTCCTTAAATTTGCTTGGGTTGCTCCCCATCACCAGTTCCCACTGCCGCTGTGTCACCTCGAAGACTCCGATATAGAACCCCTTTGACAGCGTCACCTTGTGTTGAATCTCGCCTTCTTTTCGTTCCTTTTCGTCTTCCGGACTGCCCATGACAAACTTCCCGGACTCAATCCTCCGCAACACCAGTTTATCCGTCTTATACTCGTCAGTCCATCCACTCTTGGGCTCGTCGGCAAGATAACTCACCGGGTAGTTGGTCGCATCTGTTCCACCCTTGAGGTCAACCACCAGATACAGATCCTGTTTGGTGGCGGACACCCGGCCTGCGCCTAGCACAGGTCGGGCGGGCAGTGCGGCTGCGGTCGCCATGCTGGTCCCGTTCGTCGCAGAGGAATTCCTCAGGGCCATCAGTTGCTCCGTGTACCCCTTGATCGCGAGTTTCGCCTTTTCCCTCTCCTCAGAAACAGCCGTAGCCTCATCGAGTTTTCCGGCTTTAACCATCTCCTTTTGAAGACGGTCCAGAGCCAGTTCGTATTTTTCCGTCAGCGCACCCAGTTTCAGGGTCAGGTCTATTTCCATCTTGGCGTACTGTTTCACGTAGGCGACTTGGAAAGCCTTGATTTCCGGCAGTTCTTTCTCATTCAGTGTGGCGGGCTGGCTCTTTTCTTTCTGGAACCGGTCGATCTCGGCGATGACAGCCTTGGTTTTGACCAGATCACCCTGATTTTGCACAGTGGTCTTCATCGCCTCCAGCGCCTTCTTGTACTGCTGCTGAAGATCGGCGAATTGAGGGTTGGCGCTCTGAAGGATATCAGCCGAGTTCTTTTCATACGCGTCCCGGAAGGTCTTCAAGTCTGCGGCCAAAACTGGCATGAGCCCCATCAACGCAAAAAGGCGTATCGCCATCGGTATCACTAAATTTTTCATAATAAGCACTTCCACTACGTATCAGTTTAAACATAACGCCGTGAACTTAAAATGGTTGGAACCGTTCACGGGGTATATACAACCTTAAGAATTTTTACAGTTTACATTGTCACCGCGCATAAAGTCAATCTTAAGATTGCGTCGGGCGTAGTTCCGAGTTGTTGGCATTGCTCCTCTCTTCCGCGCCGCCGTTAGCGCCACCCCTCTTCGGGTGGCGAGCAATGACGCGTTGTATTCCCGAGAGAATCTCAAACAGTTTAGCAGAACAGCTCGGCTCCGAAAAAGGAGCCGCTAAGAGGCCGCACGGGGGCAAGATGCATGAGCGGGCGGGTGATAGGCGTGTATCGCGAGCCATCGAAGGCGAGGAATGCGGGGAGGTGCCTATGGGAGGCGTTGATGTATTCAGCACCCGCCCAGAGGCGCATCAACGCGTCCGCAGCCCGATGGCTCCGCAGGACACGCCAGAACGCGGAGCGAAGGCGTCTTGACACAGGAGGCCGAAAAGGTTATCGGGTGATCCGGCGGGGGTATCCAAGCATC
>JBAXCC010000107.1:0-11705 GCA_037141675.1 bacterium | reverse complement strand
GCGGCCTCCACTCGAACGAGAACTAGCAGTACGGGTAGGCGATCGCCTACCCCTTGCCTAATAACTTGAGCGTTAAGAGTTGGGCGTTGAGCGTTAAGAGTTCAAACTTTTAACTCTCACCTGTCCGCCGGAGCTTTAGCGAAGGTGGAACGTTTAACTTTTAACTCTAAATTGCGTCCTGCCGTCAAAAACCATCCTCGAATAAGTGATTTTTTGACAGGATGAACAGGATTTTCAGGATTGAATTCAGAGGACCCCATTGGAGATCACACTTTGTGAGGTGGACTCAGGACCCAGGACTCAGCCCCGTACCCTGGACGCCGGTCATAACCAATGCACGAATGAACTAACGCTTGCAATCAGGTTTTGCCGCGCTCCGCGGCAATAACCTGAATTGCCTTGTTAGCTTCCCTTGTCATTAGAGTTCAATCCAACCCCAGGTCGTTAATGAAGTGGGTCTGCTCCGATATTGAGTCTGGAGGCACACCCAAAACCTCAGAACAATGAGCGACAATCTTGCTGAGAATCTGTTGCCTATGTTGAGCTGGATGAACGTGTTGGACGAGGAGGACAAGGTCGCCTACAGTGCGCGGCACGCCATGGCGTTGACACCACTGTTCCGCAATACCCGAGAAGATGTCAAAATCCAATATCTCCTCAAGTTCCGCCCAGAACGTCCCAGTTCCATCGTCTAGTGTCCACATATTTTTAAAGCTAACGCACTTTCGAACTTCCCCGATACTTCTCCAGCCCCCGGGCGCGTAAGATGCACGCGGGGCAGGTGGCACAGCCTGTGCCAACGATACCGTTGTAGCAGGTGAGCGTATTGTGCTCGACATACTCCAGGATGCCCAGCTCATCCGCAAGCGCCCAGGTCTGCGCCTTGTTGAGCCACATGAGCGGCGTATGGATGCGGAAGGTGTATTCCATCGCGAGGTTGAGCGTGGTGTTGCACGACTTGATAAATTCATCACGGCAGTCCGGATAGCCACTGGAATCGGTTTCGCAGACGCCTGTATAGAGATCGTTTATGCCACTTTGCTTCGCGACAATCGCGGCCATCAGGAGAAACATCATGTTGCGTCCGTCAACGACCGTGTTCGGAAGACCGGTCCCCTCGCCGAGCCGCTGGATGGCAACCTCGGGATTCAGCAGCGCGCTTGAGGTCAATTGCGCATAGCCATCGATGTTCACGACACGGTGGTTCTTCACACCCAGATCCTTCGCGATCTTCTTAGCCACTTCGACCTCCAACGCATGACGCTGGCCATAGTGAAAGGTGATGCAGTCCACATTCTCTTTGCCATGTTCACGCTGGGCCAAGGCCAGACAGGTCGTGCTGTCCTGTCCTCCTGAAAAAATCACTAATGCCCGAAGGGCTTTGTTCTCAAGGGTGTCACTCATGTGCGCCATCATACAAAACCTCCCTTGTCCTGCGCAATCTAAACTTGCACTGAACCTGCGTTTGTTGCTATGTTAATACACATGAAGATTATCCTTTCACTCTTGGTCTGTGGCGCACTCTCGTTGCACGCGGAACCGCGTGCATTGTTTAACGGCAAGGATCTGTCAGGCTGGAAAGCTGCGGATATCTGGGGGAACGGCAAGGTCGAAGCGCTCTCGAATGGCGTGGTTTCCTGTGGACTAGGCAAGCCGCTCACGGGCCTCGCCTACACCAACAGTTTTCCGACCATGTCGTATGAAGTCAAAATGGAGGCCATGCGCAAAGAGGGCTCCGATTTCTTTGTCGCCATGACCATCCCGGTCGAATCCAACGCCTGCACCGTCGTGATCGGCGGCTGGGGTGGCAACCTCTGTGGCATCTCGTCGATCAACTTCATGGATGCCTCTGAAAATCAATACTCTGAAGGCGTTGCGCTTAAAAGCGACATCTGGTACACCTTGCGAGTACGCGTGACGCCTGGATTGCTTGAGGTGTTTTTGAATGATACCCTCTACACAGCAAAAGTCGAATTTACGAGCAGCACCGCCTTCACCCTGCGAGCGGGCAGTGACATCGACAAAACAAAACCCTTCGGGCTCGCCACCTACGAAACCAAGGCCCTCTGGCGCAACCTCACAGTGACGACCCTCGAGAAATATTAAGTGCGTGTGCAGTCGATCTCGAAAGGAATCGCAATATGAACATGGTAGCGTCTTTCCAAGCCATCCGTTGGAGCAGAGGTCTTTATATTTTGCTTCTAGCTCTAGGACTTTCGCCTGTTGTTTCCGTTGCGTATGCTCAGGAACTTCTATCGGAACTGGCAGGACCTGCGGCGAAGCACAAGGCCTCAAACGAGGCGCTAGATAAACAGAAACAGGAATCCGTCGCCAGTGCGACCAAGTCCTATCTGTCGGCGCTGGATGGCATTGAGAAGTCCGCCACAGCCAAGGGCGAACTTGACCTGGTTGCAGCAGTCGTTAAAGAGCGCGAGGCAGCCGTTGCAGGGGCCCTTGATCCCGAGCTGCCCACAGCGCTTCCCAAGGCTAAACTTCAAAGCACACGCAAGACGCTGCTGGCCAAGATCGAACAGCTCAACGTTGACTTCGCCAAGCGCAAAAAGCTGGTCGACGCTGACTATCTGCGCTTTCTCGCGACGCTTCAGACTAAGGCTGCTTCGAATCCTGAGCTCGCCAAACAGCTCGCCGCAGAGAAGGCCGCGTTGCTGGCCGGTAGCACAGATAACGGGAGCGGCGGAGCAACTGCAAGGGTTGCGCATGGCAAGAATATTATCGTGAATGGGGATTTCGAAAAGGTCGCTGATGGGAAGGCAGAGGGGTGGTTATATGGAGACCTGGTGACCGTAGAAAAGGAAAACAAGAATAGCTTTATCAGGTTGAAGACTGTCCCCATTAACAAGGATGGCTCGGTGGCGACTGAATACGTATTTCAATCCATTTTTTTACCTGCTGATGTAAAAACTGTGACCCTCTCTGCACGATGCCGAGCAACCATCGCCCCGAGCGCTAAGGGAAAACCAGCAGCGTTTGTAATCTTCTACGATAAGAACGGGAAAGAGATTCATTTTGTTTACGGGAACCTGCCGGAGTATAAAGGCTTCTGGAAAACGATTGAACAAATCGGACTGATCCCGAAGGATGCGGTTAGAGCAGGGATGGCTTTGACAAATGATAAGTGCTCCGGCCAGATCGACTTCGACGATGTTGAAGTGACGTTCAAGTAGGTTACAGAACCTCGCGGAAGGCTTTGTACCTTTTTTCTCACAGAGGCATCCGCCTACGCGAATACGTCTACGGCGGACAGGCCGAGCTCACAGAGCAAGAAACCAATCCTCAAAATCCTGTAAATCCTGTCAAAGAAAATAAAGTTATTGGCAAGCCCCCTACTTGGCCTTGCTGTATCGTTCGAGATCTGGACGCACGCGGTCGGCTAACAGCTTGTAACCATCGGCATTGAAGTGGAGCTGGTCCTTGAGAAACAGCTCGGAGCGCGGCTTGCCATCTGAGCCCTGAGCCATATCGTATATCTCAATGTAACGGAGATGCTCTTTCCCTTTGATGAAGTCAGCGACCAACCCATTGAGGGTCTTCGTCAGCTCCGCCTGTTTCCAACGTGAGTTGCAGGGGCAGAGCGAAATATAAATAATGTCGGACTCTGGAAGCTTGGCATGAACCGTGGCCACGAAGTTCGTGAAGTCGCCAAAAACCTCTTCCGCCGATTTTCCAGCCCAGAGGTCATTGCCGCCTGACCGAAGGTAAATAGCTTTCGGCGCATAAGGGAAAATAATCCGTGGCGCAAAATGCGTGGCATCCACAATCTGGGAACCGCCAAAGCCCCGATTGATGACGGTGTGTTGCGAAAAATCCTGCGCAAGCGTCTTCCACATGCGAACAGTAGATGAACCAATAAAGAGGATCGCGCCTTTGGGCGGAGGGTTGGCAGCATCCGCCTTTTCGTAAGCGGCAATATCCTTCTCCCATTTATCAAAGTTGTGTTGAGCCTTCTCTGCACCGAACGCTGAGCGATAGGGTGCAACGAGAACAAGAGCGACAGACAAGAGCATCTTCCAGTATTTCATAGTTATCCTATTTTCGGACGGCGCACATCTTTGACGAACAGGAGGGTCCCGACAATGACCATCATGACCCCTATCGACAAATAAGCGATGACGCCAATCCATGAACCTTTTTGAACGTGTTGAATCACCGACGCTTCATTGAGAGATACGCCAACACGGCCAGTGATTCCATCAGGCCGCAATAAGGGGATCAACAGAAACGCCAAGCCGAAGCACAGAAAGAACCCTGTGCGGAGTATGGATAGCACAAGCGTCCATTGCTTATGAAGGGTGTTCAACAGAAAGAAGAGACCAAAAAAACATAACGAGAAACCGAAAGCCGTGTAGACGATCCGTGCATCATCACGCAAAAAAGTTTCAAGCGTGCAGTTACTTACGAAATGATAGAGTATCGCCGCCCCGATGGCGATCGCCCCTGTGGCAATGGCGCCCAAAAGAAACCGATCGCCCTTTGTTAGCTCGCTTGTCATGTCTGTTGAGTTGCTGTTCCTCTATTCGTGTTTCGCCGGCGGAAGAAGGCACACAGAAAGACCCTTGTCACTTTAAGACTGCTGAGCATTGTCACTTACCCTCGCTTCGTCTTGTAGATGGGTCTACGTTCCCTGACCCCAAAACCGATTCGCTTAGGCGGTTGTGGTTCTGGCTGCGGCGAATCTGGCGGATTGATGATATCCATAAACCTGCTCAAGATGTCTATGATCGCCATGTCATGGGTATCCAGACGCGCCTTGACCTCAGACTCCAGCTTGGCCAGCTTGCGAGCAAGCTCCCGTGTGTCATTCAATATAGACCTCATCGCAACAAATGCGCGAACAACAAATACACTCATCTGAACAGCCTTCGGACTACTCAAGACGGTTGCAGCCATGATCGCACCATGTTCCGTGAAGGCGAATGGTCTGTATTTGATCGACCGATAACGCGGAGAACTGGTCACATTTTGTGACCACATTTCTCTAACTTCTTGCGGTGCAAGCTGAAACGTGAAATCGGAAGGGAATTTCTCGCTGTTTCTCTTCACCGCTTGGTTCAGTACTTTCGTGGCTACACCATAGATCCGCGCAAGGTCAGTATCCAAAATAACCTTTTGCCCTCGGACGGACAGAATATGGGCCTGTATACCCGCTTCTGACGTATAGCTCACTTGCTCTTCACTCATGGGGTCAACTCCTTGCTAATCTTTGTCTTGTGGCTGCGTCGCCTGTCTGAATAAGTGTATCTCTTCAGCCTGCGCCTGAAGCAACGCGGCCAATTCGTTTGTGCTCACAGTGCGAATTCTGCGGTCTCGATAAAGGATTGCGTTTATGGATTTATAGACATTTTTGTGCGGCAAGTCAATTTTTTCATGCACAACGACAATGTTGGTCGACGTGCTGGAGGTCAAATACTCGGGGAAAGAGTAATCGTCTAAGTAGGCGAAACGATCTGATCCAACAAGCTTCCACCCTACGAGCGCCGCAATAAAGATGACCACACTAATACCCCTTATTATTCTATTCATAAGGGGATTATCCATTGCCAGAATAACAAGGGGTGCCACGACAATCGCTAAAAGCGCTGAAAGTCCAAGGATCGGGGGGTAAGTAAAAAAAGCGAGCCCCCCTATAATAGTGAGATATACGAGACAATTTAAAACCGCCTTACCTTTGCTCGCCGAAGAATATGTGACTCCAAGCACACCGAAAATCCACAATATTCCAACCACCACGTTAACCAGAAGGAGTTCCTGATAGGCTTGCTTGTTACTGCGTCCTTCTACTTTTTTCTCTTTCAGAACCTCACAGGCAGGAGCCCATGTAATGACTGGTGAGTTCGTGACGGACTGAACCGGTGAATATTGCAAAAATTTCCAAATATTGCGACGTGAGGGGCATGTTGGCATCGACGCCTCTACAGACGAACAGGCCAGGAGCAGGAAAAGACTCAGCACTCCTCTTTTTATTAATCGCATGTGTGCTTCATGATGATGCATGGATTATGTTTCGCCGTGTTCTTTACATTTAGTGGCACTATTTGTAAAGTACACTTTCACATTTTAAGTGACGGCATGACATCCGCCAGCCAGGACTTCTGATCCGGTTTGCGGTAGGCGGTACCCGTGAATTGCGCCAGCAGGGTGTCGCCGCAACAGACATCAACATGGTAGAGCCCTGTGCGTCCGCCAAGGTTGATCTCGCGCGCCTTGGCCTCCACGACCTCGCCAGCCTTGACGGTCTTCATATACTCCATGTGCGTGGAGAGCGCCACGGCCAGCGGTCCGTGCGCATTGGCGGCCAGCGCGAAGGCCGCATCCGCCAGCGTATAGAGGTAACCGCCATGCGCAGAGCCGAAGCTATTGAGGTGTTCGGGCTGAAGCGTGCCCCACACCCGCGCTTGTCCAGGCGCAATGATTTCAGCATGCAAGCCGAGGTGCGCCATGAAGGGATCGAGCAGTTTAGTGTTACTTGTCATTCAGCCCTTCGTAATTTAAGAGTTAAGCGTTAAACGTTGAGAGTTGAGAGTTTTGTCGTAGGTGGAACGCTCAACGCTGAACGCCCAACTCTTAACGCTGAAATTGTTATTTGCAGCAGGAGGCACTTTCGGAGGGGATGAGCTTTTCGGTTTCTGCGACGCGCCAGGTGAGCCACATCGTAAGGATGTAGGCATCCACAGGGGAGAGCGCCTGGATCTCTTTGAGATAGTCTTTCGCTGGAAGGCCTTTGACAATTGCCTTCACTTCGCTGGGGACCACGACTTCTTCGCGAGCATCAATCATCTGCTTGAGCGCATCTTTTGCAGTTGCCCATTGCTTGACCACTTTTTGATTGTCGTCTTGCGGCGCAGGATCGCTCTCAAATGATTTTCCAACCTTCTCCATCAATTCATCGAGGCGCATGAACCGTTCTTTCAAGATCTCTGCCAGGCGTGTACGCGCGCCGACAAAGCACGCGTTCTGGAAGGGGTCTGTGCTCATATACACAGCGCGAACCACACGGTACCACGCATCGAGGGCCAAGATGTTGCCAATGTAGGTGAGGTTGTTGCGGACAATATGGGTGATGCTTGAAAACTTATGCGCATCGTACTTCATCTCGATGTTGCGCTTAAAACCCGCACGCGCCACAAGCTGCCCCGGCTCGTCCACGTCGCCGCGCCAGATCTGTCCGGCGGGAATGACCGTGCCATACGCAATCTTACACGGTCCCACCATGCCACCCTGACCTCCCAAGAAAATAGGATCCTGATTCAGCAGTACGCCATTCGGCACATCGCCGATCAGCGAAGCGGTTGCCTTGTCCTGATGTGGCGTGAAGTTGAAGTGGATGTAGGAAGAGCCGATCTCTGAATGGTTCTTACGGCTGGTCCCGCCCGCCATGAGCGCATCACAGAAGTTGATCAGGCTGCCAGAGGCGACCCACGGCATGAAGATCGTCTGCTTGATGCCCGCGCTGTGAGCAATGGAAGCCCCCTCTTCCAGCAAGCATCCCGGACGCACATGCGCGCAGCTTCCCGCCTTCGCATCGTCCAGGAAGGTCGCGCCCTCAAAGAAGCCGCCCGCCAGATGGACGCGTGTGCCCAGTTGACAGTTGTTGATGGTGGCCGGCGCCTCTGCGCCGATTACGCAACCAGGGCCAATCGAAAGATCCGTACCTGACAACCGACATCCCGGATGGAAAATAACGTCTGTCGCTATACGTTCGAGACGCACATCTGGCGCAATAAAAAGTGCGCCACTGGCTTGAAGGTCATGTAAGGTGCTCATAGTGCTCCGTCTGATTAGTGCCTGAAGCTACGCTGGCCGGTGAAGACCATGGCGACATTGGCGTCGTTGCAGCAGTCGATGACATCCCAGTCGCGCATCGCGCCCCCGGGCTGGACAATCGCAGTGATGCCTTCGCGGATACCGACTTCCGCGCCGTCGCGGAAGGGGAAGAAGGCATCGGAGACCATGCTGCATCCCAGCAACCCGCCATGACGAGCCTTGACCTCTTCGTCGATCTCGGCCATGCGCTTCTTGCCTTCATCGCCGAACTTCATCACCAGGTCGTTGTAGGGCGTTGTATATTTTTCCCAGGCAATCCAGTCCGCCAGCTTGCGATAGGCCTTGTCGCGCGCGATTTCTGCCACGCCCACGCGGTCCTGCTCGCCAGTGCCAATGCCAACGGTCGCGCCGTCCTTGATGTAGAGCACGGAGTTGCTGGTCACGCCGGCTTCCACGAGCCAGCCGAAAATGAGGTCGTCGTATTCCTGAGCTGTCGGGACACGCTTGGTCTTGTGCACCACGCCATCCTTGGTCGTGCACTCGGCCAGCATGAGCTGCGAAGCCTTGCGCGCTTCAGGGACAAAGGACCACTGTGCCACCAGACCGCCGTCGATGAGCGATTTGAAGTCCACAACGCGCTGCGCCACGAAGTTCGTGAGCTTGGCCATGTTGTTGATGCGCATCACGCGCAAATTTTTCTTCGTGTTAAAAATCTCCATGACGCCGGGTGCGAATTCAGGGGCGACCACGACTTCGGCATACGCATCCGCGATGAGCTTCGCGGTCTCGAGATCCACTTCGCGGTTCAACGCGATACATCCGCCGAAGGCAGCCAAACGATCCGCCTTGTTGGCACGGAAGTAGGCTTCAGCCAACGTCGAGGCCTTGGCCACGCCGCAGGGATTGTTGTGCTTCACAATGATGGCGCAGGGCGTGTCGTCGAGGTAGCGTAAAATGTTCAGCGCGTTATCAGCATCCGTGAGATTGGTCTTGCCGGGATGCTTACCGGACTGGAGCAATTCGGGATCAGAGGCGAGATAATGTCCAGGCGCGAGTGCGGTCACATCGCCCAGCACGAGATTGCCATTGACCAGCTTGTACATGGCGGCTTCCTGGCCGGGATTCTCACCATAGCGCAACCCCTTGTTCTCGCCGTCGATGACCCACGACACCTTTTCAAATTTCAGTGTCTGACGTTTGCTGCCGTCTATAAACGAAATTTCCATCTCGGGTGTGAAATGGTCATCCATGATTGTCTTGTATGCTGCCTTGAGGTCGATTGCCATAATTCTGCTCCTTTTTGCCCACGAAATACACGAAACACACGAAACACACTAAAAATAGCGTTACTATAAATAAGGGTTTGAACGTTTTTCTTCGCCGAGTGTTGATTCGGAGCCGTGTCCGCAGATGATGCGGACCGCATCCGGCATTTGTTTGAGTTTGAGCAGGGATACCTCCATCTCCTCCATGCTGCCGCCGGGAAAATCGGTGCGGCCGATGGAGCCTGCAAAGAGCGTATCGCCGGTGACCATCAGAGCTTCCGATGTAAAGTATGTGCACCAACTTCCGGGTGTGTGTCCGGGGGTATGGATGAACGTCGCGGTCAGGCCACCGCAGGTCAGCGTATCGCCATCGCCCTTCGAGGTGTCGAGCGACGCAGGACGCTTCGTGCTGGAATAAGGTGGCATCTGGTTCATCGGCGAGAAGGCCATTGGCGCGTCATCCGCATGCAGATAGACCGGCGCTGGATAACGGGCTAGCACATCATTCAGCGCAGAGATATGATCAAAATGCGCATGCGTCAGGACAATCGCACCCACCTGAAGATTTTCTTTTTTCAGTGTTGCAAGGATCGTTGGTGCGTCATACCCTGGATCGAAGAGCCACGCCTGCTGTGGATCCTTCCACAGGATCACGCAGTTTGCACCATAAAAGCCTAACGGTAAAACGAGTCTATTCATGATTGCCTTATTGCGTGATTACTTTATTTACTCATCACGCGAGTTAAAAGCTTTTCGACGGAGAAGTCGGCAAGGTCTTCGAGCATCCAGTCTGCGGGCGAGAGGTCCTGTGGATGCTCTACCGGACGGGAGAGCGCGACGCAGTACATGCCCGCAGCCTTTGCCGAACGCACACCTGCGCTGGAATCTTCAAACACGACACAGTGTTTGGGCTCAACGCCAAGCTTCTTCGCCCCGAGCAGGAAGCCGTCGGGCGCTGGCTTCCCATTCGCATAATCTTCCGAACCCAACACGAACTTCACATGAGCTTCCGCCTCCATCAGGCGGACCGCGTTTTCAACATCGTTATGTGGCGAGCCAGAGACGATGATCACGGGATAATTCTTTGCAAGCGACTTGAGCAGCGTCACAGATGTAGGAATCAGAATACTGCCCGTGTTTTCACATTGCCGCACATAATAGGCACGCAATTGCTGGGCCATCTCTTGAATCGTGACCACTTTCAATTCAGGCGCCAGTGTAATCACCTTGCGATAGATATCAAACCAGGAATGGCCCACCACGATCTTCATCATCTCCTTGCGGGAGGTGACGCATCCATGATCCGCCAGATAGGAGACCATCGCAGCAACCCACAGCATCTCGGAGTCAATCAGCGTCCCGTCCAAGTCGAAGATAAATGCTTTAACGTCCATTACTCGCCCTTCGCCTGTCCGCAACACTTTTTATACTTCTTACCGCTGCCGCACACACAGGGGTCGTTACGTCCAACCTTCGGTGCCTCACGACGCATCGGCTCTGTCCCAAAGATCTTGCCATCGATAAAGGCCCACGTGTCATCGACTTTTTCGAACTGCGCGACCTCATGATGTTCAAATTCTTTTTCCTTCACTGCATATCGCGCAATGAATTCAACAGTCCCTGTTGTGTCTGTCTCGGACCCCCCTTCGGTCTTGACGATCTCCATACCGTTCCACTTGGCGGACTCGGCCCACTTACGGCTGTTCTCTGCATCAAACTCCTTGCGCACGCGCGGTCCGGAAGTTTTGTACAAATAGTCAATCACACCCATTGCGTAGGCGCAATAGCGTGAGCGCATCAACTGGGCCGCAGTCTTTGGCGATGCCTGCTCCAGCAAAAACGGCTCACAGCAAACATCAAACTTCTGGCCGCTGCCACAGGGACATAAATCACTCATCTCGTTCTACTCCTTTGTTTATGCGCTGAACGTCTTGTACAGTTTTTCAAGTCGCTCGATCGTCTCAATCAATTCTTTTTGGCGGGCGCGCTGATTTTCAATGACAGCGGGCGGTGCCTTAGCGACAAAGCCTTCGTTTGACAACTTGGCGTTCACACCATTCAAAAAGCCTTGGTTTTTGTCCAACTCTGCCTTGATGCGGGCCGACTCTGTCGCCACATCCACAAGGCCTTCGAGGGACAGGCAAATCGTTCCGAGTTTGCACAATGTGCCGGGCATGGTCTTTTCGCCGCCACCTGTGACGATGTCAAGTTGCTCTGCGCGAAGTTGCTGCTTGAGGCTGTCGAGATCCGCGAGCAGCCGCTTGGCTGTTGCCTCATCAACCGCTTGCAACACATAATTCACGAACTTCGACGGTGCAACATTGTATTCAGCACGTAACGCGCGTCCTGCTGTCACGAGTTCACGTTTCTCAGTGACATACGCGGTGGTCTCCGCGCTGAGTCCCCAGACCTTGCGCTGCTCCTCCGAATACGGCTTCGGCCAGGGGGCCCGCATAATGGTCTCCTCGGGTTTACCATAGCCCATCTCGTGCCACAGTTCTTCGGTGATGAAGGGCATGTACGGATGCACCAGTTTCAGCGACTTCGAGAAGACGTCGGTCATCACGGCCAGCACCTGTGCGCGGCGCGCTTCATCCGTGCCGTACAAATCCTGCTTGGCATATTCGAGATACCAGTCACAGAAGTTGCTCCACACGA
>JBAXCC010000106.1:0-11722 GCA_037141675.1 bacterium | reverse complement strand
TCGGTTTATATTAACCGATTTTAGGCAGTTGTCCAATTCCGACTGAAGCAAAACAGGGGGGCATGTCCTAGGCTTGCAGTTTTTGTCAAATATTCTCGCGAAATGCATCCGCAAACAGCTTGACCAAAGCAGTGTCGAAGGGTTAAGATTGGCTACATGAGTCAGACTGCCTGACTTTTTAAGGGAAATGAGTGTGCTCCGCGCTCCCAAGTTTAAAAAAATACACCCAAAAGGGGAAGGACAGATACACCATGATATCGAACACTGCACGCGCATCACTCTTTTGCGGTCTCGTCTTCATGACGGGGATTGCGGAGGCGGCCACCAGTCAGCCAAAGGGCACGGTGCCCGTCGCTGAACGGACACAAACGGGTAAAACGGTGGAGGCAAAATACACCGAATTGTTGACATCGCTGAAGGCAGACATTGAGAAGCAACTGCCGGCGATCGATCTAGCAAAGGTGGCGGCATGGATGGCGGCGATCACCGCGGAGGAGGGGCCTGCCAAGGAGGCTGCTGTCACGGCTGCAACGGTTGAGAAAATGAGGTCTGCACCGCAGGTTCTCAAGGATCTGGAGGAACAGCTGAAATTCGCTCCCAAGACACTAGCTGATGCCCAGGAGCAACTGCTGCGTGCGAGGGCACAAGGTGTGGAGGATCCGGAGAAGGCGAAACAGCTGGCCTCTGCGGAGAGTTTCCTCGCGAGGAGGGAGAAAGAGCAAAAGCAGTTGCTTGATAAAATTGAAAAGGCCAAGGCGGCGGTCAAGGATGCGGAAGCGAATCTTCCCAAAGCCATCCAGGCGGCTGAAGCGGCGAAGCAGGCCTTGAACAATGCGCGTACAGCCACGTGGAAAGCCATGGATGCGCTGGGAATGAGCGGAATCCTGAGCAGTGATAAACTGGATGGCAAGCTGGCGCAGTTCATGGTCCTCACGGACGCCACGCCCAAGGGCCTCGCGGAATTCGCGCAGATGAGTCCTGAACATGAAAAACTGGTCCAGCAGCTTCTCGACAACAAGGAGCTGATGATCCAGATGCTTGTCGCGGACGGCCCGAACGGCGGAAAGTACGGCGAGGCGATGAAGATCTACACCGACATCCAGAAAGCCAGTCCCAAGGCGAAGGAGGGGTTTTTCCAGCGGCTCGCGCTGGCGGTCAGCCTTGGACATGCGGTGCCGATCTTGAAGCGGAATGGGCCAACAAGCGATCTCGTGAAGGTGACCGAGGAAATGGCCAAGGATCCTTCCTTTTTCATCGATCCGGTGCAGCGATATTTGAGCTACGAGAAGTGGTACTTGGCGGGAGAACTCCAGCCGGCCTTCAAGGATCTGAGTGTCTGGAACCTGGCCCTGGCCGTGGATTCGCCCGATCCAGATGAAATCCTGGCCTGGGCGCGCGAGATGCTCCGTACCCTGCGGCCGGACTGCATCCCTGCCGATAGTAACACCTCCGTCTACGTCGATGTCGTTGATAAAGAGATCAAGTATGGCAGTGACGAGGTCAAAAACGACCGTCCTGAAAACGCCTGCATGCAGAATATCCTGGCCAACGGCGGAATCTGCGGGCGTCGTGGTTTCTTTGGTCGGTTCATGCTACAGGCGTTCGGCGTACCCGCCGTGGAACGGGTGGAGCCCGGGCACTCCACGCTGGCGCACTGGCATCCTGACGGGTGGAAAACCAGACTGGGCGGCAATTTTGGCAAGTCATCCTTCGGCTATTATTCGAAAATAGCGGGCAGGCCCAAGTTCTACGGTGCGGATGTCAATTTTGTGGCCATGAGTCAGGCTCATGAAGATGCGGCAGCCTTCATGAGGGTCCGGAGAGCCCAATGGATCGGCGCCCTCGCGGGTGAGGCACGGAAGCCGGGTCTCATTACATACAGCGGAAAGACCAGGGGCCCCACGCCGCCGAAAAAGGGCGAGATTGAGAAGCCGATCTTCTGGAATGACTTGGCGCTGGAGGAGCAACGGCGCATCATCGCCGGTATGGAATCAGGAAGGAAAAAATCACCGGCTATTGCCTCCGTCGCAGGGAAAGCACCTGCGGCGACAGGGAAGATCACGGTCGATGACAAGGGTGTCATCGCCATTCCTTCGGCAGCCTGCAGCAGTCCCACGGAGAGCACCAAGTCCCTCTACCATGGGGGGTACACAGATCAGATTGCTTTTGTGAAAGACAACAAATCAGGCGAAACGCGTCTGCATCTCTCACGGTACAGCAAAGCGTCTGACTCGTTTGAGTATACGTTCGACGCCCCCAAGGCAGGCAAATACACGCTCGTCGCCAGCGTCGTAACGCCCAAATGGGACCAGCGCGTTTTTGTGACGGCGAATGGCGGAACCCCTGTTGAAATGGCTCTGCCGTATACGATTGGCCTTTGGGGTAAGTCAGCACCGGTCGCGATCGAGCTGAAGGCAGGCAGGAACGTCTTGAAGTTCCACGGCCCGGCTCGGGTGACGTTCGGCACCTTTACGCTGACACCGATGAAGTGATCCAGTTATCAGAAAGCAGAAACAAGGGGACCTAGGGTTATACGGACAAAAACCGAAACAACTATTTGCCACTTTATGAGACTGGACGCATAACAAAAATATGGTATGCTTTATCCTTAGTTGGTAATTGTTTTATAGGTTTCAGGAGAGGGGGGGACGATGCTAAGGTTATTCTTTTTTTTGGTTATTATACTGGGAGCAAACAAAGGATCTTCGGTGCAAATCGTCCCTGATAACCTCGCCCGTTCTGCGACGGTCACGGCCGATTCTGAATTTCATGCCGGACATGCTGCGAAATTTGCGGCGGATGGTAAAGTTGCGGACGAACTTGGATTTCAGGATGTGAATGAGGCGTGGGTTGTTGTTGGCAGCACCCATGCGAAGGGTGCGACGCTTACCTTTGAGTGGAAAAATCCTGTGCATGTGCGCGAGCTTCTCTATTTCGGGCGTACGGCCTTTTCTTTGGATGAATGCTGGGGGGCGTGCGAGGTCTTCTGCAATGACGAGACGACCGCTTGCGCGTCTGCCTCTTTTGAAAAGAAGCACGGTCCGCAACGCATCACACTTCCTGAGAC
This sequence comes from bacterium, assembly GCA_037141675.1. Classification (GTDB taxonomy): domain Bacteria; phylum Verrucomicrobiota; class Kiritimatiellia; order RFP12; family UBA1067; genus CAIZQW01. The sequence goes on along the minus strand of JBAXCC010000106.1, from coordinate 8,655 downwards.
GCGGATGGTCAGCAAACTCCGGATTGCATTTAAGCAGGGGGGAGGCTTTAATCCTGGTGCTGCAGAAGTGATGATCTTTCCTGATCTTGTCGCTCCCGATGCGCTTCGTAAGCTAGCACGGAACGGGTATGATAGCGATCTTTCGAAGTCTGAGGGTTCTCAGCAGATGGCGGCAACCCTGGCGCAAGGAAGACTAGGATTTGATTCCTTGGTCGTTATTAAACGGAAGCCTCTCAATCCGTCGCATGTGTATACGTATCATGTGGAGGGGCTCGGTCAGGGAGGCGGACTTTATCGGTTAAACGTCACGGATGGCGTATTGACATCCTTGGTGGATGCCGCTGAGGGCGTCATCCTCGATTGCCAGGTTTCATATGACGGCAAACAAATCCTCTTCTCCTGGAAGCGGACGATGCAGACGCCGTTCGAAATCTGGCGAATCAATGTGGATGGTACCGGACTTGAAAAGGTGATAGCTGAGAAGTCAAACAACATGAACGCCTGCTGGTTGCCGGATGGTGGAATCGCCTTCATGTCTGATCGAAAGCCCGCGTTTGCCTATTGCTGGACCAGTACATCGCCTGTCCTCTTCCGTGCGGACCGCGACGGGAAGAATCCGATCCGCCTTTCTGCGAATTACCTGACGGACTTTACACCTTCCATCATGACGGACGGACGCATCCTCTTTAGCCGCTGGGAATATGTTGACCGACCGGCCATCCCTATCCAGTCTCTCTGGGCGATCAATCCGGACGGGACATCATTGGCTGGCGTCTTTGGCAATCGTGTGCTCTGCCCGGCGACCTTTATGGAGGCCAAAGATGTTCCGGGCGCACCTGGAAAAATCCTCTGCGTCATGACGAGCCACAATGGCCCCTGCCGCGGTGCGATCGGTCTGCTGGATCTGACCAAGGGTGGTAACGCGCAGGAGGCCATCACGAATTTGACGCCAGATGTTCCTGTTGGGAAAGTTGAAGACGCAGGAGCAGGCAATCGCATGCGCGGACCCTATGAAAGCCCCTTCCCGTTGGATAGCAACTATTACCTCGTGTCCAAGCAAGGCACGATCTTGTTGCGTGACTATAATGGGACACTGGAGGTCGCAATTCGCACGCCGGAAAAGGGCGTGGGGTTCTATTCGCCGCAACCTGTCCGTCCGCGCGCGATGCCGCAGACGCCTCGGCCGTATCGTGTTGAAAAAAATGCCGAGCCGTGGGCCGATATTGTCATGCACAATGTCTATGTCGGATTGGAAGGTTTTGTTAAGCCAGGCGAGATCAAGCGCATCGCGATTGTGCAGGAGATGGAGAAAGATATTCGCGCAGATACTGCGCGCCGCCAATTCGGCTTCCAGTTCCCGGTTGTGTCCTGTGCCGCGACCTACGCACCCAAGCGCGTGTGGGGCTTTGCCACAGTGGAGGCGGACGGCTCGGCGCATTTCCTGGCTCCTGCGAATGTGCCGATATACTTCCTGCCACTCGATGCTGAAGGCCGTGCCGTGCAGCGTATGAGAACCTTTACCCATTTCATGCCCGGTGAAAAACAGAGTTGCATCGGATGCCACGCAGACCGCAACTATGTTTCTCCGACAATCATTACGAGCAAAGGCCGCTCCATAGCTGCATCGCGTGCACCGGAAAAATTGACCCCTCCAACATGGGGCGCTGAACATGGCTTCAGTTTCCCTCGGATTGTCCAGCCTGTGTTGGATAAACATTGCGTCCGTTGCCACAATGGAAATTCGGAACAAGCGCCCAAGCCAGAACTCACGGGCGACCGTACCGACTTCTTTAATGTTGCGTATGAGAATCTGGCACGGCTGGATAGCATTTCCGCCTCCAAGAACACAGATTATTGGGGACCCAACAAGGGGAAGGGGAATCCTTACACATCCTGGATTACAAGCTATAATGGATGCGAAGCGAATATCTTGAAATTTCAGCCGAAGAGTTGGGGGGCTCCTGTCAGTAAGTTGGCAGACGTGCTTGTCTCAGGACATCCAGGTACAAATGGAACCAAGCGCATTGCGCTGGCTGCCGATGAGCAACTCCGCATCTTGATGTGGATTGATCTGAATGTGCCCTTCTATGGCACGTCACAATCGCTGCAGACCTATTTGCCAGGTTGCCGGAGAGTTTTGCCTCTTAAACTGGATGAAACAATGAAGGAGATCGCCACGCGTCGTGGATTTGAATTGCCTGAAACGTTCTATGTGCGTCTCGATCATCCTGAAAAGAACCCATTCCTGTCCATTCCGTTATCCAAGGGACAGTTCGCGTCCAAGGATGACTCGGACTATAAACGGATACTCGCATGCTTCGTAAATGTTCAAGAAGAACTCGCGAAGCGTATCGAAGTGGATTATCGAAAAGTCATTGAATGTGCGGAGTCGCAGAAGTATTAAGCGAAGGAACGTGTACTATGAAAAAAATCGTGTTGCCGTTTGTTATGTTGGCTAGTGTCGCGATGGCGGCTGAACGCCCCAATATTTTATGGTTGACCAGCGAAGACAATTCCTACAACTCATTGGGGTGCTATGGCAATACGCTCGCACGGACACCCAACTTGGACGCCTTGGCAAAGAAGGGTGTACTCTTTGAGAACTGTTATTCCATGCCAGTCTGCGCCCCCTCACGCTTCACGATCATTACCGGTATGTATCCGACCACCTGCGGACCAGCCCAGCATATGCGCGCCAGCGGAAAGATTCCCGCTTGGCTGACAGGTTTTCCAAAATATTTAAAAGATGCGGGCTATTACACGAGCAACAATTCCAAGACGGACTACAATTCACCTCTGATTCAAAAAGCAGACTCGTTCTGGTGCGCAAACGGGAAGCAGGCAAGTTGGAAGAATCGGACCCAGCCGACAATGCCTTTTTTCAGTGTCTTTAACCATGAGGTCTGTCATGAGAGTTGTCTCTTCCCTGCGGAAAAGAAATTTGATTTCTCGCCGACTGATCCTGCCAAGGTGCGCGTTCCGCCCTACCAGCCGGATGTTCCAGAGTTTCGACAGGATATCGCGCGAGCGATGGACTGTATCACAGAGATGGATCGTCAGTTTGGCGAGAAATTGAAACAACTGGAGGAAGCAGGCCTCTCGGACAATACGATTGTCTTTTGTTACGGAGACAATGGCGGCATTACGACGCGCACCAAGCGTTTTCTGCAGGACAGCGGAACGCATGTCCCGCTGATCGTCTACTTCCCTCCGAAGTGGCAGCATCTCGCACCCGCGGCCCCAGGTTCGCGCATAAAGGATGTGGTGCACTTTGTTGATTTTGCGCCGACGGTTCTCTCCATCGCAGGTCTTGAGATTCCAACGTACATGCAGGGACGTGCCTTTGCTGGCCAGGCCAAGGCGCCAGCCCGCGAGTTTGTCTTCTGTACGCGTGACCGCATGGATGAACGGTATGACATGGTGCGTTCGGCTGTCAGCGACCGCTATCTCTACATTCGTAATTTCCGCCCTGACCTGCCTTACGTCCAACGCCTTCACTATATGTTTCAGGCACGTGATTATCAGGCCTGGGCGCGCTTGGCAACAGAAAACAAGCTGACGCCCCAGACTGCTCTCTTCTGGGGTGAGAAGCCGTCTGAAGAGCTGTATGACAAACAGACTGATCCGGACTGCATGAACAACCTCGTTGCAACGTCGGAGTGTCGCGAGGTCTTGGAAAAGATGCGCAAAGCTTTGTGTACGTGGATGGTTGCTTGCAATGACAATGGCCTCTTGCCCGAGGGCGCGGCATATGAAGGATATGAGGCCTCACGACAGGCAGGTGCCTTCTCAGCAGAACAAGCCTTGTCAATCGCGATCAAGGCCTCGGATCGAAAAGTTGAAAATGTGCCTGAATTTATGCGCGTTCTTTCAGAGGATAAGCGTGAATACATGCGCTGGTGGGCCGCTCAGGGATGCGCGATTTTAGGTAAGGATGCCGCGCCAGCTGAAGCGGTTTTGCTGAAGGCTGCAAAGGAAGACGCATCGGGTGCTGTGCAGGTTGCTGCAGCGGATGCCCTGCGCCAACTGGGGCACACAGTGGAAGCAATCGAGACGCTGCGGCGCTGGTTGGTCCAGCATGAGAATTCGGTTTATGCGTTACACGCTGCGAATGTGATTGATCGCCTAGGGGAAGCCGCACGTCCGCTGTTGCCGGAGATCAGAGCGTGTGCAGAGGGAGTCACAGGAAAGAAGCAGAAAAAAGGCGGGGGTGAAAACTATTCCGTCCGTATGGCAAATACCTTGCAGGATGTGCTCACGGGCAAAAAAGAAGGTCTCGTGTATCCGAAGGCAAAATAGTTTATTAATATCGGGGGGCTCGTATATGGTGTTCAAGTCAATCGCTCTTTTGTCGTTGTTATGTCTGAGTGTGTCAGGAGAAACGTGGCGATACACCTTTGAAAAACCGGGCGAAGATTGGTTTAAGTCATCATACGAGGATGCAGCCTGGAAGACAGGCCAAAGTCCTTTCGGCAAAGCAGGAACGCCAGGCATGAAGGTTCAGACTCCCTGGCGTACACCAGCTATTTGGATGCGACGGACGTTTGAGATATCTTCCAAAGATTATGCTCCCAAGGCGTTGCGCATCATCCATGATGAAGATGCAGTTGTTTATATCAATGGCATCGAGGTTTGCCGTGTGAAGGGACATATCAAAGAGTACAAGAATATACCCCTTTCACCTGAGTCGCAAAAGGCATGCGTGCCGGGGAAGAATTGTATGGCGGTCTCTTGTATTCAGACGGTAGGAGGGCAAGGCATTGATGTGTTGCTGAGCACGGAGTCCCTCAAAGCGGAGCAACCTGCAACAGCATCCTCCGCACAACCAGTCGTCACGGCAACAGCTTCAGAAACAGCAGTCTTTATCCAGCAACTGACTGGCAAGACGCTAACGAAAGACGACTTAGGAAAATCGTCGGATCTGTTGATGGCCATTGAGAAGCAGGACGAGTTGCTGGCGGACTGGTTGCGGCAAGACTCTTCGGATATGTTTGCAGAGCCTTTGTTTAAGGGCGGAGCTGTTGTTGCAAACTTTCGCGAAGCGATCGCCAAGGCATTAGAGAGTACGCGCACGCTTTGCGGAGGAGAATGGGTCAGCGCAAAAATTCCAGAAGGCAATGATGTTCCAGCATTGGTCGCGTTCTATCGGAAGGTCTGCTTGGCGCGCCGTGCAAAGCGGCTGGAAGGACTCTCACATAAAATGCCGAAGTGGGTCTATGCGCGTCATTTTGTAATGGGCGGTTCGCACTATGCCTATACGGAGGCGCTGTCGGATGCGCAGGCGGAACGCAATTTTGATGCAGGCGGACAGGTATGCCTCATGGAGATGCAACCCGATGGGCTCTGGAAAGAGACCGTGTTACTCGAGACGAAAGAGGGGATCATCCGTGATGTGGACGTGGACTTTGACGCAAAGAAAATCATGTTCTCATGGAAGAAGACAGACCGTGGCGATGATTACCACCTGTACGAAATGGATGTCAGCACGGATGGACGGCCACGTCCGGAAAGTGTCCGCCAGTTGACGGAAGGGACGGCTGTTGCGGATTATGAGGGTTGTTACTTGCCGGATGGTTCTATCATCTTCAACTCAACGCGCTGTATGCAGATTGTGGATTGCTGGTGGACCGAGGTCAGCAACCTCTACCGATGTGATGCGGACGGGAAAAATATTCTGCGCCTTGGCTTTGACCAAGTGCATGTGAATTATCCCGCTATGACGTGGGATAATCGTGTTCTCTATACACGCTGGGAGTACAATGACCGTTCCCAGATGTATCCGCAACCTCTTTTTCAAATGATGCCGGATGGCACGTCCCAGTCAGCGGTTTATGGTGAGAACTCCTGGTTCCCGACCACGATTGCGCATGCGCGCACTATTCCAGGTTCGCCGGACATGTTTGCGATTGCCACTGGACATCACACGCTGCAAGTCGGTGATTTGATCTTGCTTGAACCTGGAAAAGGTCGGCAAGAGACAGAAGGCCTAACCCTTGTCGCGCCAGTTCGTGAACCGCCAACACAAAGGCCGATCGTCATTGATCGCTATGGACAGGATAATGATTTGCATGCCTATCCCTATCCGCTTGATTCGAAACAGGTGGTGGTCACGTATAGTCCGACAGGCTGGAATGTGAAAGGTGCAGCAAAAGAGAAGAAGCCCGTCCGAAATCGTAAGACAGGCTTCGGCCTTTATTGGATGGATATTCAAGGCAACCGCGAAGTGCTTGCCTCGCGTCTTGGACTCTCCTGTGGCCGCGCAGTGCCGCTCATGGCGCGGCAGCGTCCGCCGACACGTCCGAGTCAGGTTGATTACAAGAAGACCGATGGAACATTTTATATTCAGGATGTCTATGTGGGCGAACCCATGAAGGATGTTCCCCGCGGGACTGTTAAGACGCTCCGTGTCGTCGAGTTGGAGTATCGGTCCTCGGGTATTGGACGCAACGGAAACAAAGGTCCGGGCGGTGGCGCGCTCGTCAGCACGCCTGTTTCGATTGGTAATGGCGCCTGGGATCCGAAAATAGTGGTTGGAGATGCAAAAATCTACGACGACGGCTCTGTCTTTTTCAAGACAGATGCGCGGCGTCCAGTCTATTTCATGCTACTGGATGAAAAGGGACGCATGGTGCAGACCATGCGGAGCTGGACAACATTACAACCGGGCGAGAATGCCTCTTGCGTGGGATGCCATGAACCCAAGAACAGTGTTCCTCTGGCCTCGGCTAAACCGACACAGGCCCTTGCAGCAGGTGCGCAGCTTTTGGCTCCTATTCAAGGACCCCGTCGCGGATTCAGTTTTGTGACGGAGATCCAGCCGATTCTCGACCAGCACTGTGTGAAGTGCCATAACGCCAACCATCCGAAGAAGTTTGACTTGCGCAATGAGCTTGTCAAAGATACCGGAGCAAAGCGTGCCTGGACACAGGCCTACTTGACGTTGACACATGCAACCCCGGATCAGAAGAGTGAAAAAATACAATGGCGTGGCGATCCGACGCATGCGCTACTGAATTGGGTCTCGGCTGCATCGGCCCCGACGATCCAGCCGCCTTATTCAGCAGGCGCAAACAAGAGTGGGCTCTTCGCTAAGTTAGATGCCGGACACTGCAAGACAATCTCCGCAACTGAGATCGCGCGATTGGCAATTTGGGTCGATCTTGGCGTGCCCTTTTGTAAAGACTATGTGGAATGCAATCTCTGGAACGAACAAGAGATGCAGAAATATCAGACCTATTGGGCAAAGCGTGAACGTGCAACTGCGCTCGATGCTGAGACCTTGAAAGTTTTCGCGAACAGAAAACGGTAGGGGTCGCCGCCTGAGGTGCCAGGAATAAACGAAAGAAATAACTTATTTCGTATTGATAGTCGCACGTTTGAGTGCCATCGACGGTGTTTCGTTCGATGAGCGCTATGGTTAGGCCTTTTTGGTTTCTCTCAATGTTCCGCTAAGGTACTTGTGCAGAATGCTTGAGATCAACGTCTGGTAGGGCAGCCCTTCTTCTACGGCTCTTGTTTGGATGCCAAACAAATCCTTTTCCGACAAGCGGATATTAATTCTCTTGTTTTTGTGAAGGGTGTTGGTGGCGTATTTCCTTAACTTTGCGATTTCCGCGTTTTTGTTTTTGACAGACTTGAATTCGCCTTTGTCAAATAAATCAAGGATGTCCTTCTCTTCTTGATCAAGAATTATCTTTTTCATAACTACCTCCTAAGTATTTCCGTGTCGCCTTACGACTGGGAATAATGGTCTTTAATTCGATTTCCTCGCCTTTCTGCTCATAAGGTACGAGATACACATAATCATTTATACTTGCCACAGCAATCTTTTGTCCTGGATATTTGTCCTGATTGGGGTTGTCGATAACATCCAGCAAGGCGGCTTGTTCCATCAAGATAACAATCTGCTCAAAACAGACGTCCCGATTGGACTTTAACCATTCATTCTTGCTTTCTTCCCATCTGAATAAATTCATGGCATTACATTAGATTAATGTATGCCGTTTGTCAACACAATGTCATCACTATCTTTTCGCAGAACTCTCACCTTGATCGTTTGCGAACCTGCGGCGGGTGAGCAATGCGGTCGGAGGTGTTGTTGGATCATCTCATCCTGGTCCACCGAATGCGGTCGCCGTCTTTGGCTTTCTTCTCGGACTTGGGATCCGCTGTCCACGTGCCAGTAAGAGCATCTGGCCCGTCGAACCTCACTACCAAGGTGCCAAATCGAAGAGTTCCCTCTGACCATGTTCCAGAATACGTACCGTTGGTTTGTGCCATGAGGTGGATAAGCCCAGGAGTGGTTCCATACGTGTCGGAGTACGTACCATTCAACCCGTCGAGTGTCACGTTCCCCCAATCGACGCCAGTCCATTTCCCACTGAGCTGAGGTGGTGTTGGAGCTCTTGTGCATGATCCCAGCATCACGAGAACAACTAGCGCCATAATAGTTCGCATATCTTCTCCTTCATGTTCTGTTCATTGATCCAAGATATGATTATGTTACAGTCCCATAACAATGCTGAAAGTATGGCAAAAATAGTATTAAGGAACAAGAACCAATATTAGGCAGGAAGTAGAAGGGAGGAGGTAGGAGAGAAGTGTCCCGTCCTGTGATACGTTGTCACTTCAAAGTGGAGAACCCACGAAGAAAAG
>JBAXCC010000105.1:0-11726 GCA_037141675.1 bacterium | reverse complement strand
CTGTTTTTTCAAGCCATTTGAATTCTTCCGGCGGAACTTGACTGTTCAGCGGCGGCGTACGCACACTGGAGCGTCTGCGATCCTGCTTTTCATTCGGATCCAGATAGCGGATACGACCCTCCGTTGCGCCAGGCATGAGTCTGAACTCGCCGCGTGTACCTGTAATGACAAATAAAGGTTCCTCGCTGATGCGTCCACCTGATATTTCAAGGTCAACCGTCAGCCCAGCCAGGTTACGGAGAATGATACGGAAGAAATCTTCGGCATCCCCGACAGAGGCTACACGTTTGAAATCCGCCCAGACCTTCACCGGGGGCGCATTCAACAATTCAAGCGCCTGGTCAAGGAAGGCCGTCCCGTGTAACAGAGCCGTGCCACCGCCACAGCGTTTCACGGTTTGCCAGTCGTCCCGACGTTCATACACGCCGCGCCGTATTTTAATATCATAAATCTCACCAAGCAGTGGCGATTGCATCATCTCGGAAGCAAACTTAAAAGCAGGTTCATACCGGAAATTATGTCGGACCAGCAACCGATTGCCGGATTTGATCGCTGCCGCGCGTAACATCAAGGCCTCTTCGTGGTCACAGCAGAACGGACGTTCCACCTGAACCCACTTGTTTGTCTTCAATGCCTGCATCGCATGCATGACATGTTCATCTGAGCGCGTAGCAATATCAACCAGTTCAACATCTTGATCAGCAAGGATATCCTCTATCCTTCTATAGGAACGACAATCCGGGTAACGGGGCAGCACAAGATCCCGGCGCTCCTTGATAGGATCGCAGACAGCTATAATCTTAAACAAATGCGGGTATTGTTCCAATTCCGCAAAATGGGTCTCAAGACCAGCTCGTCCGAGGCCAACAATACCAATTCGAATAGGCGGGCGAGTTGTTTGAATCATACTAACCTCCATCTGTAACTGAAAATAGTCAAAATTGCTACTTTCACCAACGAATTAGAGTTTAGCGCGTTTTCGATGTTTCGTCAATCCCCTAGAACATTATATTTACTCAGAGGAATCTCCGGCATATAGGATTCCTAAGCACCTGCGACTCGACAGGAAGCCTCTGGGATGCTATAGTTTGAGCATGATACAACAACGAAATACAAACCAGCCATCCCAGTTGCAAGGGGAAATTGAATATCCGGCTATTTTTCACTTTAGAATCATCACTGACACGGACGCGCAGGCCGAACAGTTGCTCCTTCAGGCTGTAAAGTCTTTTCAAGTGACTGACCCTCTCGTGCCTGCACGAGCCTCTTCCGCAGGACACTATACCGCTTTTGCGGTGTCGATCAACATGCAAAGCCGCACGGAAATGGAAGCGTTTGACGCGGTTATTAAACAAGTTCCTGGTGTCAGAATGGTCTTATAGCAAGGATGTTATGATAGATTTCATTATTCGGAATGGACAGGTCATTGACGGAACGGGAGCCCCTACTCGCATCATGGACATCGCCATTTCTGACGATCGTATCATTGCCATGGGCGACCTCTCTTCTGTGCAGGCCAGCGAAATCATTGATGCAACAGGCCAAGTCGTCGCGCCGGGGTTTATCGACGCCCATGCTCATTCCGACACCTATTTGCTCATCGAGCCTGATGCACCCAGCAAGCTGACACAAGGCATCACGACCGAAATCAATGGGCAATGTGGCGGCTCCAGTGCGCCACGTCTAGGCAAGGCGAGGCTGCCTTCTGATTGGGCATCGCGCTTTTATCCCAAAGCCAAGGGGCATGTAGCGGGTGCCGCAGAACAAGCCTCAGGGCCGACGTGGTCGACCGTGGCGGAATACCGTGACCTCTTTGATCAGGTCACCCCTGCCATCAACACTGTGCAGTTCATTGGCCATAACACACTCCGCGCAGGGGTCATGGGGTATGAACCTCGCCAAGCGAATGCCGATGAGATCCGTGAAATGCAACGTCGCCTTGAACAGGCGCTGGGGGAAGGTGGCTGGGGTCTGACCACAGGATTGCTCTATCAGCCCGGCAAATATGCAACCACCGCAGAAATAGAGGCACTGGCAGGTACCGCAGCCCACGCAGGCGGTATGTATGCCTCGCATATCCGTAGCGAAGGAGACGGGCTGCTGGAGTCTGTCGAAGAGGTCCTGCACCTCGTTGAGCAAACAGGGATTCATGCACAGATTTCTCACCTCAAAACATCGGGGCCCACAAACTGGCACAAGATCGATGCCTTGCTCTCCACACTCCATCAGGCGCGTGAAAAAGGATTCTGCGTTCACGCGGACCGTTATCCCTACCTGGCCAGCGGAACCGACCTTGACATTGTTCTGCCGGAATGGGCTTCGGCAGGCGGACGCGATAAAATTTTAGAAACCTTGCGAGATCCGTCAACACGTGCAAGGCTGGAAGCTGAACTGGATGCCACAGACCGCGATTGGTCAACGGCCATGATCGGCGGTGGCTGGAAGCCAGAGGTCCGTGCGGTCAGCGGCCTCACCGTGACCGAGGCTGCAAAGCGGTTCGGCCTCAGCATTGGACAGACCCTCTGCCGCATCATTGACGCGGACGACACACGCACGGGGGCATTTTTCTTCGGCATGTGCGAAGAAAATATGTTACGCATCCTCTCCGAACCGTGGATTATGCCTGGCAGTGATGCCTCCCTGCGCGCGCCCTGGGGCGTCTTGGCCGAAGATCATCCCCATCCGCGTGCCTACGGTACCATGCCCAGGTTTATCTCGGTGCTGACGCGCAAGCTCGGCTTGTCACTTGAAGAGACCATCCGGCGCATGACCAGCCTTCCGGCAACAGCCTTTGGCATCCGCGAGCGAGGCATCCTGCGCGTCGGCGCCTTTGCGGATGTTGCTGTCTTTAAGCGCGAGGCCTTTAACGATGTTGCAACCTATGCAACCCCTCATCAGTTCTCAACAGGCGTGAGCCACGTCTTTGTCAATGGCGCTCACCCCTACTCAGACGGCCGTTTCACAGGCCATCGCCGCGGCCGCTTTCTCACACGCTAAACGCCGGCCCCTCCACTGACAGTGGTTATTGGCCTGCCAAAAAAAATATCAAAAATAATTTCAAAAGAACAAGTTTTCTCTTGCGCTAGTATAAAGCGTTTTGAGATACTTCAGCAATATTCTGTAATGAGTGTGACAACGCCTGATGTGCAGGCGGCATACACCAGAATCAGAAGCTGCCGCGATAACGGTTATTGCCGACAACTTAAAACACTAAAAAGAGATTGGATGTTTTGTTATGAGTGATGTACCTGCTGCTAATATTCGAAATTTTGTGATTCTCGGGCACAGCGGAACTGGAAAGACAACGTTGACTGACGCGCTAGCATTTAAATTGGGCTTAAACGATCGACTCGGATTAGTGACCAACGGATCAAGCATTTCGGACACCTCAGACGAAGAAAAAAATCGCAAAATCAGTATTTTCGCCACACCCTTCATGGGCGAGTATGCATTGAGCGGAGAAAACTATCGCCTCGTTTTCACAGATGCCCCAGGATTTATGGATTTTTACGGGCAGGTTCTCGGCGCGATCAGAGCGGCCGACTTTGCATTGATTACAGTTGACGCCGTTTCGGGCGTTCAGGTCGGCACGCGCCGCGCCTGGAAGGCTTGCAAGGATTCGGATTTGCCGGCAGTCGGATTCGTCATCACTGGACTGGACAAGGATAACGCCAACTTTGAAAAGACGCTCGCATCCATCCGTGAAACCTTCGGCATGAATTGCGTACCTGTTACAGCACTTGTCAACCCAACCTCGGTCACCAATCTGCTTGACGCTAAAGAGCTGCCTGCAAATCTAGAGGAAATCCATCAGTCCCTTGCTGAAGCCGCTGCGGAAGCCGATGAAGCACTCATGGAAAAATATTTTGCAGACGGGACCCTTACCTCTGAAGAGATCCGCAAGGGGCTCCATATCGGTATCGACGCAGGAACCGTGCATCCCATTTACAGCGTGATGTCCTTGAAGGATATCGGCGTCACTGAACTCATCTCCAGCATCTGCCGCCTTCTCCCGGCACCCGGCGAACGCGAATTCAAGGACGTCGCCGGTCATATCATCAAGGCCGATCCAAATGGGCCGCTCATCGCTCAAGTGTGGCGTACCGCGTCTGATCCGTTCATCGGCCAGCTCAACTATGTGCGCATCCTGAGTGGCACCATGACTCCCGGCATGACGATCCAAAACAATTCGACGGATAGCAAAGAAACCGTTTCCGGCATGGTCCAAGTACTGGGTAAAAAGCAAGTGCCCATCTTGAAAGCTGTCCCGGGCGATATCGTCGCTATCCCGAAGTTCAAAACGGTCAAAACAGGCCATACACTGGCTTCAGGCTTTACAGGCAAGTTGCCGGACATCGTATTTCCGCAACCAGTCTTCTTTATGGCTCTTGCAGCCAAGACTCAAGCTGATGAAGACAAGCTCAGTACGGCTATTCACCGCATCCTCGATGCAGACCCGACGATGCATTACGAAAAAAACACGGAGACCAAGGAAGTTGTCCTCAAGGGGCTTGGCGACGTTCATATTGACGTAACCGTTAACCTGATGAAGACTCAGTCGAACGTCAGTGTAGAGCTTTCAACACCGAAAGTGCCTTACCGCGAAACCGTGACAGCCATGGGCGAAGGCCACTATCGCCACAAGAAGCAATCCGGCGGACGCGGTCAGTTCGGCGAAGTCTATCTCCGCGTCTATCCGCGCCGCGAAGGGGAGACCGGCGAGTGGTTCATGAACAAGACCGTGGGCGGCTCGATCCCGGGCAACTTCATACCTGCCATTTTGAAGGGTGTCAATGAAGGTATGTTGGCCGGCGCAATTGCAGGCTATCCTGTCCAGGGCATCAACATCGAAGTCTACGACGGCGCCTTTCATGATGTTGACTCGTCCGAAATCGCCTTCAAGATCGCGGGCCGCGGGGCACTGCGCGAAGGCATGACCAAGGCTCGTCCGGTCCTGTTGGAGCCCATCATGACCCTGAAGATCACGATCCCTGAAGCATTCATGGGGGCGATCAGCGGCGATATGCCTCACAAGCGCGGCCGCGTGCTCGGCATGGAAGTAGATGAGGAAGGCGTACAGGTCATTACTGCAGAAGTGCCCATGGCCGAGCTCTTCAAGTACGCTGCAGAATTGCGTTCCATTACAGGCGGACAAGGTTCCTTTGTGATGACCTTTGACCGGTATGACATTGTTCCGTCGAACGTGGCTCAAAAGATTATCGCTGAAGCAGCGAAACACCACGTGGCTGACGCCGATGAATAAAGCGGGATATCAAAAAAAAAGGAGAGCTGCCCTCAGGCTGCTCTCCTTTTTTTTGCCACCCCCTCTATCAATCTTGCGCCGACTGCTCCGCAAAATGCTTACGCTCCAATTTTCCCGATTGCAATCAAGGTAAAGACCATCGTAAAGATTGCCACAGTTTCAATAATACCTAGCGCGGCGAGATAGTTTGTGAGCCCCTGCCCCGTCTCTCCCTGTGCGTCTGAGGCGGCTGCTCCTGCTTTTCCCTGATAAAAGGCTGAAACACCTATGGCCAAACCCGAGAAACCACCGAGGATCAGCAAGGGTAATCCTGTCTGAGCCTTTTCAAGCATTGTGAACATCAAGATCATTCCATACAATGTCTGAGTGATGGGCGCGCCCACAAACGCGAGCAACAAAAATGGCGCTGGCCTGTTCTGCGCATAACACTTTTTCCACGCACCCACGGCTGAAGCGGCTGCCACACCTGTCCCTAGACCCGACCCTGTCGCACTCAATCCCAGGCATACGACTGCACCGGCTATGCCCCAAGCTTGATTAACTGCTAATACTGCTGGATCCATCATACCAATCTCCTCGTGTTATAAAATAATGGCTATTATGATAGCGAAGCTTCCATGCTTTTCCCAGCCATTTGTTTTTCTCTTAGCTGACTTTTTAAAAGTAATAGGCTTTGGCCACGACTTGCTCAACGCTTTTTACACAAAAATGTAAAAACTTGCAGTGTAGCTATTGACTCTACCCCAAACCAGTCCAGGGTGCTATATTAGTCATGATTACAAGGTAGAAGGAAGTACTAACAATGACTTTTGCAGAACATCTGCGACACTTAAGAGGGGATTTAACACAAACTGCCTTTTGCAGGAGGCTAGGAATTCCCTTAACCACCTATCAGCGATATGAGAAGGGTGAGCGGGTACCTGATGTTGAGTTGCTTGCACAAATCGTGAGATGCGTCGGCGTCTCTGCAGATACCCTGTTAGGTCTGGAACGTGTGACTGATACGGATGAAGCATCAGCCAAACAAGGCCAACGCTCCAGCAATCAGCCACAGGATAAAAAAGATGCCATCATCGCTCAACAGGCAGAAACTATCAAGACCCTAACCCAAGCCATCAAGGCTCTCAGTTAAACTTCATTCCTAAACTGTGTCGGATTTTTATGATACCGCCGGACAAAGGCCCGGCTGAAATAACTGACACAGGAAAAACCCGTCTCTTGGGCAATGGCACTAAGAGGCAGGGTGGATTTGCGTAGCAACTCACACGCGTTTTCTAGACGTAACCGAGCCAGATGCTTCGCAGGCGATTCGGCAGTCAGAATATTGACCTGCTCAGAAAATTTAGATACCCCAAGGCCGCATGCTTCAGCCATTGCTTCAATCGTCCATGCCGTGGAGAGTTGATCTGGGAGCTCATGCAGAAACTTCTGGACCGATCGGAGTGACGGAGAGTCTTTCTTAATTCCCCCATCCCCGCTCAGGAAAAAATCCAGCAGTTCAAGCATCGAAAGACTAATCATCTGCTTCAGCCGGGACCCACGATGCGAAACATCCGCCTGGGAACTCAACATCGTTAGCCGAGTATATACATGAATAAAATCATCCGAAACCTTTTGGATGCGCACGCCTCGCTTGACCAATTCACGTGTGAATTCCCGTCTTTCCTCCTCATCCAGCATGAGCCAGTCTGGCCAACGCCATGGCGTGTTTAAATCCGAAGCCTTGACATCCAGAAGCAACCAGCCAATCCTAGCACACGAAGCAACTGGATCCCCGATCGCAAAATGGGTCCCTGGTGGTAAAAGGAGGAGTTCACCTGGATGAACAAGATGTTTCTTGTGATTGACCTTCACAGCTAATATGCCCTGGAAGGTCAGAAGAAACATGATGCCCTGTAAGCAGAATTCCTCCATGTGTAACGCCCGTTTATCGTGCGTCGCCATATTCCCGACCGAAAGGAGACCGTCGGCCTCGCCCGGCTCCAGACACGCCCCGGGATACCCCTTCTGCGCAATCGCCAAATATTCCGCCTCACCATCTTGAATGGCGGGCACCAGCGCTCGATAGGCCAACCCCACGTCCGGCCTATCACGTCTCAAACGATATACGGTCCTGTCCGGGCCATCTTTAAACGTGTTATCTCTATTCATAATATGCTCCTCCGTCTCCAAGACACGCGAACAAGGATGTCGGTTCCAACAACAAGTGCCAGAGCAAAAAGACGCGTACTGAGCACCCATTAAAAATCCAAAGAGAAACAACGGCGTCACATAGACCAAAATCCATTTGAAGAGGCGAGGCGAGTGATAAGGCGATCCTTGATGCACCTCTTCCCATCCGCGATCGGGACACAGTACCCCACGATATTTGGCCCACACATGCATCCAATCGAGTAACCAGGCGCCGCCAGAACAGCTCCCATTCGACTTCCCCATAGCGACCGAATTTTTTCCTCTCTTGATGGCATGACGCATAATTCTACGGTTCACGCAACGCAGAAACAAGACTTTTTTTACATAAGCCGTTTGCTACGCTGCGAGACTTGATGCGAGGTCATGTCCGATCTTCATACGATAAATCTGGCGCATGTCGAGAAACAACAGATTGCGCGAACACAAGCCCCGTTAAGATGATTCAATAATATGCCTTCATTATATTCATCTCATACCCCATATTTAATTCATTTTAGCAGAATAGATGCCCTCAAGATCTTGGCTCGCATATATTAAGCCCTACAGGCGGGGGCACGACTTGTTTCCTAAAGTGCCTTTCATATTTTTCTCTGCTTCTCCGAAGGTAATCCAGATGACGGGGAATCGACATAATCTCGTCATCAAAAACGAAACTTAGGTCAGGGATATCCTCAGGCTTGACCTTAAGAACACTTCGCAAATCGAAGGAGCTCCAGGCGTCTGTAACCTCCGTATATTCCTCTTCTGTGATTTCGAACGCATCCCAATACAGGCCTGTGCCCATCCCTCCACCAGCCGATCCGGTGCGAAGCACTTCATTGAGCGCCTCGCGTCTAGGAACCACTGAATAGTAGAGCGCGTATGGAATATCTAAGATGAACCGATGCAGGGGATTTTTCTTTCGCCACTTCCATGGCATTAAATACTCGCTCTGCTTATATCGGATGATGCGCATAGCTGATCGTTATCCGCCTCTAAACTGCTGGAACTATGGCCCCATGTTTTCGGAGCAGTTCCCTGATGTCTCCCAACGGCACCTTGAGCGGTGTTGTTTTCTGCTGCACGGCCAGCGCGGCTGTCACGCCTGCAACCTGCCCCATGGCCATGCAGGAAGCCTGCACACGCAACCCTGAATTGGCCAGGCGATCGCTGGAGACACACCGGCCAGCCACAATGATGTTTCGACTCTCCTTGGGAATTAGCGCGCCTAGCGGGATCGTTGGCACAATGCCTTTGACCAAAGGTTTAGGCCTGACCCCGCTTTTCGTGTGCAGATCTACAGGGTAGAACGCATAACATACCGCATCGTTGAAGACCCGCCCTGAGGTATAGTCGTCCACCGTAATCAAGGTTTCACCTTGAATACGGTAGCTTTCGCGGAAGCTGGCCTCCGGTTGCATATGCATCAAGCGCTTTTTCTCGTCGCGGACCTTCTTGAGCAACTGCTTGCGTCCCATCAGGTTAGCCGTTGTGACCGTGCTGGAAGTTGTTGAATCAGCACCGTGAATATAGAGGGAGTCCAACAAGCCGGAGCCTGATCCCTCGGAGCGGCCCGGGTTATCAGGTTTGTCCAACTTGAACAGCATAGACCCAGGTTGCGTCTGCTCTTCGCTAAGCCGTTGTAAATTCAGCATGCCAACAACCTCGGCACCACCTGTGCAATCAATAATTTGTTTGGCCAGAACTCGACGCCGGGTTCCAAACCCCACACAATCGACCTGCCACCCGTTTGCTGTCGCAAGGATTGACTGGGGAGACTCGTAGTAAGCAATCTGAACGCCGGCCAGCGCACACTTCTCCTCTGCAAGAAGGACATACAGGAAGGGGTTGACGTGAACCTGGTTCATCCAGTGCGACTTGGGTATTTTTGAAAAATCAGGGAGCGTCCCTCCATCCAGCTCCACCGTCTCGCGGACCAGCTCCCATCCGATCCCCGCAATAATCTGCTTGCCCCAAGCATCAAAAAGCCCTGGGAAAGATACACCGCCCGTTGTAGTGGTGCCGCCCAGCTGAGTTCCCCTTTCGATCAGGAGTGTTTTTGCTCCCGCCCTCGCCGCCTGTATAGCTGCAATGGTGCCAGCCGTACCTCCTCCGACGACTAGAACATCCGTCTCTGTTACAACACGATCTTCCACGCGATCTGCTTGCTTGGAAGCAGAAGTCGAATCGGCTCCAAACGTTATCGAGGACGAGACAGCAGCACCCGCAGCAGAAAGCTGTATGAATTGCCGTCTTCCGAGGTGACTGTCTTTCATTTCGTATTCCCTTGTCTTAAGATGATGTTTGGGCAGTGCTCAACTTGCCCTTAATCACTACCACCAGCGCAACTGCAACAACAATCAGAAGGCCGGCTAATAGCGGACGGTAAATAATCCACGCAATCGCAATGGTGGTCAGCGACAGCACAGCTGAAATCAGAAAGGCGATGAACCCTATGCCAGCACCCACAATACTGCCCAAGATCGGCACCACGTCTGCAATGACCGAGAGTGGCTTGAGAATCATGCTTAAGCCAGCCATCATCACAACAAAACCAACAAGTCGGAGAATCCAGGTCAGCATCGTATTTTCTGATTGCGCTTTCTGGATCATTTCAGCAGCCGTGTGAACACCTGTTTGAAGCAGTTCAATGGTTCCTCCAGCCTTTGTGGCGTAGGGCGCAAAGGTTTTTCCATTCTGCTTGGCAATGACACTGACCTCTGTAGGATTGGCGACCTTGAACGTGATCCGCGTGTCCCCAATTTGTGGAACGGCCGGATCATTCCCCATGTAAAAACCTGAGCCGCTCAACTTGACCTTCTCCTTGAGCGCTTCAGGAATCGATGTGTTGCCACCCACGGGGAAGGGCTCATAGTTATTGATCTTGCCGACCAGGGAAGGAGTGAGAACAAAAGCTCCGAGGATAACCTCAGGGGCAATCTGCTGTGCTGACTCATACGGCATAGCGCCCGGATTCTGATGCTCTGTGGACTTTTTAAAGCTGGAGGAATTAATAAGTCTTCCAGACCACCCCTTGCTGTAATTATAAGTCGTAACCGTTTCTGTTCCGCCACCCAGCTTATCTTTCGTCTTCTTTTCCGTCTTCTCTTCCCACTGGTACATCTCCACAATCCGGTCCAGCTTCAGCGCCTTTGCAGAGACCCCGAAGACAGGATCCGTCAACGTGGCGTTCATGTCGGCTTTCCCCGTGACGTGAATCAATTTACCGGCATTGGCAGGATCAACGCTCTCCGAGGCCACAGTGACAACAGCACCGCCCCCCTCTTTCAAGGTCTTGTACGTCTTCACGGAACGGCCCTCATTCCAAAACAGCACGGGAAATGCGACAATAAAAAGTAAGAGCCCAAACAGAACTCCTTTGATGGCCCCCCCGATGCGGCCAAACCATGATTCGCTCGTGACTTCTGTGTAACTATCGTCTGCCATATTGATCTCCTGTTTAGTTGTGGTTCCTGCTATGACCTACTCATTTGCGTGAACGGGGATTAGATTATCCCTTTTGACTCTCTATGCCAAGTATACAATACCGAAAGTTTTATAAAGGACTTGGGACTCTGGACATGGGACGCGCAGTGCCCTACGACCTACCGCGAACTGCCGAAAGAACCGGCCGACCGCCACTATCCCGTTCCCCCTCATTCTCCAACCAGCGGACAATCAGAACAGTGCTCTTTGCGGTCGCAATCAGCGCAAAATTCACCTCTCCAGACAGCATCAAACTGCTCAGTAAGCGGAGCAATGATAGCAGGCGCATCCGTCAGAATGCCATTCTCAAAATTACGCCGTTTGACACTCTTTGCGCCCATGCCGGCTCCAGTGAGGTTGGCGCTGCCGAGGTAAGCGGTCTTGCCGTCGATGATGACGCACTTGAAATGAACCCTTGGACAGATCATACGTTCGAGTCCGTCAATAAGGAGCGGATACTTGTCAAAGTCCTTCCTGAAAGCAGGTCCAGGCTCCTTGGCATGGATCAGGCGCACCTCCACGCCGCGCACGATAAGGTCGGCAATAACCTCCAAGAACGGGATCATGCCACGCCCCTTGCCCGTGTGCTCCGTATACATATCCTTGATGTCCGCCGTGGCGATCCACAACTGCCGCTCCGCATGGGGCGCCAGATCGCGAATCACCCGCTCATAAATCTGACGGTCTGAAATAAATTCTGTCATGGTGGTAACGTACCATATTACCTCGTACAAAACCAAGTCCTTATTCATTTTCTAACGTTCAATCGCTTGATTAATTCGCATAAAAGAGATACCCTTAATGC
>JBAXCC010000104.1:0-11987 GCA_037141675.1 bacterium | reverse complement strand
GTTCATCCAGCACTTCCTTGCATTGCGGACCACTGGCTGTGACACGCAAACTGGTTCCACAAATAGCTTCAAGCGTCATCAATGCCATGATGCTTTTACCCGAAACAATGCTTCCGTCTTTCTCAACCTCGACATCAGCATTAAATCGTGAGGCAACTTTTGCAAACAGCCCTGCCGGTCGGACATGCATGCCGTACTTATTCAGCAGAGTTAAATCACGTGCTTCTGTGTCAGATCGTCCCATTTGCTTTTCTCCATGTAACATCATGTTGCTGTTTTATTCTTGCATCTAGCTCGGATACGGCTACATACCCCGTCATACGTAACTTATATTCTTGCGCCGCGGTTTCGACCAAATTCACCAGGTCACGCCCAGGAGCAACCGGAACAATGCGCTGGGGAACCGAAATACCTAAAAACTCACGCGACAAGTCTTCTGTCCCTGTACGGTCAAGCTCTGCGTCAACATCCGCCTGCCGCATCAATGTGATCACGAGGTCCACATGCTTCTCGCCACGCACCGCCGTTACACCGAAAATCGCTGGTACATAAATAATACCGATACCACGAATTTCCATGAAAAACTTGGTGACGTTTAAAGCAGATGCAATCAACCGCCCATTGCTGTCACGACGGAACTGTGTCAAGTCATCCGCGACTAACGCATGCCCGCGCTTGATAAGCCCGAGCGCTGTTTCACTTTTACCCAAGCCTGGAGCACCTTCAATGAAGACCCCCATCCCCGACACCTCCATCATGGTGCCATACACCTTGCATCGCGGCGCATCGAGTTCTTCCAACAGAAAAGTCGCGTGACGCAAGAATTCGCGCGTCACCATCTCCGACTGCATGATGGGCACACCCAGACGCTCTCCTACATCGAGGATTTCTGGGAATACAGCCAGCCCGCGCGTAAATACCATACAGGGGATATTCATCGCAAAGAGCTCTTCAACACGCTGCTTGCGCAATGCCTCAGGCAGGGAAGAAAGATACCCATGCTCCGCCATGCCAACGGTCTGGACACGCTCCCAGGCAAAGTGCTCATAAAAACCCGTCAACGCCAAGCCTGGCCGATGGAGCAATGGTTCCGTCAATACACGGTCAATGCCTCTCTTACCTGCAAGCATCTCCAGTTTCAGTCGTTCGCGGCCGTCATGAAAGAACTGCCTGACTGTTACACGGGAGTGCTGGTGGATAACCTGATTTTTTGTATTATCAGTCATTAGACATGTTTCGCCTGATGTATATGCACGTCCTCAACCTTGTTTGCTAGCTTGCGAAGTTGCTTGGTCACTCGTGCCGATGATGTATCAATTGCTGAACGCAGATTCGTCGCATGCTCTTTCGCACGAACCGTATGTCCCTTTACATGAACAACAAATTCGGCTTCATACATGTGACGCTGATGATCAACAACAACATGCACATTGTCAACCTTGTTGAACTTGGAGACAATCTGTTCTGCACTTTGCTCGGCATGAATTTCGGCAAACTTCTTTGTGGACTCTTCCATCTCATGACGCACATTAACTTCAATTGACATAGTTCCCTACCTTTCGTTGTTGTTTTACATTCTAAAATTCGCGCCCAGATAAAACCGACGCGCGGATTCATCTTGCACGAGGAAATCACTTGTTCCCTCACACAAGATTTGACCATCATAAACCAAATAAGCACGATCCACAATTGAGAGGGTCTCACGAACATTATGGTCTGTCACGATGATTCCCAACCCTTTATTGCGCAACCCGCGAATAATCTCCTGAATATCATGCACTGCCAACGGATCAACGCCACTAAATGGCTCATCCAGCATAAGAATCGCCGGACTACGCACCAAAGCACGCGCAATTTCAAGTTTGCGACGTTCACCACCGCTCAAGGTGTATGCCCGTTGTTTCGTGACCTTTGTCAATCCTAGGCTCGCCAATAACTCCTCTGCACGTTCCTTGCGTTGATTTTTTGTTAAATTCAACGTTTCCAAAATCGCCAAGACATTCTCTTCAACCGTCAACTTGCGAAAGATGGATGCTTCCTGCGCCAAATATCCAATCCCCATGCGCGCCCGACGATAAACTGGTGTTCGCGTCACATTGATACCCCGGAAGGAGACGAGTCCTTCATTGGGTTTAACCAAGCCGACAAGCATGTAGAACGTCGTGGTCTTGCCAGCGCCATTCGGTCCAAGCAACCCGACGATCTCGCCGCAACGCACATTGATGGATACACCATTCACCACCGTCCGTGTCCCGTATTGCTTAACCAGTCCCGTCGCCTGTATGTCCGGCGCAGAACCGTTCTCAACTATTATCTCGTTCTCGTTCATGAATGACTATCCAACTTCGTTCTCACTGCGGTACAAAAAATTTCGTGCAATCATTTAGGCTGGGGGGGCTCTTCCTTCTTCTTGTCAACCTTAGCGTCTTTCTTTTCTTTGTCAGCGGCCTTCTTGAATGCTCCAGGCGGCAAAGTTACGCTCGCTCCATCCAGAACCTCAACGCGCTCATCATCCACCCAGATGACCACCTTTCTGCCACGTACTTCACCAGAGGTCTCGCCCTCGGTCTTCATGCGCACATCACCCGTCATCACAACTTGTCCGTCTTTTTTCGTAAAGACAGCCTTGCTACAGGTTGCAGAGCGCATTTCATTTGAAAAGATCACATTCCCGATTGCCATCACTTGGCTGACATCGTTCGTCCCCTCCATGAAGACTAACAAACGGTCAGACCGCATGGAAAATTGGGGATCGTCAACCAGCACATGGTCATCAAACAGAATAACCCCTTCGCGATTGTCAAAATCAATCTTGTCAGAAGTAATCATCGTTTCCCGCTGCGGGGTATTGGTCGATGATGTCGTCTTCCCCAGAAAACTTGTCGCACCACCCCGCTTCTTGGGTTGCGAAATCGTGACCGTAGGCTTGTTCGTGTCCACGACGACTACAGCAGAAACTGCCTTCGGCGCGGCAGCAACCGGCACGCTCACAACCGGGGCTATCACCTCGGGGAGTACCGCCGTCGTGGTAGCAGGAACTGCCGGTTTAGGCGCAGCAACGGGCGCAACCACGATCGGGGCTTTGACCTCAACAGGCTTTGCCGGTACGACAGCCGCTGGCTTCGGCGCCACTAACTGACTAATTAATCCAGCCGCAGAGGTGTCCTGAGCTGAAACAGCCTGCGCAATAGCTAATGCACACATTAGGCTCCATCCTATGGTCTTAAACATCATGATAATCTCCCAAATTTTGATGGAATACGAAACGTCCGAATTTCACATTCAGTTAATACTTTAATAAATTGGTCATCCCCTGAAAACATCATACCGCGACCCTTAATATGATCCGTTCCTTTGGTTACATCTACTTTGCCCCGGCAGTATCCTCGCTTTGTCTTTTGATCCAGCAAGCAATCATCCGCCAAAACAATTCCGTCCGACTTACCATCCGGTGTCAACATCTCCAACTTAACACCTTCAGCATAGACTAATGTTTCTGAGAGAATCTGAGCCCGCTGGGCAATCAACACAATCCGCTTACGGCCATCCGCATAATGGTTAACAGGAAGTGTTAAATTCTCAATGGGCGAAGTCATTGCCGCCTTAGAAGCGTCCCATTTGTCGACCAGCACCTGCCAAGATGCAACAACCTGCCGATTCGTCAGCCAACGCGTAGCCCGCGCTTCTGCCGTCTCAGCATTCTCTGCTTGCACGTAGCATGCGGCTAGACAAGCAATAAACAAATGGATGATATTAATCCGCATCAGTTACAGGGCTTGAATCTCAAGCCTCTCCTTTTGAAACAATCGCATGAATCGCAATCAGCTTCTGCCATACGCGCTTCAGGTCTTTAAACGCAATCGCATTAGCCTTATCCGAAAGAGCCTCTGCAGGGTTCACATGCGTTTCCATGAAAATTCCATCCACACCCGTTGCTACAGCTGCGCGCGCCAATGCTGGTGCCCAGCGTCCGTCTCCGCCGCTGCAGGTGCCTGCGCCCCCTGGACGCTGAACGCTGTGTGTCGCATCGAAAACGACTGGATATCCGAACTCGCGCATAATCAGCAGGCTGCGCATATCAGCAACCAAATTGTTGTATCCGAAGCTTGCCCCGCGCTCCGTCAAAATGATGTTTGTGTTGCCAACAGCCTCAATTTTAGCAATCACATTGCGCATATCTTCGGGTGCAAGGAATTGCGCCTTCTTGACATTCACAACTTTACCGGTTTCCGCAGCAGCCACCACCAGATCCGTCTGCCGGCAGAGGAATGCAGGAATCTGAAGAATATCTACAACGTCTGCGGCAAACTCTGCTTGCCAAGCTTCATGAATATCCGTCAGCACAGGCACGTTGAAGCGGTCACGCACTTCCTTCAAGATTTCAAGGCCCTCCAATATGCCAGGTCCGCGATAAGAGTCAATCGAGGTCCGATTTGCCTTGTCAAAGGAGGCTTTAAACACAAACGGCACCTTGAGATCCTTGGCAAGCTTCACCAGCTTCTCAGCCAAGTCCATTGTGCCTTCAACAGATTCGATCACGCATGGTCCTGCAATGAACGCCAGTTGCTGGCCACCAAAAATCGCTTTTCCTACTTTAATTTTTTTCATATCGTTTGATTCCGAATAATCGCTTCAACAACAGCCACGTCTTCAGGTGTGTCTACGCCAACACCTAACTCCTCGGTCTGGATCACGGCAATGCGTCCGCCCATATACAAGGCTCGCAACTGCTCGAGACTTTCTGTCTTCTCCAAGGCGCAAGGCTTTTCCTGCACAAGCCGCTTCAAAAACGAACCACGGTATGCATAAATACCCAGATGCCTCAAATAAAGTCCCGAACTCAACTCTGGCTCTCCATCACGGCGGCACGGAATCGGCAAGCGTGAGAAATACAAAGCACCGCCATCCTGCGCCAGTACAACTTTAACCACCGTACGCGCTTCAAGGTCACGCAGATTTCGAATCGGACAAGCCGCTGTGGCCATAGCCCACCCCATGTCCGTTTTCATCCGCATCGCCAGCGCATCAATCAAATCCGGATTAATCAGCGGCTCATCCCCCTGGATGTTAATGACAATGTCATCGTCCTGCGGCTGTGCCGCCTCTGCCACACGGTCCGTCCCGGATGGATGATCCGAGCGCGTCATCGCCACCTTTACAAAACCGCTTACTGCTGATGCAATGCGCACATCATCAGTCGCAACAATGACCTCATCTAGCAACCGTGCCCGTTTGACCGATTCGACCACCCACTGAACCAAAGGTTTACCACAAATGAGATGCAGACTTTTCCCTGGGAAACGTGTCGAGCCCCAGCGGGATGGAATAACACCGATAATACGCATACGCTATAAAATTCCTTAAACTTCTAAAACGGTTATATTTTCGGATTAATTCAAGGTGGAGTCAAGAACCTTTCATTAAAAAGGCTTGAAAAAATTACGCTGGAAAATCGATTCTGTATTGACATCCAAAGCCGTGTGAAGCATTCTGTACACTTTACGCATGAATGGGGAGATTTTTATGATTGATTTTGGATCTACACTTTCAGTGACATTACCCTTGGCTTCACTTGTCGATGCCTTCAATGTTTCAAACATGATGGGAAAGAGTATTGTATTGATCCAGATTGCCATCTCGATCGTCGCAGCAGCCATCATCATCGGCAAAAACAAGGAGCTCACAAGCATCGTCAAAAACAACAAGCGATTCTTCCGTGAGTTTATTGCAGGAGGTGATGTGCTTGCGCTTTATCTTTCACGCGAAAAAATGACGCTCACCTCATTGGCGCTCATCTATGACCGGACGTGCGAACGAACACTGAAGTTTCTTGATCCCGATACGCGCCGCACCGTCATCAGCCGCAACCAAGGAGGCTCAGAACGCGCGGCCCTCGCCCCCAGTGAACTTGAACTCATCAACAGCACCTGCGAACATGTCGTCACGGAGGAGGAAATCCGCGTGGAACATGGAATGGGCATGCTCGCAACCATTGTCACCGCATCTCCTATGCTCGGCCTCCTCGGAACCGTCTGGGGCGTGCTGGATGCCTTTGCCAGCCTAGGCGAAAAAAACACTGTTCTGCTCTCCGTGATGGCCCCCGCCATCTCGTCTGCGCTGCTGACCACGGTGGTCGGACTGCTCGTGGCCATTCCCGCGGCCATTTTCTATAACAATCTCACCATCAAAGTCCGGCAAATTAACAACGATATGGAAGGCTTCGCCGATGAACTGACCGGCCGTATCGGCTGTGAATTCAAGGGAGGCGAAAACTAATGGCCCTCCGTCGACTGAGACATAAGAAACCGTCAAAGATTATCAACAATATCGACATGACGTCGTTGATTGACTTGACGTTTCTCTTGCTCATCACCTTCATTATCGCTATGCCCGCTCTGGAGCAAGGCATCTCTGTACGGCTACCGCAGGGTAAGGCTGATGTATTGCCCGACAAGAAGGCGAATATGCTGACGCTGGATGCCCAAGGTAAAGTCTTTCTCAATAATCGTCTAATCTCCCTTGAAGACCTTGAAAAAACCCTTGGCAATTTTGCTGCTGAAGATGCTAATACCGCTGTCCTCGTTCGTGCAGATGAGCGCCTGGATTATGGCAAAGTCATGGCCGTAGTCAAAATCCTGTACAAAGTGAGAATCACTAAAATGGCGCTGGTGACGCTAGCTGACTAAAAAATCCGTTTATCGTTAATTATCTATCACACTAATATGACTGGCCCCATCAATAGTTCTTCCCTCCGGTGGTCGTGCTTCTTGCACGGCATCATTTTGTCGTGCGCCATCATCGTTCCCTTTTTGCCCTCATTTCAAAAGCAACCATTGGAAATTATGGATATCACTGTGGTGCTGGATGAAAACCTAACTCCCCCGGGTCCCCTGCCAGACAAGCGACCGCCCAAACAGCCACCAAAAGCAGATCCTGACCAAGATGTAATAGAGCCTGAGCCGCTCAAAAAATTGCCAGACCCCATCAAAGACGCCATTGTTCTGCAAAAGAAAAAGGAGAAGGAGAAGGAAAAGATAAAAGATACTCCTAAGCCGAAAGATCCCGAGAAGCCGAAAGAGTTCAAGAAGGGTGAGCGTGTCGTTAAGCCGGTCGAGAAGTCTGTCGTGGATCCTAAAAAAGATTTCACCAAGCTGAAGCGCCTCACAGAAAAGCAACTTTCTTCCAAGGATATCGCCAATGCACTTGCGAGCGGAGCAAAACCTGGGGTACGTAATCAGTTGCCATCCAACGAGATTTCCCTTTGTGTAAGCTTAGTCAGAAACGCGCTCTATGAAGCTTGGGAGCAGCCGGGCCAAGGAGAAGCAGGGTCGCGTCCAGCTAAACTCTATATTCGCCTGGATGATTCTGGACATATTAGTAGTTATCGCATCATGCAGTCATCCGGCAGCTCTTATTTTGATACGACTGTTCTGAAGGCCGCGGCAAACTGTGCCGCGATCCGTGGGCTCAGCGTCGCGTTCCTCAAGGAACACGATGAACTGACCATCGAGTTCAAGCTCGAATAGCTTTATACTGCGATGGCCAAACCATCGTAACCCACATGAATATGCTCGGGTAGCGTGGCTTCTAGCGTGGCATGGTCGATATCGTGGCACAGATGTGTCAGATAAGCCTGCCTGGGATTAATCTGCTCAATATAGGCCAGGGACTCTTCGACACTCAAGTGCGCAGGATGAGCCCGATAACGCAAGCAATCAAGAATCATCACGTCCACATCTTTAAGCTTCTGAATAACATCCGGTGATATATGATGACAGTCTGGCACATAACCCACTCGTTTGCTGCGATGTTCCATCAAGTAACCCGTCATGGCAGGCCCATGTTCCACCTGGACAGGCTCAATACAGACATCCCCTACTTGGAATGGCCCTGTCACATCATGAAAGTCTATCTGTGCACGATAGAGTCCTAGATGCGAAGGCTTATGATCGATGTAGTTGAAGACGCGCCGAATATCCGCCATGGTTTCCGGCTCCGCATAGGCAGGCAATACGCGCTGATGAATCGTGTTAAAACGACGAATGTCATCGAAACCAAAAATGTGGTCAGCATGGGCGTGCGTGAAGAGGACCGCATCGCAACACTCGATATGGAAGTCCAACATCTGCTGGCGGAAATCCGGCGGCGTATCAATGACGAAAGCCACTTCCTCCGTAGTCACGTAGAGACTGCTTCGACGCCGCACATTGCGTTTATCATCTGACGTGCATACTGGACAGTGACATCCGATCATCGGGATGCCGACAGATGTACCTGTCCCTAAAAAAAGAAGTTTCATGGTTGTTTCCAAGCCTTGCACCCTTGAACCCTGAATGCCTCGTTAGGCCCTGGCCACGGCGGCATCGTCACCGCGACGAACTCCAAAGCCTCCAGCCCCGTAGTGCGAAATTGAAAGGCAACTCCTGCAGGGATCGACACGCACACGCCCCTCTGGAGCGGTGTGAATTCCTCAGCCTCTCCGCGCTGCCGCCAAAGCTCCCCTGCCCCGCCCACCACATACCACAGTTCTTCAACCGTCCTGTGCATCACAGGCAAAGAACACATCCCTGGCTTTAAGCTAAAATGAGCCATGCTTCCGCCTGGCCGTTTGAGCAGCAACCGGACTCCGGAACCGTCCGGTGCTTGTTCATCAACCATAATAGGCACGTGTTTCGTTTCAAACATCATTTCAGCGGAATGCCGACAAGTGTCGCAGGCATTTCAGCCTTTGAATTGATCTTATCCGTATGGCTCGGACCAAAGACCGCGTCGAAGTTGCAGACAACGATGAATCCCTTCCAGAGTATAGGCTCGCCTGGCTCGTTTAACATGCCGTCTACACCTGTACTGTCCCCATTCTGCCAGACCACGGAAATCTTGCCTTCAGGCGTAACTTTTGAGATGGCGTTATTCGAAAAATCAGCAACATAGATGTTGTCCTGTCCATCGACGCAAATGCCATCCGTGGTGCGCATCTTTGCTTGCATCGCCTTGTCAAGGAAGCCGGGCTTCTTCGGGTCAAGGCTGTAGTCAAAGTCAGTCTTTGCAAAATCAGAGAACCCCGTAACCTTGCCATTCGCGTCAAAGGTCACTTTGTGCAACAAGCCATCGCCGAAGTTGCCGACAAACAGGTTCCCTTTACTGTCAAACACAAGACCGTCCGCACCATACTGGCAGTTTTTGTTCCTCGTAACAAACTTGACGATCAGGTTGCTGTCTTCAAGCGTATTAGCCACCTTGAGTCCCACATCATCCGGACTGAAACGGTAGACGCCGCTGACGATCAGCCCCGACGGATCTTTGATGCGCGTGAGCATGCTTTGTGTCACATACAGCAATCCGTTTTGGAATCGGACGCCATTCGGATGTTCCAATCCCTCGGCAATCACGATAGTCTTCGCCAACTTGCCGTTCTCAAACTTCAGCCGTAGCAGACGCCCCTTAAACTTGCCCTTCTCTGAGCCACTCCAGGCTTGATTATCACATACATACAGGTCGCCGTCCGGACCGAACGTGATGCCCATTGGACAGGAGAGCCCGGTTTCAGGGAGCACCGGAGAAAGCGCAAGCAATTTCGCAGGCGCCCCAAGTTTCTCAATACGCATAAAGCATGCAGGTCTCGTCTGGTCTGCATAGTTCGGACACGACACAACCAATGCGCCTGTGCCATCAATACTCATACCATCCGGCGTGGTGATTGACGGATCGAATGTGACTAGCAACTGCGACGGCTTACCTGTCACATTATACGCGGTAACTGACTTACCGCATCCGGCCAAAAACGCAACTGCTACTACAGTACCTGCGACGAGTGAAACATGTATCTTATTCATGCCTTAGTCCTTTCGCGAGTCGTTTTACTTTGCTAATTCAATAATCTTCTGCACCTCAGCTTGACCAATATCCCCGTATTCTCCGAGTTTGGCCCCGCGCTTTGCCAAGCGTTCCGCCACTTGCTTGCCTGCATCTTTCGCATCGATGTTATAGGCAGACAAGCGCGTAGCGACATCGATAGACTGGAAAAACGCCTCCATGCGATCGATCGCCTGAGCAGCACGCGTGGCCTCATCGCCTTCAACAATATGGAATACGCGTTTTCCAAATTGAGCCAGGCGCGCCTGTTTGCGCTTGATCTGGAAGCGATGGACAGCCGGCATGATCATCGCCAACGTGCGAGCATGGTCCAAGCCATAGATCGCGGTCAGCTCATGTCCGATCATGTGTGTTGCCCAATCCTGAGCCGCGGCACCAATACCCAGCCAACCATTCAACCCGACGGTGGCACACCACATCATCTCTTCGCGCACTTGATAATCATCAGGATTGGCTTTTATTTTTGGCGCCACCTCTACAAGCGTCTTTAACACAGATTCCGCCATGCGTGATGTCAGCGCTGAGCACTCCACATCATTCATGTACTGCTCCATTACATGGACCCATGTGTCAACTATACCATTTTCCGTCTGTTTCATGGGCAGCGAGAAGGTTGTTTCTGGATCTAGAATGGAAAATTTCGGATAAACATGTTCCGAACCGAACGCCTGCTTTTCAGCCGTGGAATCCCGGGAGATCACGGAAAAGGTGTTCATTTCTGATCCTGTCGCGGGCAATGTCAGGACTACCCCCAGTGGCAGCGCCGCCTTCACAGGTTTGCGTCCCTCCATAATATCCCAGGGATCTCCGGCGGTATATTTTGCCGCAACCGCAATGAACTTGGTCCCATCCAGAACTGAACCGCCGCCAACTGCAAGAAGAAAGCCAACTTGTTCCTTCTTTGCCAACTCAGCAGCCTTCATGCAGGTTTCATAACGCGGATTGGGCTCGAGGCCTCCAAACTCTACCATGTCATAATTAACCAAAGCTTGTCGCACTTGATCATAGACTCCGTTTTTCTTGATTGACCCGCCCCCATAGGTCATCATGACCTTGGTCCCTGCCGGAATCACCTTTTTCAGTTCAGCAATCATTCCTTTGCCGAAAATGAGCTTTACCGGATTGTTGTATGTGAAGTTTACCATAGTTGTCTCCTTTTTTTAGCGCTACGTGTATTAAAAAGTACGTCCAAAGTCCCTCTCCTGAGGGATGATAACTGCGCCCGGCATATCCTCGCGGGGTCTCTTCTCAAGTGTTCGCTTACCGTCCATTATAGCGGATAACATCTCTAAATAGACAGGCTCATTTTTCGATTTCCAAGGTGAAAAATCAGGTTGCTCTTTCAGCTTCCCGATAAGGCCATATCCGCCAGCCTCTTTTGCAAGATGAGCCGTCAGTAAACGGCTATTCTCTGGTCGTGTAAGATTAATCCAAAGCATTTTTTTGACACTTGCGTCAATCAAGGGCCCATGACAAGCCAAACAGTTCTGCGAATAGAGATCATTCAGCCGAGTCACCCAATCATGTTGTTTAATTGGACCTCGTCCCTGTCCTTCAATGGCGGTGAAGGTGTCGCGACCTCCCTGCGTATAGGGACGCGTCATATCAAAGCTCGGATAATAAATGACATTCGAATCAATCCACGCGTAGATCCGACGACGACTCTCTGCGTCAACATTCACATCCTTGTGCTTGTCCTCAATCATCTTTGTCAGCCTGCTCACCATCGAGCCTGTCTGCAATGCCGGGAAAACGCTGGTTGGGCCTCCATTAATATAATAATACTCGATCAGTTTGCGCTCACACAATGTGTCATAAGACATATTGAAGAATCGAGTCTTATCGCCACTCAGGTCCACCCGGTTCGGGGGTGTCTGTCCTGAGTGGCACGACACACAATAGCGATCCAGCACTGGTTGCACCATCTTGACATAATCAACCCGCCCTGCACCCCACGACGGCGGTTTGATCGTGCTGGGTCTTCGTAACAAGTTTTGCATAGATGTTGGACGCGTGGGAGGCGCGCTCAGTCTAGGCTCATGACACCCCACACAGGCCGCTCGTTCGCCTGGGGTAATCTGAGTCACTGACCCCATGCGTTGGATCTCATTGCC
>JBAXCC010000103.1:0-11995 GCA_037141675.1 bacterium | reverse complement strand
GTGTAATCCGGCAACTGCTGAATCAAGCGCTTAAAGTCCTTGACGATCTCCCCCTGCTGGAACCCCGTATTCATGGGAGAGAGCAGCTTCGAATCCAACTTAGAAAGATACAGCTCCGCTGCAGCACAGAGGATTTCCGGATCGGATGAACCATCGCGCATCGACAGCGTCACCAACACTTTATCCGAAACCTGAACATCTTTCAGAAAAGAAAAAATATCCTTGATGCCTTCCTTTTCCGGAAGCATGGCATCAATACGACCACTAAAGGACAAAAAAGGAAGTGCCGCGATTGAAATCAGGCTAACAAGCAAA
Organism: bacterium; assembly: GCA_037141675.1. GTDB lineage: Bacteria > Verrucomicrobiota > Kiritimatiellia > RFP12 > UBA1067 > CAIZQW01. The sequence continues at coordinate 11,680 of JBAXCC010000103.1, read as the reverse complement.
ACAACAAGTCCGCAAATTGATTTTGCGCTAAGCTTCACGGCAGGTTCCATTCTTTCTTGTCAATTACAGCATTGATGGCTGTCTCTTCAAACACCATCTTCGTCAGGTCGCCACCGTTCTCTTCAATTTGAAACAACGAAATATATTTTTTGTCTTTTTGAAACGTTACAGTAATGCGCTTCAACATCTTTGCTTGGGGCACGTCCGGTTTAGGAATAAAATCGAATGTGAGCTGTTCGGCATCAAGCTTCTTAATCGTGTAGTCCTTGGAGAGCACACGGTAGTTTCCAGCAAACCAGGCACGCAACTGTTGCGTCACAGCCGCAAAGACAGGCTGGTCCGCTAAAGCGATACTCACCGTCTTGCCCGTTTGACCGTCCCACTGCTTGGCATACTGTCCATCAATGAGCAACGCATACTTGACCGGAGATTCGACTTTCCACATCAGCTTCCCTGGTATTTCGAGCAAGATAGCGCCTTTTGTAATCATGGGCTTCTTGAAGAGTGCCATTTTCTTTTCCTGGACAAAGCGGGTCCGTACGGTCTTCACATCTGACAAGGCCGACTCTAACTCCTTGAGCGGTTGCTGTTCCTCTGCAGCCAAGACATTAAACACCGCCAGCAATCCGCAGACAATTATTCCTCGTGCCATGTCTTTAACTCCGCTGTTGAAACAAGCTCATCATTCCGACTGACTTCGGCATGCAAAATCCCAAAGGTGCCCAAGCGGGTATCCTTACGCACCTTCACATGCAGCTGATCGCCCACAAAGATGGGCTTCAAGATTTTAACGTCTCGCGCCCCAATAAGCATACCTTTTTGAGGCGTCCCATCCGGACGCACACGGGTACGAAATCCCTGCAATGTCGCGGCAGCCTGCGCCATCAACTCCAGATGCGCAGCCTCATTGAGTCGGCCATCCTTGCAATGCGGATTATCCGGGGCAATATGAGCCCGCACCGTAGCGGAACGTTCCGAAACCGTCTCCAGTGTATCAATCATCAGCGTCGGCGGTTGATGTGGCAGCAACGAGGCCGCATCCATCGGCAGGAAACTGCAATTAGCGCCATCCTGATTGCGCCAGCACAAGGGATCGGAACCCAAATAATTACCCGTCATCTGGTACGCGGCGCCGCGGCAGCCATAACAATAAACAGCCTTATCACATTGCCCGCAGGCCCCTTGAATGGTTTTTTTGTGATTACGCAAATCCTCGACAACTTCGCTGTCTTCAAGAATCTTGGCAAGCGGTTGCTTCCGAATGTTGCCGACGGGAATCTGAACACCGACACATGGCATCACATCCCCTTTTGCGTTGATCAGACAGGAGAAGGAATGCCGCAAACACGTATTGCCGACAAGCGGAGGCTGCGCATCCCAGACGCGACCAAACTTTTCAGCGTCTAGCTTCTGAATCAGTTCAAACAAGCGATGGATCTCTGCTACGGATGGCGCTAGTTTCTCGCCATTTTCAATGGCGCGTCCTTGGGGCGTGATCATTTCAAAGTACGGTTCAATACCAATTTCGCGCATCCAGCACCACAGCGTCGGGAGCTCATCAATATTCTGACGGCAGATCACCGTGCTCAGCGCAAACTTTGCATGTGAGCCAGGATACCCCGCTGCCCGTAAATGGCGATACGCTTCATGAATCACATGGTTTGCGTCGACAATGCCCGAAAGCCAGTTCTGCGTATCCGCATTAGACGAATGCCACTTCAGCACAACATGCACGCCCGAGGCAAACAGCCGCTTCGAGGCTTCTTCACTCATGTTCGTGCCATTGGTAAATAGTTCGACACCCATGCCACGGGCGCGAATCCAGTCGCAAAGTCCCAACGTAAACTCATACAGCATCGGCTCCCCGCCCAGCAAAATAATCTTACGTGCGCCTAAGGCCTGAGCTTGGCAAATGACATTCTGGATCTCCTCCAATGTCAATTCGCAATCCGCTTCCAGGGGTTTCGTAGCGATTCCGTCGCCGACATAGCAATATCGACAGGCGAAATTACAGAGTGTGCCGACCTCTATTTCCATGGTCAGCAAGCCATGCGCTTGGCGCGTCTGCTCAATTTCTTCTTGAGTAAATTCTTGTCCGAAAAGTGTCGAAGCACAACTCATTTAAAATATCCTATCCTCGACCACGTTTAGCAAAAAAAATTTCAATGCCATTGTTTGGTCAAAAACGTGTTAATAGTAGTCTTTTGGCTTGTTTTCTTCAAGTCTAAACGAGGAAAGATAAGGCCATTTTTGCAGATGCTTCACCCGTGGCCATGCAGGTTCCGGTAACACGTACCGAGGCCTGAGCTTCACGGTCAGCGGAAATCATCATGCCAGCGCATAGAAGGTTGATTGGACCCTGCTCAGGTTGCAACGACCTCGCTGGAATATCATGCCATGCACCCTCTGGCAAATAGACATATCGGACGCCCTTATCAGCATCCCAGCGCTCAATAGGCCAACTGCTCCGAGCAACAGCATCTTCCATCTTTCTTGCACGCAACACATCAACTCCTGTCAGACAATAGCGTCCTCGCACACGAGATCCTTCACGCAAAAGTACATAAGGCGTTTGCATTCGCTGGACAGCATGCCGAAACATGGGCAACTGTTGTTTGAGCATCTGGAAAAGGGCATGCGCAACAGTCCGAACGTGTTCCAGCGGAACCTCGCCTGGCACAGCCATGCGTAACCAGGCGCACCCTTCCTCAGGCATTGCCTCGCAAGTCGTAAACGCGCACCAAGCAGGCAAGACCCCCTGCTCGGCTTCCTGCCGGCAAAGGCGAGGGACATCGATTGCCATTCCAAACGGACTCACTTCCGTTGCTCGAACCCCTTCGACGTGTATGCCATAACCGCCTAAGGCAGGATGTTCAGGAACTTCAATGGATGCATCTGCCATGCGGCAGAGCCCCGCATTCCCTGTGCAGTCGATAAACGCCCGTGCTTCAATGGTTTTGCCGGACTCTAGCTGTAAGGCTTGGATTTCGGATTTGCCATTCCCGTGAACAACCTGCGCAGCACAAACACGCTCACTCAGGAACATATTCAAAGAGCTTTCGCTTGCAAGCATGTCATGGGCACACGCTGAAAACGCCGTGCCAGAAGGAATCGGTAAAAGCCAGACGCGACCACGTCGCACTGCGCATGTCCGCGGGTCACCATGAACAAGGTTCCAGCAAAACTGCTCAACTCCTTTGCCATGCAAAAATTCATCGGGCTGATGGACATCACAGGGGAAGAGGCCGCACATCCATCGATGCATCCCGTACTGCACCATGCCACCGACCTTGGGCGTGCCCTCAATCAGTACGACCCGCGCACCGCGATGCGCAGCTGTCCATGCGGCAATCATCCCTGCCGCGCCGCCACCCACAACAGCTATGTCGTATTGTTCGACCATGTTCCGCCTAAGCCAAGGCCTGTTCACGAAATCTCGCAAGAACAGCGTCCATATCCTCATCTGATATTACGCCTTCAAAACATGAAAGTACAGCGTGTAACTTGCCCGCATGCTGACATAAAATCAATCCAAGCCCAGGAGGTGTTGGAATCATCGGGAAATGGATGTAATCCGACACACGGTACCCGGCGACTTCGGAGACGTTCATCTGGGGTTCCCCCAATGACGTAAAGGCTAACGAGGACATCCGGTTCCGATAGAACTTCATGAGAAACAGCCACAACATCTTAGCCGGAAAAATACGCATCAGTAGGTTCGCCTCTTCAAGAACAGCCGGCAGTCCATCCCTCGCTTGCTGCACAAGCTGATTGCGCACAAGGACGGCAAGCGCATTCCGATCAGCTGCCGCAGACATGGGGAATTGAAAGAAAAGGAAGGAGAGATCATTAAAGAACACATGATGTTTCCTCGTTGCTGTACGTTGCTTGTCCGTTGACGTGGAGACAACAAAGTCGAAATTCCCTTTAAGAAAACGGGAAAACACAGGATAGAACGCTGATACAGCCGTTGCCAGCGCGTATGGCGCAAACATCAGGTAACCCGCTACCTCGAAGGCACGCGCTTGAATCCGCTTGGCTTCATCCGACGTAAAGCAGATTTCACGAATTCGGATCGGGCGTATTGCTAAATTCTGCGGCAAAGGTAAATTAGCCGTCTCTGCATTCATCAAATTCCGGATGCATCGATTGGCATCCCGGCCGCTCTTAAACCGGCTTCCCCAGTTGTCAAGCTGGGCATCCGCACGGGGCAGCTTTTCCGATTCAGGAATACTCATTTCAACGCCGTTGAAGTGCTGGAGAAACAGCTGAATGAATGCGTCCGCGCCTTTTGCATCGAAGAGGCAGTGGTCGAACATGAACACCAACATGCTCTTGGAGGCATCCGACGTCTGGACCACATCCAAAGCAACACGCCAGCCGTCCAAGACGGCATAATTGTTAAGTGCCTGTTCAATGTACTTAGTAAAGTCAGCTGAAGACTCATGTTTCTGCAGCACGTCTCCGCCGACACGAATTTCTTCCGGCACGCGTGGCACCTTCGTGCCTGAATATTTCCAGTAAGGCGCAAGACACCAGCACCGCGCATCACGTCCGCGCAAGACCGGGAACTGCTGACAAAACAAAATATAACTGCTCTTCAGGTGATTCGCATCAGGAGCCCCGTCAAGAAAAGCAGAAACAGCAAAGATAAGCCGACGGTTCGCCTTCATCTTCGTACCGACCGCAAGTGCTCGTAAACACCAATCCGCACCATTGAGATACCGTTTTTTTAGAGAGCTGGGGAGCCTCATAATGAACTCGAACGCACAATCCGTTGAGCCAAACCATTAAGCGATGAAAAATCGTCCTGGTTAAGCCCAGACGAAGCAAGTGCAAGGTTAAACTGTTTTTCAATGAAGACCAGCAAATCGACAAAGGCGATGGAGTCCAAGCCCATCTCGTGCAAGGGTTGATCGCCCGAAATTTCACCAACATCCTTATCCAGCAGGAAAGCAATACGTTCCTTGAGCTGAGCCACAACATCTTCAGTATTCATAATTAGTCTTTGGTCTCCACGATAATCACACGCTGACGCTTTCCACACGTTGACACAATCTGTATGGGGCCATCTATTGGCGGCGTACACAGGGTCTCGAAGCCCTCACCCCTGCGAATCAATTCTGCGACTGCCAGCAAAAATGCGCCACCAATTCGCAGACTTCCTGAATGGCTAACTAAAGAATATCCCGGTGTTCCATTATCAGGGGCGCTCCCCAGCGCATCGCGATTTTCAAGTCGCCACAACGCAGGGTCCACAATCGCCTGCTGCACACGTACCGACGGTCCCTTCCCATCGCGTTCCAAGCGGAAGAAGAATGAACCTTCACCTGGCACAAAGCGGTTTCCCCACAGCCGTGATACTGCGTGCACATAGACATCCGACAGCTCTTCCGTCGCCCCAACAAGAACAACGTCGCAGCGTCCCTCTTTCAACCACGCCTCCGCGAGTGTCAGTGCTGATTCAAACGGAAACGCCAAGTCAGCCAGATTGAGCACAGGCCCATGGGACTGGATCGTCGAAGCAATCATGGATGCAGCTGCTGCATGCACAGACTGAGAAAAAACAGTGGGCGATGACTTCGACTCCCCGAAATCCAGCAAGTCATTGACGAACTTAAAGACCGTCGCATGAGGTCCGCATGCAGAGGCGAGAATAATGCCGACGCGATTCAGGTCAGCCGTTGCCCCCTGCCAGGCTTCCAAAGCAGCAAGCAGCGTCATCTTACTGAAGCGGTCCGCACGACGCACAGGTGCCAATAACGGATTCTTAAACACCTCCGCCGGGATCTGCAAGACAGGCAACAACTCCTTGTTCCCCATGGGCATCGGCTTGGGCGCATCAGGATTCTTCAGATACACCTTGAGTGCGTCAACCCCCGCCCCGCCCGCACAGACAACCCCTACTCCTGAAAGTTTCATGCGCCCTCCTTGACACGGCGCAACACGACAGCCGCATTATTGCCACCAAAGGCAAGGGACGTTGAAATCGCATAGTCTCGGACAAGAGGGGTCACCGCAGTGAGAGGCGAAAAGGGAATCTGCTCATCCTGATGTTCAAAGCCCATGTTTGCAGGAATCCATCCTTCACGCAAGGCTAAGGCAGTAAAGACCAACTCCACGCCCCCTGCTGCACCCAGCGTATGCCCGGTATATCCTTTTGTTGACACCACACGGACCGAGGGTCCAAATACACGCGCAAGCGCGTTGCCTTCAATGCGGTCGTTCTCACGGGTCGCCGTACCATGCGCATTCACAAAATCAATCTGCTCCGACTGGATTCCTGCATCGGCGAGCGCCGCACGTATGGCCAGCTCAATACCAAACCCTTCCGGATGCGGCGCGGTCAGATGATAACCATCGGCTGCCGCACCAAAACCCGCCACCTCAAGGTTTGTCGAACGCTTGCGCTGAATCGCAGATGCCTTACGTTCTAAAATGGCTATGCCAGCGCCTTCCCCTAAATTCAGTCCTTGGCGATCGCGGTCAAACGGCTTGCAGAGCGCAGGACTCTTGACACTGAGGGACCAGAAACCGCTGGACGGTATTTTGCTCAGCTCGTCCGCACCGCCCACAATCACCGCATCACACAGATTGGCATTCAACCAGGAACAGGCGACCCCAGCAGCATCCGTGCCTGACGAACAGGCGTTGACCACGGTCATCACCGGGCCTTCTGCTCCTACCGCGTCAGCAAGTCGCTCCGCCAAGCTCCCCGCAATAAAGCGATGTACAGGCTCCAAAGGAGGCTGCCCCGTCTCGCGATAACTCCGATAAAAGGGGATGTCATTCAACTGGCAAGCAACCGTGGTCCCAACACAGACGCCTAAACGAAATCCAGAGGGCATCTGATCAAGACCTGCATCAGCCAGAGCCTGGCGTGTCGCACACAATGCCAGATGATAGGTCCGGTCTACGTCAGGCATGTCTGCCTGAACGGCAAACATCGGAAACGTCTGTTCAAGACCATCGAGCGAATGATTGACGACTGGCGGGCGCATGGCCTCCTGAAATGTTACAAGTGATGACGCAATGTCATCACCTGCAGCTGAGAGCACGCCAAGCCCAGTTATTGTCACTTTTTCACGCATGCGCGTTTACGGATTGGTCTTTTCGTAAATATACTCTGCCAAGACACGAATTGACTGGAAGACACGGCGGCCAATGTCCATATCTTTGATTTCAACACCAAAGTGACGCTGAAGAATTACCACGATCTCTACAGCATCCAAAGAATCCAGACCAATATCCCCACCAAAGAGTGGAGCATCATCCTTGATCTGGTCAACTGTCACGTCTTGAAGATTTAAATTTTCAACCAACAGTTCTTTGAGCCGTTGCCGAATTTCTGCCAATTTAGTCTCGCGAGCATCCATAATCGTTCTATTTCCTTCTCTTAAAACTGCCGATTGTTCATGTATGACCCACCCAAAGCGTCATGGCCTATCCCTTTACACAAATAAAGGTTAGGTATTATCTATTTTTTAAGCAAAAAAGTCAAGAAAGCGCAGAGCTAAAATCGATGAAAAACATGAGATCTGCTACTTGATCTTTTCCGTCGTGAAGGGGGATGCCGGAAGCCCAGCCTTATTATACAGGTTGGCTTTCACCGGATTGTTCGAGTACGCATAACGGACTGCGACGGGCTCTTTGATGTCCGGGGATGAAACAACAACAGCTGTTCCATCAATGATTGCCTCCGCCCAAGCCCATTTCCCCTCCTTGTTGCCGATCACAAATCCACCCAGCTTCCCGCCGACTACATCCTCTGTAAGCGCCCTACCACTCTTTTTGCCCACCATCAGTCCACTCTCGGCATAGTCAAAACTTATACGGATCTTGTCGCCTTCGACCTTCATCGCCTTGTAGAGTGGACCTGAGACGGCGACCTTCGTGTCCCCGTAAATATCACGCAACGCCCAGCGGGCCAGACGTTCACCCACGTCGAACTTGTTCTTCGGATGGATGTCGCTCTCTTCGCCAATGTCTGTTGCAACCGCCATCCCTGTCTTGGGAATCGCGCGCAACGCGAGAGATTGCGTCTCACGGCAAACCGCCCACCCGTCGCGTCCGGCCGGGTCATCATTCGGGCGCATGAAAGACGCCAATTGCACAACGTAACAGGGGAAGTCGATGCCCCACGCCTTGCGCCAGCCCGAAAACAGGGCATCCATCTTGATGTCATAATCCAATTGTCCGGCATTGGACTCGCCCTGATACCAAAGCGCACCGGCAATAGGCGTCACCGTTAGGCACTCCATCATGCCGTTATACATGGTCGAAGAGTTGCCATAACCAAGGTCTGCGTTCGGCGGATTGGGGAAGCCAACCTTATCCTTGATGTTTACCTGAGCTAAATCGCTCCATGCCTTTACATTCTGAAGATACTTTTCCAACCGTTCCGTGACGATTTTATCCCGATTCGCAACTTCATTCGCATTGTTCTTGAGTGCAGGGAAGTTAGCCCAGGATTCCATCGGAATCCAGCATTCAATCGGTGATCCGCCCCAGTTGCAATCGTAAAGGCCAATCGGCATATCCGGGTTTTCACGCTGAATCATACGGGCGAAATAAAAGCCGACTGCGGTCCAGCCCCCGACGCTTTGCGGCGTTGCAACCTGCCAAACACCTTCGGTCGCCACCTGCATCGGGTTCATGGGGAAAGGAGACGTGACACGCTGGAACTTAATCCGGCGCATCAGCGGATAATTAGCTTTCTGCATATCCTCCCCGGGATTCGAACTATGCAGATTCATCTCCATATTTGACTGGCCAGCACAGAGCCACACATCGCCCACAAGCAGATCCTTCAACTCGACCGTACTTTGAGCGGATTTCACCGTCAATACGCTATTTTCCCGACACGTCTTCTGCGCAGGAAGCGTTACTTTGAACACGCCCTTCGCATCTGCGACACTTTGCGCTTTTGCCCCTCTAAACTCAGCCGTGATTGCTTCGCCCGCGCCGGCTGTACCCGTAATGACAATGGGCTTGTCACGCTGTAAAACCATATTGCTTGAATAAAAAGGCGCAAGCTTTAATTCCCCTGCATAAGAGCCAACCGCCAACAGGATCATAGCAGACATTAAGACGCGAACGTTCATGAGATATCTCCCTTACAATGTTTTGTTGTCGGTAGTCTACTGATTGCATCTTCAAAAAGCAATGCTCAATAATGGTTCCTCACTTGCCGATTACCACGAAAACCAGTATACTTTTGAACCAATTGTTATACGGTTACAAATTCATCTATGAAAATTGCCATTGCTTATCCGCCACTGTCATCTGAAAAGGGAGTTCCTCTGCTGGGACAAAATCGGCAGTTTCAATGGTTTAACCGCCCGACATTCATTTACCCTGTCGTACCCGCCCTCGCTGCCACCCAAGCCAAGCAGGCCGGCCATGAAGTGGCTTGGCTCGACGGTATCGCATCAGAATGGACGCCTGAGCAGTTTAATGACAAACTCGCCGCATTCAATCCTGACGTGATGATGCTGGAGACCAAGACGCCTGTGATTAAGCGCCATTGGCAGATTATTAAGAATCTCAAAGCAAGATTTCCCAAGATGATTATCGTCATCGTCGGCGACCACGTGACTGCCATGCCTGAGGAAACCATGGCGAACTGCCCTGTAGATTACATCCTCACGGGCGGCGACTATGACTTTCTGCTGGTCAATCTGCTCGCACACCTCGCTTCTCCCTCTTCTGTCCCTCTCGAACCCGGCATCTATGGACGCCTCGCTGACGGGACCGTTACAAACACCGGCACATTCAAACTCGATCATGATCTAAAGACACTTCCTTGGATTGACCGCGAGCTGACCCAGTGGAAGCTCTATGCCGACAGAAATGGCAACTACAGCCGAATCCCCGGCACCTATATCATGTCCGGACGCGACTGCTGGCATGGCAAGTGCACCTTCTGCTCCTGGACGACGCTCTATCCGACCTTCCGCACCCGGGACGCAAAAGAGGTCGTGGATGAAATCGAACATCTCGTGAAGACGTATGGCGTACGCGAGATCATGGACGACACAGGCTGCCTCCCCGCAGGTGCATGGCTGAAAGCATTCTGCAACGAATTGATCGCGCGCAAGCTCAATAAGCAGGTCAAGATCGACTGCAATATGCGCTTTGGCGCCTTGGATGAAGAGCTTTGCCGACTCATGAAGAAGGCCGGTTTTCGTCTCGTGCTCTTCGGACTCGAATCCGCAAATCAGTCCACGCTTGACCGGCTGAAAAAAGCAGTGACCATTGATCAGATCGAAGCCGGTGCAAAGGCTGCGGCCCAAGCAGGCTTGGCAGTCCACGTCACCGTGATGTTCGGCTATCCATGGGAAGGCGAGTTAGAGATTGAAAAGACGGTCTGTTTCGCACGTCACCTCTTGCGCAAGGGTTATGCCTATACCTTGCAGGTCACCATGGTCATCCCCTACCCTGGCACGCCACTCTTCAAGGAACTCGAAGAATACAACAAGTTACTCACACGTGACTGGGACGACTACGATATGCGCACGCAGGTCATGCAATCCGGAGTTTCGGAAGAGCGCATCAAGACCGCGATCCGCGATGTCTACCGAGGCTTCCTCCATCCGGAAGCCATCTTCCGCCGCCTGATCTCCATGCGCAACCCTGTCGAAGATATTAAGTTCTTCTGGCGCGGCTTCCTCTCGATCCTCGGGCATCTCCGGGATTTTAAGGGCTGAAGATTAATCCTCAAGGATGATGCGGAAACTGACGTCATGCACAGTCTGCCAGGCCTCGTAGGGATAGCGCACGGCTGAGCCTGCATCGCGTGGACGGCACGCCCATGAGCCGCCGCGGGCGACCTTCTTCACATCCGTCTTCAACGAATTGTTTGCTTCCTTATACGGATACGGCAGATAGTCCGAGCGCGTCCACTCATTGGCATTGCCCACCATATCGTAAAGCCCCCACGCATTAGGCTTAGCTTGTGCAACATAGTCCACCACAAACCAGTTGTCTTTAAACCGGCTATCATACAGCGGATAGTTCTGTTCCAGCTTATACGGACGGCGCTTATGAATTTTGCTTCCACCATCCCAGGACGTATAAAAATTCTGAACGTCTTTATCTGCCAAGTTCGCAAAGGTTCCGAAGTCCGTATCCGCATCGCCGTAGAAGAATTGAGTGTCGCTTCCTGCACGGGCAGCATATTCCCATTGCGCTTCTGTCGGCAGCATTGCCTTGACCTTGTATGTCTTGCTGAACCATGCGGAGAACTCCATCGCCTGCTTCCAACTGATACGCACAACCGGCTGATCTGGATGGTTCGCAATGTAACCGGGCACTGCGTGATCCTTGCCATGTTCATCAATGTAACGCGAATCATGTTCCGAATCGAAGAGCGAGTAATCACGGTTTCGGACTTCGGTTGTGGACATCCAAAACGCCTTGTCAATCGTCACGGCATTCAAGGGCTTCTCGTCACGATACCCCTTGGCATTGCCCATCACGAATGAACCAGCAGGAATGCGCACAAAGGTCATCTTCTGCGTCGCATTGAGCATGATGTCGCGTGTGACAGAACCTGCCGATGCCTTCTGTAAAGCAACAGCCTGTTCGGCTGTCAATGGGAAACCCTTGACCAGAGGAGCAGGAACCTCGGTGTCTTTTTGCGAATCCGGTGCAACGAAGGTGACTGATTTGTTCCCCA
>JBAXCC010000102.1:0-12007 GCA_037141675.1 bacterium | reverse complement strand
CCTAATCTATGTGCCGCGCTTCACGGCCGCGCTTCTTCCAGACCTGCGCAAAGCGGTCGCAGACTGCGCCGCCGTGACACTCTACTCCTGGCAGCCTGAAACCCTGGGCCAGCACCTCCGAGCTTCACACGTGCAGCACGAGGCGATCCCCGAGAGCCTCGCCCGCCGTTTCGGCATGAAAGGTTCCGTATGAGCATCCAGTCCCTCAAAAGTTTTCAGGAGGATGCCGTCAAAAGCGGTGTTGAGCTCTTTGCTCAGGCCAAGGTGCTGCTTGACGCGGCTGGAACAAACCTTGCTGACCGTGCGAAGGTCGTGAACCACAACGGTTACCTGCTCATCGAGGCTCCGACAGGGTCGGGCAAGACGCTGATGGCGGGGACTATCGTGGAGCGGCTCTCGCATCTTGAGGACGTGGTCTGGTTCTGGTTTGCACCGTTCAAGGGCGTGGTCGGACAGTCCGAAGCTTTTTTGCGCGAACAGTTCCATGGATTGCGCCTACGCGAGCTGACGGACGACCGTGCGGTCGCGGGCAGCCGCCGGGGCGATGTCTTCATCACCACATGGCAGACCGTCGCCACGCGCGTCAAAGACAAGCGCAACGTCCGCAAGGAGAGCGACAACAATCCGTCCGTCGACACCCTGATCGAAGCACTGCGTGACCAGGGCCTGCGTATCGGCGTGGTGGTCGACGAGGCACACCACGGTTTCGGCAAAGACACGCTCGCCGCAAAGTTCTTCCGCGAGGTCCTTAAACCCGAATACACCATTCTCATCACGGCCACGCCCGACGACACCGACGTGAAGGATTTCGAGAAGGCCTTGGAGATCGCTGAGCTGCAGCGCATCCGCGTCAGCAGAACCGATGCCGTGGACGCAGGGCTTATCAAGTCCGGTGTCAAGTGCGCCGCCTACTTTGTGGAGCCGGAAAAGCGCTCGCTGGTCGATCTGCAGGGCACCGCCCTGCGCGACGGCGTAGCTGCGCATCGCGGGTTAAAAAAACTCTTGTCCGACATCAAAGTCCCTCTTGTCCCGCTCTTGCTCGTGCAGGCCGACTCGACCGAAAAGAGCGTAGACGCGCTGAAGGATAAACTGATCCGCCTCGGTTTCACCGCCGAGCAGATCGCCGTGCACACGGCAGACGAACCTGATGCGGGGCTCCTCGCACTCGCCAACGACGAACGCCGCGAAGTACTCATTTTCAAGATGGCCGTCGCGCTGGGCTTCGACGCACCCCGCGCCTTCACCCTCGTCTCCATGCGGGCGAGCCGGGACCCTGATTTCGGCGTCCAGCTTGTCGGGCGCATCCTGCGCGTCCACCGCCTGTTGCATGCCCGTGCCCGCGCAAAATCGCTGCCTGCGCCGCTGAATTACGGCTACGTCTTTCTGTCCGATGCCGAGACGCAGACCGGACTGGATATCGCCGGACAGAAGATCAACCAGATCCAAACCGAATATGCAAAGGCGAGCACAGCCACCGTTGCATACCGCATTGGCGACGCGACTGCCATTGCCAGCGTCGCGCCGAACGGTCAGACCAGTTTCAATCTGGCGTCTGCGCCCGCGCCCTTATGCTATACGGACGCACCTGTTGCAGAGGTCGGGACAAGCACGTTGCAGCCGACTGATTTCAATTTCTCCGGCTTCTTCGGAGATATGCACCAACCGGACGAGCCGGAACCCTATCAAACGAGCCGCCTCGTGACCGTTGCAGGGCCAGTCGCTGTGCACCGCTACGCCTTGCGCCCCGACATGCCCCGACGTTTCAAGACGCAAGAGGTCAGTCCCGATAACGATGTCACGGAAGAGGATTGCGCCAACCGCATGATGATACCGGTGCGCGCCCTGTTCGATGCCCTGAAGAATAAAATCGCGGTAGAGAAACGCACCCTCGATGTCTTTTGCCACACCTTTCAAAAGGAGTTCAATTTTGCGGCGGATCTTTCACCCGATCAAGCCGCCCGTACCGCCAGTGCGCTCCTGCAACGCAACAAGGTGTTTGACTGCCGTGAACTGCGCAAGGCTCTGCTCCAAAAAATGCAGATGGTGATGTGTGAGGAGACGATGGACGGCGCGGACGACCCCGTACGCATCGCCGCATTTCTCGATGTGATACTCGCCTCCAGTCCTGAAATACTTGTCGAGGCTCAGAAGGCGGCCCTCGCCCAGACGAAGCAAATCCGGGAGACTGGAGACCTACCCAGCGAGATCGCCTCTGACGAGCCATTACCGATCGCTATGCGTAACGTGTACGGGATTGTTCCCTCAGGCCTCAACACGTGGGAACGCGCTTTCGTTGATGTGCTGGAGCGCGATATGACGGGCGCGATCAAATGGTGGCATCGCAACGAGCCCCACAAGCCGTGGGCTGTCAACGTCCTCATGCCAGATGGACGGGGCTTCTACCCTGATTTCGTCATTGGTGTGGAGGGACGAAAGACGGAAGACAACGTTCTGTTGGCCGATCCCAAGCTCAACTACCAGCGTGATGACGAGGCCCCTAAGGTTCTTGCCAAGCATCAGGTCTATGGCCGCGTCCTGATTCTCTTCCGCGACGGAGCCCGCTGGATGACAGTCGGCTGGGACGACAAAACCCATAAGCCGTGTATCGTTAACGAATTTCGCCTGTCCAATGCGGCTGGTTTTTGAAAACATTGAGTCCCTTGACTTCAACAGAAGGATGTGGCACACTTCATGCAATCAAGCGTTGATGTGTGATTGTGAAAAAAACGGCAAGGAGTTTTCATTATGATTAACGGAATTACATTGTTCGACTGCACGCTTCGCGAAGTGGGTTATCAAACGGGTTGGTTTTTTGATCACACATTCATGCGTCAATATTATCGTTTCGTCGAGTCTGCGGGCTTTGACTATCTGGAGCTCGGATTTTTCCATAATCCAGAAGCAGACCCCCATCGGGGAATCGTTCGGTATTGCAGCGTTCGTAACGATGAACTGATTGAGGTTTTTGGTGCCACGAAAAACCTTCTGAAACTCTCTGCGATGCGCGATATTCAACGTCCTCTTGTGCCACTCATGCCTGCGGCTGACTCTGTTGTTGATGCCGTACGTATCCTCACGCGCTCAAAAGAGACTGATTTGGATGTCCTAGCGAAACACGTGGAGGACATTCAAAAATTGGGCTATGAAGTCTGGATTAATTTTACAAGTGCTGGCCGCAATACCATCGACACAACAACCGCTTTTGCCAAGTTTGCAGTCAAAATGGGGGTTCCTGTCATTTATTTTGCCGATACTGAAAGCATTTTTACTCCAAAGTATGTTGCTGATGTTATTGATATATGCAGAACTGAAGGAGTTGAGTCTGGTATACACCTTCATAACAAGAATGGCACCGCCAAATCATTGCTCCAGGTCGCGCTTGCGCACAATGTGAAGTATACCGATACGACACTGCTTGGATTGGGCGGGAAATGGCATGATGGAAACATAGCAACGGAATCGCTTCTCGAAATGTTTTCATACAATCCCGGGTACGAGTTGACACGTCTCAAGACCGAGTTAGTGCAACAGTTAATAAAATATCATGAAAGTAGTGCTGCGGTCTGGCAGTAGTGGTGAATTATGCGTGTTGCAGACTACATTTTTAAGACGTTGGCCGATCAAGGCGTCCAAAACATCTTCATGGTTTCTGGCGGAGGGGCGATGTTTTTGAACGATGCCCTCGGGTCAGAAAAGCGCATCCAGTATGTGTGTACCCATCATGAACAGGCAGCGGCGATTGCAGCGGAAGGTAACTCGCGAGTATCAGGCAGATTAGGCGTTGTGAGCGTTACAACAGGCCCAGGAGGCACAAATGCCTTAACGGGGGTCATCGGCCAGTGGCTCGACTCTATTCCCGCTCTCTACCTTTCTGGGCAAGTCAAATTCGAAACCACGATCGCATCTTGTCCTGACCTTGGTCTTCGACAACTCGGCGACCAAGAGATCAACATTATCGACATTGTGCGCCCTGTCACAAAATATGCAACGTTGGTTGTTCGGCCTGAAGATATCCGCTATGAGCTAGAGAAGGCAATTTCTCTAGCGACAAGCGGACGCCAAGGACCGGTTTGGTTAGACATTCCCCTGAATGTTCAGTCTGCAGAGATTGATCCGAAGCTACTCCGTGCATACCCACAACAGCCCTTAGGCCCAGTAGTAACTTTTGACGATCAGATAGCATCCTTTATCGGACAGCTTCGCGAAGCGCATTCACCCGTTATTATCGCCGGGCACGGGATTCGGCAATCCAACGCATTTGAACAATTTAGGCGACTAGCGGATGTATTGCGTTGGCCTATTCTCGGAACCTTAGGAGGATTCGACCTGTTGCCAACAGACCATCCTTGTTCGGTCGGACGCATCGGAACGATTGGAACCCGTTCCGGCAATATCGCCTTGCAAAATGCGGATTTTGTACTTTGTTTAGGATCCCGAAATAATATCCGGCAAACCAGTTACAACTGGGAAAACTTTGCAAAGCGAGCAAAAACATTTATAGCAGTGGACATTGATGTAGCTGAGATGCAAAAGAAAAATGTTCGGCCAACGCACACGATCACAGCCGATCTTGTTGATTTTCTAGAGGCGCTATCTCCTTTTGTGGAAGACCTACACAACCCCGAGTGGCCTCTTTGGTTGGATTGGTGCATGAGCAAGAAGAACGCTTATCCAGGGGTGTCCCCCGAATGGCATAGTTGCTCAACAGGGGTGCACCCCTATGTTTTTACGGAAGAACTCACGCGTCACCTTCCTGAACAGGCCGTTGTTTCCTGCGCCAATGCAACACCCAGCATCACACTTTTCCAAGTAGGCATTGTTAAACGTGGGCAACGTATGTTTGCAAACTCTGGTTGTGCCGCAATGGGATTCGGGCTACCAGCCGCCATTGGAGCAGCTTTTAAAGCCCCACCCCATCAGACGGTTGTCTGTTTAGAGGGCGACGGCAGCCTGATGATGAACGTACAAGAACTCCAAACAATCAAACATTATAAACTCCCCATTAAATTGTTCCTCTACAACAACAAGGAATATAGTTCTATTAGGCAAACACAGGACCATTTCTTTAATGCAAGACACACGGGCTGTGACAACGCTTCAGGGGTCACCTTCCCAGAGTGGGAGAAGATTGCCTTCGCATTTGACATCCCCTATGTCAAAATCTGTTCGCACATCGGAATGGAAAAGAAAATCCGCGAGATTCTGGAGACCCCTGGGCCCGTATTTTGCGATGTTGAACTGACACCTGGGTATACGTTCTCCCCAAAACTTTCCTCACGTCGTTTGGAGGACGGCAGTATCGTCTCTCCATCCCTAGAGGATATGTTCCCCTTTCTGTCTCCCCATGAAATGCAAAACAACATCTACAAACTGTAAGTCTGTGACTTCTCTGCCAGAGGCCATTTTCTTTGACCTCGACGGTACCCTTGTCGATTCCGCTCCTGATATTCGTGCCTGTCTATTTGAAGCCTTTCTTGAACAAGGCATCAACACGGATGGCCTATCCGAACGATTTAGAATCGGACCGCCACTCGATATAATGATAAGGTCCATGACCCCGAGCCTTTCAGAAGAACAACTTGTCTCTGTGGTGACCGCGTTCCGCAGACGGTATGACCAATCGGACTATCCGCTAACCGCACCTTATAAGGGAATTGACCCTCTGCTATCTGAGCTTGCATCTGCTGGGGTGCCTCTCTATGTGGCAACCAATAAGCCAGTTTTGGCATCCACTCGGATCGTCAACAAACAAGGATGGAAGTGTTTTAATGCAATCCTTTCTCCAGATTCATTTCCCGGAGAACGATTGACAAAAGCTTCTTTGCTTCTGCGGACCGCCCATGAGCGGGGATATTGTCACAAGAGGTGCCTCATGATTGGAGATCTCCCGGAGGACGTTTATGCGGCGCGAGAAGCAGGCTTCAATAGCACAGCCGTCCTCTGGGGGTATGGTGATGTTGCCACACTCTCACAGTGTGGAGCAGACTGGGTTGTGTCAGATCCTTCCGACCTACTTACACAAGGAATGGGCTTATATTATGTCTGATTTTTATTCATCGCTCTTCGACCTAGAGACGGAAATCCGACCGCTGAGGGCCAATGAAGAGATCCTCATTTACGGTGCAGGCGGCACCGGACGGAGGGTTCTCCTTGCCCTATCAAAACAGGGACACAAGCCGCTTGCATTCATTGATCAGCACGCAAAAACTCGATCTGTTGAGGGCGTCCCTGTCTTGACACTTGCCGACACTGCCTTGCCACGCAATGCCACGGTGATTGTCGCTGTTTTTAACCGTGAAACAAACGCCCGTTTTTCAGATATCAAACGCCGTCTCGACGACGCTGGGTTTTTATCTATTCTTTCGTTTGAAGCCTTTTATCTTTCGTGCCCTGACGATTTCGAAGAGACGTTTTTCTGGTTGGCCAAACCTGATTATCTTAAGGCTCGGGCAGAAGAAGTGCGAGCCGCTGACGAGTTGTGGTCGGATGCGCGTAGCCGGAATATCTACAGAAGCCAGATCCGGCACCGCATAACTGGTGACCACGCAGGGGTGCCTGAGCCAGAACCAGAGGCTCAATACATGCCTCGTGATGTGCCACTACTTCCAGAACCCTACCGGTTTGTGGATGTCGGCGCATTTGACGGTGACACATTGGATGCCTTGCACAATCAGAAGGTCAGACTGGAGAGTATATTGGCATTCGAGCCTGACATGAGAAACTTCCAATCTTTAGTGAAACGCGTGCGCGCACACGGGCCTTATGCGCCACAAATGCTCCTGTTCCCTTGCGGCGTTGGACGCTCATGCGATAGCGCGGTTTTTTTGGAAGACGGCACGGAGTCGTCAAAAGCGCTCAAGGACGCATCGCCAACAAAGGGCAACCGAACAATGGTTCCGGTTATCGCCTTGGATGAAATTCTTTTCGGGTTTCGACCGAACTACATCAAGTTTGATGTGGAGGGGTTTGAAGAAGAGGCCCTTTGCGGTATGAGAAAAACGATCGAAGAGGACCGCCCCATGTTGGCAGTCAGCGTTTACCACCGTCCGGAAGATCTTTTCTATCTCCCACTTTTGCTTTCATCCTGGAGTTGCCCCGCCGATTATTATTTGCGCATGCACGGGGAACACACGTTCGACACAGTACTTTACGTGATCCCGCAACGCTGAGCCCTGTAGAGTCTCTAAATGAAAGGGTTGCTATAATCATGTCTCATGACGTTTCTCGAAAGTGCCCTGTCTGTGGAGGGCGGCAGGGGTTCACCCTGCATCACCAACGATTTCTTTTGCCAAAAGGTCATCCTTTGACCTCTGGATACGATGTGATTTGTTGTACAACGTGTGGCTTTGTCTATGCTGATATATCCGCCACGCAAGCGGATTATGATGTGTTTTATGCTAAGCATTCCATCTATCAAAATGACACCTCCAGTGGTGGCGGGGAAACGCCTTGGGACTCGGAACGTTTGACAAAGACAGCCCAGTTTATTGCTCGTTTTATCCCAAACAAGGACGCTCGTATTCTGGACATCGGCTGTGCTAACGGCGGACTATTGAACGCATTCCGAGGTTTAGGGTACAATAATCTGCACGGCGTAGACCCTTCGCCTGCTTGCGTCGAAAACACGAAAAAGTGCGGCGTTGAGGCAACTTCTGGCTATCTTACCCGTCAGCTTTCTGATTTGGGAGGCTTTGACGTGGTCTGCCTTTCGCATGTCTTGGAGCATGTCCTAGATATGGATATCGCAATCGACGTCATTAGGACCGTGGTTAAACAGGGAGGTATCTGTTATGTTGAAACTCCCGATGCCCTTCGCTATGCGCCATTCCTTAAAGCTCCTTTTCAGGATTTCAACACCGAGCACATCAACCATTTTTCAATAGATGCTCTTATCCTAGCGTTCCGGCTACGCTCAGGTTGGAGTGTAATCGATTCAGGTATAAAAGAAATCCTCTCATCGCCCGGAAACCCTTTCCCAGCCTGTTATGCACTTCTCAGGTGTGATGACAAGAAGCCCCTCTTGAAAAACCAAGCGTGGGATGACAAGCTACAAGAGGCCACAAAGAACTATATTGCTGCGTCGGGGCAATTGCTTGACAAAATTGAAGCGAACATTAGAAAAACGCTCGACCTGTCCAATAGCCTCATAGTCTGGGGTACAGGGCAATTGTGCATGAAGCTACTTGTGGAAACATCTTTATCAACCGCGAACATTATCTCTTTCGTGGACGGAAACCCTGTCAACTGGGGGCAGTCGCTTAATGGTGTTCCGATCACAAGTCCTCAAAAAATCAAAGATACGCTTTATCCTATCTTAATTGCTTCCCTACTCAATCAAACGCAGATCGAGAACGACATTCGCACAAAGTGGGGACTACCTAATCCCATCATTCATCTTCTTTAGCAACTTCTGACAATACGCATCTATGACAAATCACTCACTATTTCTGACCGGCGGAACAGGCTTCTTCGGCAAGTCGATCCTGCAAGGGCTGCTTGATGGCCGGTTTAACGCAGGTTGTCTCACCATACTCTCCCGTAATCCAAAAGCCTTCTTTGCCTCAAATCCGCAATTCAGAACGCTCAAGAATCTATCTTTTCTTCAGGGCGATGTCCGAACCTTTGACTTTCCGAAAGAAAAATTCGACTTCATCATTCATGCCGCGACACCGGCTAGCGCAACATTGGAACAACAAAACCCCGATGAGATGCGTTCGATTGTTGTCGATGGCACACGCCATGTCCTTGACTTCGCCAAGCAATGCGAATGCAAACGATTCTTGATGACAAGCTCTGGAGCCGTTTATGGCGTGCAACCTCCTAAGCTGACCCATATTCCCGAAGCGTTCCCCTGTAATCCCGTCAGCGCGTATGGGAAAGGGAAACTGGAAGCCGAGCAGATGTGCATCGAGACAGGTGAAAAACAGGGCTTTGTCGCGCTGCTTCCCCGCTGCTTCGCCTTTGTCGGCCCCTATCTTCCGCTCGACATCCACTTTGCCATCGGGAATTTCATTCGCGATTGCTTAAACAATCGTCCAATTATGATCAACGGGGATGGCACGCCGTTACGATCATATCTCTATGCTGATGATTTAGTCGAATGGCTCTTTAAAATTATGTTGCAGGGTACGCATGGACGCCCCTATAATGTTGGTTCTGAACATGAACTATCCATTTCTGACTTGGCGCATCTTGTCAGAAGTTGTGCAGGAACCACAAACGAGGTGATCGTCCGACAAAAATCAAATGCGCATCACATCCCTTCGAGGTATGTCCCTTCTGTGAGCAGAACCACAACCGAACTAGGTCTTGTTCAGAACGTTCTCCTTGAGGACGCCATTCGACGGACTCTCATATCTCATCAAAAAAAGGAATCTCTATGAAAACCATCTCGATTATTTCTGGCTGTTATAACGAAGAGGGCAACCTTCAGGAATTTCATGATCGTATCGTGGCGGTATTAAAGAAGTTTCCGCAGTATGCGTATGAAATTATCGTTGCGGATAATTGCTCAACGGATAATAGTCGAGCGATCATTCGCCAGATTGCCGCACAGGATAAACAGTTCAAGGCCATCTTCAATGCCAATAATTTCGGTCATATCCGCTCGCCATATAACGCTTTATTACAGGCATCCGGCGATGCGGTCGTTATCTTATGCTCTGATCTACAAGACCCCCCGGAGCTGATCGAGACCTTTATTCAAAAATGGGAGGAAGGGTATCGCGTGGTCTGTGGCATCAAACCGAAAAGCAAGGAGAACCCGCTAATGTTTCTTTTCCGTCGCATCTATTATCGCTTGCTGTCCGCCTGTTCGGAAATCCACCAGATCCAAAACTTCACAGGGTTTGGACTCTATGACCGTGCGGTAGTTGACGCCCTAAAGAAATATCATGAACCCTATCCCTATTTCCGCGGACTGATCAGCGAAATCGGCTTTAAGCGCGCTGAAGTCCCCTTTGTGCAAGCAGCACGCAAACACGGCAAGACAAAAAACAATTTTGCGACCCTTTATGACACCGCTATGACAGGCTTTGTCAACCACACAAAGTTGCCACTGCGCCTGGCCGCCTTTTTAGGGTTTGTTGTTGCTGGCTTAAGCTTAATCGCCGCCATCGTTTACTTTATCTACAAGTTACTCTATTGGAACCAATTTAATGTCGGACTAGCTCCCTTGGTCATTGGTGTCTTCTTCTTCTCCTCTGTCCAACTGATTTTTATCGGCATCATTGGCGAATATATCGGCGCCATTTGGACACAAGTCAAAAATAAGCCACTCGTGATTGAAGAGGAACGCATCAACTTCTAAACGGCTTAGATACTTGTCAGAGCAGGTGAGTTTCTGCTATTATACTAAATCTTGTGGGGGAGCAGGCGTTGCTCTTCTAGCATAGCTAAGGAGAAAATATTATGGCATGGTTTGAAAAAGTGGCAGAGGCGCCTCTGCGTGTACCAACTGAAGCAGTCTGGGCTGTTTGCCCATCGTGTAAGACCTATGTTGAAAAGGCGAAGTGGAACGCGGCTGACAAAGTGTGTCCCCAATGCAATTTTCATGACCGTC
The DNA here is from genome assembly GCA_037141675.1 of bacterium. Lineage (GTDB taxonomy): Bacteria > Verrucomicrobiota > Kiritimatiellia > RFP12 > UBA1067 > CAIZQW01. The sequence continues at coordinate 1,446 of JBAXCC010000102.1, read as the reverse complement.
TCGGCTGCCGTGAGCGCATCGCATTGATAACAGATGCGAAAAGCTTTAAGGAACTGAATGCACAGGTCAGCGTGAATGATCCGCTCAAGTTTAAGGATTCAAGCGGTGCTTATGCTGACAAAGCCAAGGCAACGGTTGAAAAGACGGGTATGGGCGAAGCCATCCTGACCGGCACCGCGACCATCGAGAAGATGGCTGTGGTCCTCGGCGTCATGGACTTCAAGTTCCTCGGCGGCAGCCTCGGCAGTGGCACGGGTGAACGTATCCTGCTGGCAGCCGAAGAGGCGCTCAAGCGAAAGATCCCGCTGATTATTGTCAGCGCCTCTGGCGGTGCTCGCATGCACGAAGGCATTGTCTCGCTCATGCAGATGGCGAAGACCTGCGCAGCCATTGCACGCCTCAAAGAGGCCGGCATCCCCTATATCTCGATCTTGACAGACCCCACCACGGGCGGTGTGTCAGCCAGCTATGCCATGGTCGGCGACCTCAACATCGCGGAACCCAAGGCGCTGATCGGATTTGCAGGTCGCCGCGTGATCGAGCAGACCATTAAGCAAAAGCTCCCGGATGATTTTCAAACAGCAGAATATACCCAGTCCCATGGGTTTATCGACCATATCGTGCCTCGCAAGGAAATGAAGAGTTTCCTTGCAAGCGTGCTTCGGTACGCAGGTTGCTCCTGTTAAACGATCTGTCCGATTTAAGAAAAAAGGAATTTCATCATGGCTAAGAAAACAATTGAAAAGAAGGAAACTGTTCAGGAAGTCAAACAAACCGCATGGGATATCGTTCAGATCGCGCGAAACGCTGAACGCCCCAACATCGGCGATTATACCAAGCTTATGTGCGAGGACTTTGCTGAATTGCACGGCGACCGCCTGTTCGGGGATGACCGTAGCCTTATCGGCGGATTTGCAACCATCGGTGGCGAGCGCGTGATGCTCATCGGCCACCGCAAGGGACGCGGCATCGAGGAAAACATCGAGGCAAACTTCGGTATGGCAAGCCCTGAGGGCTATCGTAAGGCCAAGCGCCTCATGAAGTTGGCTGAGAAGTATCATCTGCCGGTCGTCTCGCTCGTAGACACCCCGGGAGCCTATCCAGGAAGCGAAGCAGAGGCACGCGGTCAAGCTGAAGCGATTGCCCACAACCTCGAATTCATGGCAACACTCAAGACCCCCATCGTCGTCATCGTCACAGGTGAAGGCGGCAGCGGTGGCGCATTGGGCATTGCAGTCGGCGACCGGATCCTGATGCTTCAGAACGCTGTCTATTCTGTTATTTCTCCTGAAGGATGCGCCTCTATCTTGTGGCGTGATGGCACCAAGGCTGCACTCGCAGCCGAGACCCTGAAGATTACGGCCGGTTCGCTCAAGAACCTCGGCATCATGGACGATATCATTCCAGAACCGACCGGTGGCGCACATACGGATGTGGCAGCGGCTG
>JBAXCC010000101.1:0-12092 GCA_037141675.1 bacterium | reverse complement strand
CCGCCCACTGCAACATGTAGTTGTTCAGATACAATGTTCCCAGGCGGAAAGCCAACGCCAACGGAACAATCAGCAGCATCATAATGAAAAATGAGGTTCGCACATCTCCCTTCTCGTCTGTGATTGTGACCCCCAACACTTTTGCTGCCTTTTCTACCTCCTTAAACCATCCGGGCAACTTGGCAGGTTTCTGCCCACCGACGGCTAGTTCCTGCCTGCTCTCTGTCGACTGCTGACTATTGACTGCTGACTGTTGTTGCCCCCCCCCTCCTCCCGAAGCGCTCTGCATCTGCATAATAGCCGGTTGAAGCACCTGGAACACAGGAAGCCACGTCCCGCCTACCATCATGCCTGAAAAAACGCCTATAGCCAGTGCCCAGCTATACTTACGGGCCTTCTTGAACAAGCGCCCATATACTTCTTTTGCTGTAAATTCCTTATCAAACCATTCCTGCATAAAACTCCTTGCTTTCAACTTCATTGGAATAATGGATTCGTGGAATGGTGGATTGGTGGGATTTGGAACCAGAGATTCGTTGCATTCTTCCAATATTCCTAGATTCCAGCATTCCATTATTCCTTGTATTCAGAATCTTTACCACTAATGGGTCTTTCAATCAACCTTCAAAACTTCGTGATCTTCGTGGTAGAACGCTTCTTCCCAATTCGCGTTTTCTGTAACCAGCCCTCTAAAATCGCTGTAACGCCTCTAATAATTTCAACGAATTTCTAAGCTTACCATATTTAGGAGATACGTCTACTGTTTTTGGGAGCACCCATTGCTTGGTGTCAGGCTTCCGCCTACGCTTTACAAGGGCTGCCCAGACCGGCCGACAGGTCCGTTTTACCCCACGAAAATCAAAGAACTAACGTATTCGCTTCGCGTAATTCTCCTCTGTACCTCTGTGCTAAGCCCACAATTCAGAGTCAACACCACGATTTTCTCGAAGACCACAAAGGGAACGTTAATTCATCCTTGAAAACTTCGTGCGCTTCATGGTTAAGCTCTGCCTCTCAATTCAATCCGCGTTTATCGGTGGTCATCCGTGGTTCTTGCCCACGAAACGCACAAGAGCACAAGTAAGTGACACGTGCGCAACAATCTATTATACCCTGAACGTTTATGTGAATTTCTTTGCTCTGCCACCAAGCAACCAAAGCAGTTGAGACCAGCAGCAACTTACGTCAATCAGCCCCCCACGTTTTCGCTTGTAAAGCGATGCCCATACGGTCACTGGCGGTTTTTCCTTTGTCAGCTTATATCCACGGTTCAAAAAGAAATCTCGCCATTCATCCGGTTGCTTAATATTTACATGCCCCCATTGGATATCCCAGTTCGGATCCGGATCAGGGTGAGGGGTAGAGGAAAAAAGTATGAATTCGGGTTGTATCTCACAACAAACTTTATCCATAATCAGATTGAGGTTTGCATCTGGAATGTGTTCAAAACATTCGATCGCTATAAATACGTCCGCCTTTTCATATTTTTCAGCAAATAACGGATCAAGGTGATATTTGTGCGCAAATTCAGGATGGTTGCGGGTAAAAAAATCTCTGGAATAACTATTCCCGTCCACTCCTTCAGTGTCTATGCCTATTTTGTTGAGGCAATAAAGCAAATATCCCGGACCACACCCCATCTCGAGTGCAGACCGTATAGTAGGCAACTTTTTAATATAGGCAGCAAGATTCCTAAAAAGATTCCGGTAGTCCGAATTGTTCTGATTGCATCCCATTTCCTCAGAAACTTCAAAGAACTCTCGTTCACTTAAAGGACGCGGCAATCCTTTGGAGTCATAGCCACGACCAGTGATCTGATTGTCGGCGCTAATCTGCTGGATCGACTTATTCATATATAGTTATAGGGGGGCACCTCTTATTATACGATCATATTTTTAGATATCTTCCACTTGTAGCACAACCCATGGGAGAAGATATTGTCCTAAAAATCCTCTATTGCGTTCATAACATATAGAGCCGTCTGGTTATCATCTTTTCAGCATCAGCTATTGTCGTTTTAAGACTATTAGTGACAACAAAAGTTCTTTTCTTCTTCGTTGGATTCCGTCATTTCAACAATTCTTCCCGAGTTCCCAAAAAACAAACTCAGCGAAGACAGTTAGAACCCCGCCCGCCATACAAACCCAAGAGCTTGATGCAAACAGCAATCATTTTCCTGTTGAAGCCTACGCTCCCCCTCTATTAAGACAACATGTCGACTTTCAGCGTTCTTCAACCACTATGGGATGCTCGTGTAAACAGGCAACTTAAATATTTTGATAATTCTGCGGCCTGACTTAGTAACTTTATCTTTATAAATAAAAGCCCAAATCTTTTTAGCGAAAAAAGGCCCTTTTGTTAAACTCAATTGCACCCATACGGGCGTGAAACAATCCGTGATAGTACAAGCCTGCGAATAGACAAGGACACCCAAGATCCGTTCCATGACATGTGCTACCCCCATCAAATGATCAACACGCCCCGATTCAAAATCCGACATCCTGAGATTTAATCGCTTGAATTGCTCAAACAGATTAGCACGAGCAATGAACATTGTCCCAGCAACAAATCGCTCTCCTCCATTAAGACGGACTCCCATTTTTCCTGCCCAGTCTCCCACTAAAGCACGCAATTTGCCATTATCTGCAGAAACCGACATTATTAAGCGGAAGTCACAGATCATTCCTACAGATTTGTGTTTTTCAAACCCATCAATACATTTCTGGAACGACTTTTCATTTTCAAGGAATCGCAAGAGAAGCTTCCTCCATCGATTACCTGAAACTGAGAATCCATTAATGGTTGCTTCCTCGTTTTTATTTCTCTTCGTATGTATTTTGACAATATAGTGATAGGCTCCCAGATTGACCTGATTCAATACATGAACAAAGGGCGCAACATCGTAACCTCTATTTTCAACAACCTCTACTTTTGCAGATGGAAATAGCCGAGTGATCTCCTCTTGTAATCCGGAAGCGTCATTCGAAAGTGTCACAAACAAGTCATGCGAATACGAGCGAATGCACTTCAGGCAGTCTCGCATCTCTATCCATAACTCAGGATAGAAGACATGTACATGTATTAAGAGAGACTTCACGATCTGCTCAATTCGGGCACAAGGGGTGAGAACCACTTAAGCGATAGACAACGTCTATGTGCCAAACATAACCCGCTTCCGATTAGCAGGCATCTTACGGATTTGAATACTCCAGCGAGCCGAGCGCGCTGCCTGTATCAAGGGGAACATCACAACAGTATAGGCCAGCAGTTGCCGGATCGACTTATACATTTCAAAACAGTCATTAAGTTGCCAGCGAAAAACCTTCCTTCTGGATAACCACTGAAAACCCATTTCCTACCTTATCATCTTTATCTTGGAACTCTACGACTTTTAAGTCGAGATGCCGGCATAACTCCAGAAAGTCCTCAGTGACCCAAACACTAAAATGTGCATGCGTTCCAGGGTCGGCCCCTATACCATTATGACGATCTATTAATTCCTGAAGTGACGTTCGTGCCCGATCCTTATCAAATGTTCGGTCTTTATGTGGGATGATCAAAAAGAGATAGCCATTAGGTTTAACAACACGAAGCCATTCTTTCAACGTTTTAATGGGGTCCCAGAAATGTTCCAGAACATGGGAGTTAATAACAAAATCAACTGTGTTATCCTTGAATGGCAAGTCATCCCCGTTTGCAACAATATCAACTTTTAAGATATTCCCTGCATTTTCTATTTCACCGCGTGTAAAGCAGGTTGTCTGCTCCGTGAAATTCACATTCAAAGTATTTAGAAAAAACTGATTATGCGCGGCTCCACCGATCTCAATACCGCGCAAACCTTTTAAATATTTATTCGCAAGTTGACTTGGAGGAAATGAGCCACAACTCAGTGCTGATCCCGGAGATTCACCCTGATGGCGCTTCCTTCTAATTTTATAACTGAACAGACGAACCCGCCCTACATAAATCTCACAGGTCCCATTCAATTTTTTTATTTTCTTAAATATTCTCACGCAGTTAGTCCTTGGCTACTTTTACATGATATATTGGAAATTTGAATATTTTTATCAGGCGATGATTGGATTGTGTTACCTTGGAATAATATATATATCGAGAAAAAAGGAGCATTATCAATTCTTTTTCAAGAAACAGAAAATCAAAGAAATGCGGAGTGCCAATAAAAACCGTCTTTGCTGTTGATGAATAACACCCATGAGGCGCCGGATATTTTTCCCGAACATATTCAACAGCATCGAAAAACCGCGAATGGATGTTACCAAATGAATAGTGCTGGCACGCTAAATCGATTATGCGAGAAAGAACACCATATTGTTCCCTCGCATGGATACAGAACTCTTCCACATAAAAATCAAATAAAAGCTTAGGGTCAAAACGCAGTCCAGTCCGCTGGATTAGACTCGAATGTACAATCAGGCACTGGCAATCGAAAGTTCCTGTTATACCCCCTGTCCTAAAATGGTTTCCAACCCATCGAATTCCAGATCCGTCTTTTGTTGAATTTTTTATTCGTCCGAGTACAATCTTCTTTCTGCCAACAACCCGAGCCCCTACAGGGCCATAAAGACTCTCTTTTGATAAATGCTCAACCCTAGTTATCCAATCTTCCTGAATCTCCCAGTCTTCATGACAGAATACGAACCAATCCTCTTTCGAGTAGTCATACAGATTTAAAAACCGATTGTAACAAACTGAAACCCCTTCGTTCTTCTCGCAATTATCAACAGTATAAAATGTAGCGTCCTGATTAAACGGATTATCCCGTACTAATCGGTCATACATCCCAAAATCACGAACAACAGAGACAATCGTCATTTCAAGAACTCCTGGGGTCTCACAAGCCTGTTCAACAACCACAACAACAGAGGTTTTTCGTTCTTGCTAATCTTCAGTGGGCTGTATTTAATCAACTCACGGGAACTAACCCTTCCATACAAAACCGCATTCAGACATCGTCTCAAGAAGTAGACTTTGATGATCTTATTAAAGCCCTCTTCTCCTGCAAATCGAGTCCGCTTATTTGCCTCCATCAATCGAAGGAGTATTGCTTCCATTCTCTTCAGGACGATGATGTTGTAAATCGGGGTTTTCCCACAGGTAAGATATTCATCAATTATATGCATTTCGTCTGTACTGAACTGAACGTCCATAAACTTAAAATAATCCTCGCGGAATAATCTCTGCTCCCTCTTAATACAATGCGCTATTCGTCGTGTTGTCATCCACCTGTGCAGCCGATATTTCATAAGCACGTCAGGCAGATTATGGAGTTCCGCTTTCTGGGCGACATCAAAATATAACTTCCGGTCATTGACGGAGAGAAACCGCGTATCATACCTTATATTATTATCCATCAACACTGATCTACGCATCATTACGCCTGGATGATGCATCGGACATTTAAACAGCATCAATGCTCTAATCTCGGCATCACGCTCTGGATAAATGATAGTCTTTCTTTTAAACAAATTCCCAAAGCGCTTGAACCCTGTACCACAAATACCGACCTTCAGATTGGCATCCATAAAAGCAACTTGCTTTTCGAGGCGCCTGGGTAACGCAATGTCATCATGGTTCATAATCGCCAGATATTCTCCCTGCGCCATTCCGATAAGCCGATTATAACTCTCCGCAATACCTAAGTTACACTCGTTCTTATAGAAAGCGATTCGTGGATCAGAATACTGCCTGACAATCCGTTCAGTCTCTGCCGCCGTTGCAGATGCATCATCGAGAATAATGAATTCAAAATCGGCAAACGTCTGTCTGAGAATGCTTTCTATCGCCTCCCGCAAAAAATTCTGCGGCGTGTTGTACACAGCCATCAATACGGATACTTTCATAGTTCAATTATTCTTGAGATAAAGGGCTTTGTACTCATCCCCATTACAAAATTTCAGATGCCTTGCTTAACCACGCAAATCCCCATCCTCGTCTAGAGTGAACTGGCTCGCATATTTCCCGCGTTCACAGCCACCCAGACACGTGCCAAACCGCATCACCAGATGTGCATTGGGCTCATTAATCTTCTGCACGTGAGGCAACATCTTAACTCATTGCCCCATATGCAACTAAACCCTTCTTGTTCAAATTATTCGGTTTTTCGCTAAACACTTGAAATATTCCTGCTTTTTAGCAGGAACGCTCCGCAAGATACGATTCAATTGTTGCTTCATTCTTTCTATTTCCATCCTCAGAAAAGAGGCCGTGCCGATTTTCTAAAATGCCGATGCGACAGCCACAGAAAAATTTTTTGCACGATCCGCCAGGACAAAAACCGGAACCGTAAAGAGCGCTCTGTCAGTGCGCTTGCGATTTTCGCCTCCGCAATGTATTGCTGGAAGGATGCTCCCTTCTTAATCCGCCGTTTAAACCCTGACTTTAGATGTCGGTAATTCATTATACAGAAACTTAGTCCGGCAAACGTATGCGGATCATCCCCCATGTGTTCACAAAACTGTTTTTCGAGGTTGATCCACGAAAAATACGGTGGAAGCGTTGCGGGGTCGCCCGAATCACGCTCAGGGTGCACGCCCGCCCAACCACACGTGTCCATAAACATGATAGCCTTCCCATTTCCGACAGCTTCAATCATGAGAGGCGTGTCGCCCCATTTTCCGTAGATATCAAGTATGGAAGACAGGTCAACTTTCTTAAATGATTCGGATTCATAAACGGCAAACGAAAAAGACGGACGTTCCGAATTGTAGATAAATGTCGCAAACTCCTGCTGTGTGAAGACATGTCCAAGATTATTCAAATGAGGGACTTTCTTCTTTGCCGTGCCAACCGGCCATTCAATTACGTCGCAGGTTACAAGCGTGGCCTCCGCGTGGGCATTAATCGCGTTAAGGACAAACTGCAGGTAGTCCGGGTGAAGCTGATCGTCATCATGCAAAAAAAGAACGTATTTCCGCGAAAGCAACCTCTGAGCCAGTAAAAAATTACCAAGGCGCCCCAAAGAGGTGGAGTCGTGATAACTAACATTATAATTTGAAAACAGATCAACCGTCTCTTTTGTCGAAGGAAACATGCCATTATCCAGGACGGCGATAGGGGGGACTCCCGCAGACTGACAAATCACTGATTCCAATGTCGCCCTGAGCATACCCGGGCGGTTGTACGTTGGTATAAAAACCTGAATATCCTCCATTGTAAATTGAGGCATGATCAGTCCTTCCGGTTGCGCTGAAAAACAGAAAGCAGGGTTTGCACATACGTCGTAATGGAAAACTCACTCGACTGACTGGTTGAAAGAAAGTTTTGTATGTTTTGCAGATACGTCATGTAATCAGCCTCCGGCATGTTTGCAATATATGCATAGAGGGTTTCGTGATCCTTGAAACTCGCTCGATTGATGAAACAGTTTTGCGGAATATGAAGAGTTGTGTTGTCTGCTCCGATATATACCGGAACCGTGCCAGCCACCATTACGTCAAATATTTTTTCTGTGATATATCCGGGGATTTTGTCAGTGTTTTCGTAACAAAACCCAAAGCGGTATTTACCAAGGACATCACGCTTTCGGACTACGCAACCCTTCCAAGAAGGATACTTCCTCCAAGGCAGTATTTTTATTATTCCTGTGTGGCGAAGAAACCGTTGTAGAACTGGGTACGTTTGAAAAGGTGCCGTGCCTCGATCCCATCCGAACCCATACAAATCAAAATCGTCAGGATGCCATTTTTCAAACCAATGGATAGTGTCACGCCTCTGCGCATAGATGAGGTTTTTTCGATCTCGTTTTGGGTTACTAAAGATCATGCACGCCAATTTTTGCTTTCGCTCAATTGAACAGTCGATGGAACACGGTAAATCGAACGCATAATTGAGTTTTAGAACACGCGGGTCAGCTAAAGCGTTATCATCATAAGTGAAAACAACATCGAAAACGCTGTACCGCTTTTTATCGGAATTCGGTTTCCAAATAAAATAGTTTTCGCTGATCATTAAGTATAGTGGCTTGCTATTCTGTTTTGCATGCAGTAAATAAAAATTATCTGGCTCCGGCATTTCACAAAACACAAAAGCATCGAATGAATTAACATCCGCCATATCAGCGGTCTGGCATTCAATCCCCCGTTTCCGAGCAGCTTCTCTAAGACGAACCATCGGTAAAAGCAAATTATCACCCGCCCCTGAAGAGCAATTCGCTTCAGCAAATAAGCGATTTGCCATCTGGCTAGGAAAACTACTATAGAACGCGATATTCATTGCTGGACTTTGATGACAGAACGGGAGGACTCAATGCAAATTCTTTTTCGGTTTTACTACCACGTTTTATAAAAACATCATCCCCATCTAAGCGGGCAATGTGCCTATATCCGGCAGCCTTTATGAATTGTCGTATTAATGGATCTCCATCACGTATACGGTCATTTTCAATAACCACACATGTAATGTCGATCTTTTGAAAGTCAATGCCCAACAAAACTTCCTTCTCATAACCTTCAACATCTATAGATAACAGGTCAACATGCGAGATTTTATGTTCACGCAAGACATCATCTAAGCGATACTGTTCACTAATGAAGTGTTTTTCTGATGATGCAGATTGATCTTTATCAGATGAGACGCAACTTAGCGTATGTGCTTCATGCAAGATAAATGAAACACTTTTTCTTTCAGATCCTAAAACAAATGGTAAACATAGAGTTTTCCTAAAGCTTTTCCATAATTCACAAAGATCAGCTTGTGGCTCAAACGCGATTCCAGTCCATCCTTGTTTTTCAAAAAATAGCGTATTATTTATTTCGATCGGATGATTCGCGCCAACATCAACAAATATCCCGTCTTTTTTATTTGGAAATACATGCGTAGCAACAAACCAATCCTGTCCAAATTGCGAAGAGAAATCAGAACCAATTCTCATACTTTCTAATAGCCAGCCGGGAATTAATCTGAAATTATGGGTTCCTGATTCGCGTCTAAAGGCTCTTTCCCCAGATATTCGGCGAATCTGTTTTCTACATTTTGTGAAAAAATTCATTGATGTCCGCTTCTCAGGCTCGTTTAATTAATGTAAAAATAGCACAACCATATTTACACTTGAAATTCTGCTTTGCATCCTCACCGTCGAAGGGAACATCAACATGTAACTCTCCCTTGTCGGAAACATAGGCGAACTTTTCGATTTCAAATTTTTCTTGTACCATTTTTAAAAGATACTCCATTGAAAAAACACGATGGGCATTAAACTCCACCCTGAGCGGTCCCAGCGGAACAGAAAAATAGAACGTCCCGCCTGTTTTCACCATTTTTGACAAATTTTCAAACCCTGTCAGATGCCCGTTTGCATCAATTGGATCACCATAGCGTCCTAGACCGAAATGTTCCAGCGCATGCAGACAGGATAAGGAGTCTGTACAGCTGAGCAAATCAGGACTTAATCCTCCCATTAAATCACATTTCGTGAATTTGACATTCCTTATTTTCGAATTTAAAGGACGGATATCAAACATCTCGATCTCCCGAAAGGATGCCACATGGGCAATAATACCATCCACACGAGATCCTATATCGACATGACGGGCCGGATTGGCTTTGAAGATCTCCTGAGCAACATACAAGTCCTGGAAGAAATAAATCTTATCTCCAATCCCACTTTCAGCCTTCGCATCGTCCATGATCGGATACATCTTCCCAAGCGGAACCGGATGCGAAGCCCCTTCACCCATCTGCCGTTTGAACATCGACAAATCCTTCCTGAAACGAGCCGATAGGAACCCTCCAAGCATTTTTTTGATTTTCATACGCCCTTTTTGGTTATCGTTTAAATCCGCCTTATGAATTTAGCGGGAATGTAGCCAACTGAAACTCGGTTTGACATATTCTTTTGTCGCTGCACTGCCAAATGCCACAACCGAATGATCGGCTACACTTACAACCCTAGCATCATCACCCCAGACCCAATCCATACATTATTCCCAAGCACGAGCAGGATATAATATCAAGCATCACACAACAACCTTCTTTGCATTGGGATTCAGCCATGCGGCCCAACGCGAGAAGGATGAACGCGGCGCCAGAACATTGTGCTTGCATTGGCTCATCAGGAACATGTCATCCGCCTGATCCTTCGTCTGGTCCACGCAGGTCATCGGAAGATGCAACCTGATATTTTTCTTTGCCCATTCCACATCATCGGAGAATAGAAATAGGCACGGCTGCTTATTCTTCAATGCCTGCTGCGTGAGGATCTTCTGTACCGCCAGCTGATAATATTCTAACCCAACCTCATTCTCAGAGCCTACGAAATCTGTCCGCCGAACATGTAGGCTAATGGATTCGGTTTCGGTGATTTGCTTAAGCACTCCTTGGGCATACACAGAAGTTGGCACCTGAAAGGTAAAAGCTTTCCTTATTTCCTCTGAAATAAAGTCGAAATACTGTTCATGCTGCCAATACCCCTTGTAATAGATATCGGTTCCTTTGGGCCAAACTGGGTCCCACATTTCGGGATGATATTTTTCATCCCGATCACGACGCCAGGGATTGATTGCATGGATCTGAAGATTCCGACCAACGAGCCAGTTAAATGGCGATTTTTTTTTGAGCCTGCGAATTACGTCTTTCTCAACAACCATCGGCTTCAAACCGAAGATTCGTTCAAGCTCGTAGGCCCGAACACAACAACGATGCTGGGGGTTCTGGGTGTCATAGAAGCTGAGATCCACCCCAAAAGGCTCACCCGTTTTATACGCAAGGCCCTGCGCAAACGCATATTGAAACATTTGATTTCCAAGTCCGCCCCAGATTTTAATAATGTTCATACATTTACCGTGCTTTTGAAACACGAAGAGGATCTAAATGCACCAGTTATGCCCCATTAATCGTCCAATGCAGTATGGCGAATTTTGCATAATGCGTTGGCATCTCATAATAATACGTCGCTAGTGCGGCCAGACAAATCCGGCCAGTGTGCCCTTAAAAGTGAACGTGCACATAAAATCGCCGATCATTTTCCCTGAATAGCACTGATGTGTTTTAATCCGACCCGCTTGGCCAATTGAGTATGCCTCATCTGGATGTTGCGTCAGACGCTTCGCCTTCATAGCCAGATCGTCAAGCGAATCAAAGAACATCATCTCCTGATTTGGCTCATAAAGTGCCTGCAGCCCTGAAGTTGAAGCAGAAAAAGTGCAGAGTCCATTTCCCGCCAGTTGAACGACGCGATCAGAACTGTACAACTCAATGTCATTACGATCTGAAAGATTTAATGCGCACAAAGACTTTTTAATGAACTGATCTTTCTCGTGACCCCATACGGGCGGGCAACCAAGGCATGCTGCAAAACCGAGTCTCAAGCCCGCTTGCGCGCCCTTCACCTTCAATTCCTGCAGGAAGGCCCGGCGATCAGGCCGCCCCTTGTCCGAACCAACATAGACAAGATCATATTCTTTCTCCGAATGATCTTCATCAAGATTCAACCGTTCCAAATTGCAGTCCGAGGGATTCGGGATGAACGCGACACGGCAAGTGGTCTTACGGAACTGATCGAGATGCGCCTCTCCTGTCGTAACAAACAATGCGTCCAGATAAGGAAGCTTATGAAACAGATGTTCATAGTCATGAGGCGGATAAACAGGATCGACATACCACAACGCGATCTTCATTCGAGGGTACAACTGTCTAAGAGTCCCCAAGGTTTCCGGTTGGATATACTGGGCGTGCCCGAGCAACAACAGATCAGGCTCAATATTCCTGCAACAGGCGAGAAGGCACTTGTTAGCAAAGCCCTTTCCGAAGTTCTTTGATCCAAAAATATTGTCCCGGGCGCGATCATTGATCGAGAAGGGATAAACATAATGTCCGGCCTGACAAAGCCCGGTATGGAACTTGAACTCGCAGTTGAAAAACTCCGTTCCATCCCGCGTCAGGCTATAATGGGCTGCATGTACAATTCTCATCTTATCGCCTACCCCATCGGTTATGCATCAATTTCACTCCCTTTTCACGCGACAGGCTTACAGCCTGAACTTTCCTCGTGATACAAGCAATGGAAATTGGAATGCTTTGATCTTGCCGTTTACATAAAGTCGCGGAATCTGGAAGGGATCGCAGAGCGGTCG
>JBAXCC010000100.1:0-12094 GCA_037141675.1 bacterium | reverse complement strand
CCGCATCGAGCGTGAACGTCGTGAAGCAGAGGAACTGCGAGCTCAGAAAGAAGCCGAGCTCAAGGCAAGAAGGGAGTCTGTTGGGGCGAAAATAGAAGATGTCTTGTCAAAAGCGGGCGGATCGTGTTCGGCTGCCCGCGAAGTCATTAATTGCTTCGCTGAACGAGTTTCAGAATCGACGGACGCGGACTTCGTTAACGATGGTAAGAAGAAATTGTCTTCACTACGTGAGAAAATGGGCATGGCTGAGAAGAAACTGGAAGAGGCTGCCGAAAGCGGCAAGCGGGTATGGAATGCTAAGAAGGAAGAATTGGATTCAATAGTTAACAAAGTCTCTAAAATAGCGGAACGCGCCGCGCAGTTGTGCGACGAATGCAAAGAAGAGATAGTAGCACTTGAGAAAGCTGCCAATGAGGATTATGCAGAGGCATTGTCCTCTTATGGGGAGATACTTGATGCCTTCACTGGCTGGCGAAAGAGAGAATGGTCGAAATTTGATTGGGATGAAATTAGAAGCGAGGCAGATTCGGTTCTGTCCTACTCGTGGGGTTCTGGCAAATAATCCGATTTTAGGGTGATTATTATGGCAACCATAAAAGCAAGTATAGCAGACTGTGAAAAGGCCATCGTGGCTGGCAATGCCTTTTTGGAAAAGGTGCGAGGCGAAATCAGACGTGAAAACGAAAAGACGGCGAATGCCCTATCATCTCTGGACGGGCTCATAATGAGCGCGAAAAACAATGCGAGTACGGACAATGAAAAACGGAAGGCCGTTTGGGAAGGCGTTCTGTCCTCGCTCCTTGACGATAGGAGAGACACCGAAAGGGACGGGAAGGAGAAGTCGTTGGCGATGGACGTCGCATTTAAAAGATTGAATGACAAAGTCGGCGTCGCGAACGGGATGTTGAAAAGGCAGATCGAGCTCATCAAGGAGCGCATAGCCGAACGCGGACGGTAATCATCAGGGGAGAGGAGTGGAGAATGTTTGAAGACGCATTGGCAGAATATCAACAAGCTATTCGCAGATACGATGAGGCGTGTTCGGGGGATGTTGCGGCACAGAGTGTGATTCAGGTGATGCAAGACGCCTGCAGGGGACTCGGAGCGATGGCCCAGGATGTCGCATCAATCGGGAATCGCATTAGGATGCGGGTTGAAGAGCAGGAAGGGCGCGCGTCGGTGCGAGGCAGGGACGGTTTGCGCAAAGGGAAAAACACAGAAGGAGGAGACATGGGAGATTCGACAGTCAACGGAGGCATGGGCTTTTCCGACGGAGGACCCATGAAGAAGGGGGCGGTAGAGGACCTTGAGAGGAAAATCGGCGCATTGGACGAAGCCTCGAGCCGCATGTCCGAGCTGACATCGGCCATTTCAAATGCAAAGAAGGTCAATGGGCTTTCCTCCCTTGCCGCCGACATTTCTGAACTCGATGCCAAGAAGGACGAGGTTGGGCGGTTTGCGAAGCGCGCCCGCAAGTCCGAGAAGGACTTGAAGGCGTTCGTGAGTTGCGTGAAAGAAATGCCAGACGGGGTGAGGGAAGAACTCAGGGGAAAGATAAAACAATCGGATGCCAAGTCTGTAAGCGAAGAGTCAGACCGAGCACTTAGGGACAAGGCTGAGCGACAAGGCAAAGAGGCTGGGGCGCTGTTGTCCAAGGTCCGGGACAAGGCGGCAGAAGCCGAGGCCTTTGTTTCTGCGGCGGCTGCGCTGTCGTCATCGTTCGGCAAGATCGTGGGCGCATGCAGGAGCAAGGGAATCCTTGAAGCCGCCGATGTCAAGAAGATGAAAGGATTCAAGGACTTCAAGGATAAGTTGCATTCGGCCTGCTCCATGTTGACTTCTGAAGCGGAGTCGATAGCCACGGAACTCTCGGAGGGGAGCAAGGCGACTGGCAAGCTGACGTCGGAGGATGCGAACTTGGGGAAGATATTCCCCTCTCTAATCCGTTTTGGACAGAAAACTTATGCACTCGACGACATCAATTTCTCAGTCTCGCTTCCAGAACTTAAGAGATTCCCGTTTGATGGAGACATCCTGTTCAAGCGGCAGGAAGATATAGCGCCATTGTTGCTGCATCTTGCCTATGTGCTGCCCGTCGGGCAATGCGAGCTCGTCTCCGTAGACACGGAATCGTTCGGGGAGCACGTACGCGACATCTCTGCCCTGCACGACGTTCCCAGACTTTTCCGCATGATCAACCAGGCGGAAAACGGCCGAGATGACGGCGTCCCTTCGTGTGAGAGCCTTGTCCAGGATCTCTCCGGAGAAATGGATCGGATCGTTCGGGATCGCCAGTTTTCGCATGATGCCCCGGACTGGAAGTCATACGTAAAGCGAGGCAAGGGCAGGGCGATTCCATACCGCGCCATCGTGGTGTTTTCGCTGGAGGGGATCGACACGCGGCTGGCGAGTGAGCTCGTACGCGTGGCCAGGAAGGCTTCCGATTTCGGCATGCAGTTCTATTGGTCCGTGCACGTCTTTGACAATTCGGACGAGCAGGTGGCTTCGATTCTCCGCAAGTATCGCAAGGAGACGACTTTCGTAGAATATCCCCAGCCGAAGACCGAGGAAGACGCCGGATTCGACAATGTGACGGTGCAGGTCGTCCCGGACACGGCTCCGCTTCCCGCCACTATGGCCCGCCTTGCGTCACAGCTTGTTGATGCCCAGAGGAACAAGCCTAAGCCGAAGGCGCGTACGTTCACAGACCTGTTTGGCGAATCAAAGGTGTGGAACGGCGACGCCACCTACGGGTTCGATGTGACGATAGGATGGAATGATGACGGCGAGCCCGTGAGATTCCTGCTCGGAGATTCCAAGAAGGCGCTTTACTATGCGCTTCTCGGCGGAGCTACCGGATCTGGTAAGTCGAATCTGCTTCACGTCATCATCCATTCGATGTGCAGAGAGTACTCCCCGGAGGAGCTTGAGCTTTATCTGCTCGACTTCAAGGACGGGCTCGAGTTCCAGAAATACGCGAAGGGTGGAAAGGCCTGGTTGCCTCACGCAAGGTGCATAACCACGCACAACAATCCCGACTATGCGCTTTCACTGTTCAAGTTCCTGGAGGGCGAATTCCGCCGTCGCAAGAAGCTCTATCACGGGCTTAGCAAATACGAGGACTACCGTAATTCAGGGAAGAGGCTGCCACGCATGGTCGTGATAATCGACGAGTTTCACAAGATTTTCGAGGGTCCCAACGGCGATGCGATCACTGATGCCCTGGCCAACATACTCAAGCAGGGACGTGCTTACGGAATTCACCTCATACTGGCCACGCAGACGCTTTCGAACCTTTCTGTCCTGGGACTGCCCCAGATGCTTCAGCAGATTCCAATACGAATTTCGCTTAAGGGGACGGGCGAAGAGAGAATCCTGGCGGACGACAACTTCGCAGCCAGCGAGTTGGTGGTCGGGCAGGGAATCAGGAACAATTCCTACGGCGCCAAGGAGGCTAATGAGAAGTTCTCTCTTCCTTACATCGATTATCGGAGCGAAGCAGAGGCGGACTTTCAGGAGGAAATCGGCAAGGCGGTCAAATCCAGCGGTACGGACATCAGGTGCAGGATATTCAACGGATCCAAGCTTCCGCCGCAGCCGGGTGAAATTGGCGAATGCATCTCAGGGGCGACAGAGGATGTCGTCTTTTCGCTGGCGCTGGGATTGGAGAACGACTTCGAGGGATCGCCGTTCGTCGTCAGGTGCAAAAAGTATCCTGGCGAGAACATGATTGTAACCGGCGAGGCCGGCGAGTTGGACGCGGGCGGCGACGTGACTGGCGAGGAAGTGTGGAACGGCTTCATGTCGTCTTGCATCAACAGTCTTATGTTCCAGAAAGTTCCGACGCTCTACTACAATCCGCAGAAGGTGCGCCGTCCGGAATCTCTGCCGGAAGATGTCCGCTTCGTTCCCGGCAACACAGATCCGACATCTTTCTGCGAAGCCCTCAAGGAATTCATCGGTTCGGGTGACTGCCCGCATGTCATGCTCGTGGAGAATTACGAGCTTGCAAGGCTCCTGATACCTGGGCGGACGGGCGGCTTTGTAGAGCCAGGATCTCTTCTTTCCGTATTCAACAAGGCCTTTGAATGGGAGAAGCCGCTGTATTTGATTCTGTTTATGCACAATTATGCATTCGTCAGCAAAAACATGTTTGGTTACGATTCGGACATAAAGGTTCTGGACGGGTGCACTAAGCGAATCGGATTCCACGTGGACGAGGAGACCATGGCTGCGCTGTCGCCGAGGTCGGCGAAGCTTCAGATTGAAGGCAGTGTTATTTACGAGGACATAGACGAGCCAGAGAAGGCCAGAACATTCCTTCCTTATTCCGATTCGGTCTGATGGGGCGTGCTCATCAGGGAACATCTCCGCGCTGTCGAGTCTCGGAGAATTTTCACAATTGATGTAAGATCGGCGCTGATTATGTGTTATATCAAGTAGTGGCAGACAACGACTAACCAAAAGGAGAAAAAATCATGCTGTACGCAGAATGGGACGGACGGACGGTTGAGCTCTATAATCAGAATCGCACGCACTGGCGTACGATTCGCGTCAATCACAATGTCGTAGGTGTTCAGGTTTCGCCGGGCGGCTCGGATGATAATGATGCCACCGTTGCGATTGCACAGGATAACGGGCACACGTCGCTTTATCGCGCAACCGGGCAGACAATTCGTCCGTAACATTTATCATTGAGAACGTGAAGTAGGGTTGGGAAGAAGTGTGATTAAAACAGACAAAAGCAAGGAGTAAAAAGATGGCTAAAAAAACAGAAAAAAAGACAGACAAGAAGATTGCCAAGAAGTCAAGTAACACGAAACCAAAACAAAAGATCCGAAAGCCGAAGTCTGATGTTGTGTTGGATGCCGCGCTTTTCTTCTCTGACGCCGGAACGGATTCCGACGGCGATGACGCGAGCACAAAAACAAGGAGTAAAATTATGGCTAAAAAGACAGACAAGAAGATTGCCAAGAAGACAAGTAACACGAAACCGAAACAAAAGATCGGAAAGTCGAAGTCTAAGTTTGAGTCTGATGCTGAAAGCTTCTTCTCTTAATTTATTCTCGAATCGTTATTTCGAGTTCGAGGGTGACGATTTTAGAGGCTGTTGACATCAATTCTGGGTGGCGCACCATGAGCACTATGGTTTTGCCACGAAGGCTTCTATACGCTCCGACTGAAAAACAGATTCATGAGGTTCTCGATACCTTCATCGCGGAGAACGTGAAGAAGGCTTGGGAAGAAGTGTGATTAAGACAGACAAAAACAGGATAAAAGGAGGGCAAAATGGCAGAGACAAGCAAGCGAGGCAGGATGCTGAAGGCAAAGACGAAGGCAACGGCAAAGTCCGCCGCGAAGGCCAATGGTGGCGTAGCCAAGAAGAAGTCGGTTCCCGCTTCTGTCGCCAAGCCTCGCCCGAGTATCCTCGGTTCCGAAAGGTGGCATAGTTATGAGTGGGTCGACCAGCTTGTCAAGCATCCCGAATATGCCGAGCATTGCGATTGGGGCAAACTCTCTGGCAATGATTGGCAGAGGTTGCTCAGGGAACAGCCCAAGTTTGCCGAGCATTGCGATTGGAACAAACTCGACGGCTTTGATTGGCAGGCGTTGCTCAGGGAACAGCCCAAGTTTGCCGACAAGTGCGATTGGGACAAGTGGAACGATTTAGAAGGAGCTGATTGGGCGAGCTGGCTTGCAGGCCATCCCGAAGACGCCGACAAGTGCGATTGGTATTTGCTTGAAGTCTATGACTGGGTGAGTCTTCTCCTTGAACAGCCGCAGTTTGCGACACTTTGCACTTGTTGGGATGAAATGGATGATGAAGACGTTACTCGCTTGATGCAAAAGCGTCCGGAGCTCAAGTCTCATATCGCGAAGGCCGATCGCACGAAATTCACGGAGAGGGAGAAGGTTGTCGCCATTAGGAAACCTGGAGGCAAAGCCAAGGTGTATAACGTGAGGGTCACGGATTTGAAAGATATGAAGGGGCTCGTGTTTGAAACCTACAAGTTCCAGGTCCGTGGTTATGAAGTCGTATACGGTCATAAGGAATTCGACGATCTGGATGCCTTCAAGGCCTGGTATTCGGAGAGGTTGGACGATTGCGAGGACGATCCGTGCGAGGCGATCGACATGCGTAAAAAAGTTTGGAACAATCTGACTGCGTACCTGTGTAAGGGTAATGACATTCTCAGCGAAATTGATGGATGTGGTAGAGAAGAGGTCGAATGTGACGTTTCAGGCAAGTGCCTGTGCTATGTGAAAAGAGAAGAATCGAACAAGGGAGTGCTCGGGGCCATGCGCGTCCTCTTGCCGCGCGGAATGGTGAATGCCGACAAATGGATAATGCCGTCGGGCCGCGAGTGGACCATGGATGGCCTGACGGGTGCCGGCAGCGTGCTTGTCGATCTTAAGGCCATGCTTGACGCAGAACCGTCCCTGGCGGGTTATTCATTCGAGGATTTTTCGAGATTCTATGGGAGCGTGTGGGATTTCGACGAGGACGTTTCCGGTGCTTGCGATGTCGAGGAGCTGGATGACAACGTCCTTAATTTCGTTTTTTTAGGATCGGATTACGAGACGAGGGGCAAGTCTATTGACTACGGCATCTATACGAGGAACTCGCCGGGAGAAGAATTCAAGGAAAAGAGTTTCGACGATGTCGTGGAGAAACTTCGCGAGAATGCCGAAAAAAAGGCCGCTTCTAAGAAAACATGTGTTTCCAAGAAGACGAGGAAGAAGGTTAGATGCCTTCGTGGCAAAACCATAGTGCTCTATCCGATGGGCGAAGACTTGGCGGAACTCGTTGAACGGCATCGCGATGCGTTTTACCCGGATGATGACAATGATCCTGATACGTGGGATGCTGAGCAAGACATTGCGTCGTTCATCGAACAGCTGGAAATTGAAGATCTTGAGGAGGTGCAGGATTACGAAGCCGATGGTCTCTACATTGACGTTGATGATACTTCGTGTTATCAACTTGCTAAAGACAGAAGAACGCTACTTGCGTTTGATAAAACATGATTTATGACATGAGATTCCCACGGCTCGATCCCAACCATGCACGGAGAAGGGTTGGGGAGAAGTGTGATTAAAACAGACAAAAACAAGGCGTAAAATTATGGCTAAAAAAACAGGGAAAAAGACAGACAAGAAGATTGCCAAGAAGACAACGAAACCAAAATTAACGAATTACTCAGTTAAACTTACGGCTAATGAGGCCAGTGTAAGATTCGTTCAGATTGGAGAGGACGATATTGATTTGGCTCAGGAAGAAATGGGTGCTCAGGAGATTATTGATCGTGATGATTATGACGAAAAGTTCTGTTTTGAAGTCGACCGCGACGGTCGGATTGTTGTGATGGATGAAAGCGGGGACACGGTGTGCGAGTTTGATACCCTTCAGGAATCTGGTTGTCAGATTATTGAGACCGAAAAGCCTGCGCTCGGTGATGGCCAATGGCGTGGTGAAGCACTGGAGGAGGGAAAAACTTACGCGGTAGTGGAAGATTGGGAAACCGGAGGCATGCTCGAATTGAGTGTTGAGTGTGATGGTGATTTCGATATTTCGAAGCTTGTCCTGAATCTTACTTCGAGCGGATATCTTTTGGGCGTCTCTTATGAGGGGAAAGCCGTAAAAATTGGCAATAACTGGGGAATGGAGGATGAAGATGAATGTCCCGAGTCCCAGGAATCATATTATTATGCAATAGTGCCTAAGAGCAAAAAGTAATATGTTTCGATAAAAGGAGAAATCAAAATGGCAGAGACAAAGGCTAAGCTGATTAAAAGCAAGGATGGTATTGTAGGCAAGGTGGCTAACCGGAAAAAGCTTGTCGATATTGAGTTCGCAAGCGGAGTCACTGTAATAGAAAGCGGAGCTTTCGCAGGATGTACGCTGTTGGAGACCGTCGTTTTCCCAGACGGCCTTGCAGAGATTCAGAACAGCGCATTTGACGGTTGTGTAGCATTGAAGTCAATATCTCTTCCCTTCAGCGTACGCATCATTGGAGGCAATGCCTTTAATGGATGTGTTAATTTGAATAAAGTGGAGCTAAATGATGGTCTAGAACAGATAGGCATGAGCGCATTTAGAAATTGCGGCGCGATTGCTTGCATGAAAATTCCTTCCAGTGTGAAAAAAGTCGGTGATTGGGCCTTTTTTCACAATACATTGTTGACGGATATTGATATTCAGTGCTCGGCGGATGCATCTTTTGGCTACTCTGTTTTCGAGGGATGTTCGTCGATCAAGAGCGTTGAAATCCCTGGAATTGACCGTATGGGGGGTGAAATGTTCGCCCAATGCACATGTTTGAAAAATGTGACAATCGCTGAAGGTGTTAAAATCATCGGCCAGCGTGCCTTTGATGGATGCGCAAAGTTGAGTGGGTTGAAGCTTCCAAAGTCCATTGTGAGGATCGAGGAGCAAGCATTTGATGGCTGCCTGGATGTAAAGGTTGAGGGGCGGACTATGATTAAATTCCGGCCGCATCCCTTTGATGAAGATCAGCATAAGTCGTTAATTGAAGATTTCGAGAACGGTGGTTGTGATCTCGCGAATTCTTGCGGCTTATCTCCGAAAGACACTTTGCTTGTCGACATTTCGATATTGGACCAAGGCGAGATCGCTGACGGGTTGTATTGGTACGACGATCCAGAAGCCGGCTTTTCCTGGTGTTATTATTGGGATCATCAGCGTTGCGCGGCCGAGGGGGCGCTTGCGTAAGCGTTAACTGGGATGCGATTGTAGGATGCCCATCTGAAGCGAAGGTTGAGTTGAAAAACGTGAAGAAGGGTTGGGAAGAAGTGTGATTAAAACAGACAAAAACAAGGAGTAAAATTATGGCTAAAAAGACAGAAAAAAAGACCGACAAGAAGATTACCAAGAAGACAAGCAGCACGAAACCAAAACAAAAGATCGGAAAGCCGAAGTCTAAGTTTGAGTCTGATGCTGAAAGCTTCTTCTCTTAATTTATTCTCGAATCGTTATTTCGAGTTCGAGGGTGACGATTTTAGAGGCTGTTGACATCAATTCTGGGTGGCGCACCATGAGCACTATGGTTTTGCCACGAAGGCTTCTATGCGCTCCGACTGAACGACAGATTCTGGAGGTTCTCGATTGCTTCATCGCGGAGACGTTGCCGAAGGAAAGTCATGTTCCGGACGGGTCAGTTCATTCGCTTGTAAAGCAGGAGATGCGTATGGTAGAAATGAAGTTTAGTGTGCTGATGATGGTAGGAAGATCGGCTGAAGAAAGGGCTGAGTTCTGCCGCGAGAATCTAAAAGGCCGATTCGAGATCATATCCCTTGCCGAGTTTGGTGTGGACGCGACAAAAGAAAGATTCGTCCGCTGTCTACAGGAAAAGCGTTCGTGCGCCCTGGACGGGGAATTCATGAGCTCAGCCTGTCGAGGCGAATACATTGAATCAGCACGGCGAGCCTGTGCGTGGGTCGTCGCCTTTGATTTTTGTAGGGTGAACGTTCCTGCGAACACGCGGAAAATGACGCGCGAAGAACGGCAGAAACTGCATCGTCAATGGTTGGAGGACTGCGACAGGCAGCCGACGCTGAAGGAAGGTTTCGACGAAATCAATCGTGTCCGCCAGGTCGACGGATGTCTGAAGTTCACGCTGTTTGAGAAGCGCGTCCCGATGCAAGAATTCGTCAAAGATGAGGAAGGCAATCGGGCCGAGGTGGAGCTTGGCCCCGAATCCTACATGATCGAGCGTCCCGGCTGTAGTGGAGGACTGATGAGCCGCGCGGCATTTGCGAAAGTGAATGGAATAGATCTTGATGACGGTCAGTAAGTTTTTAGGCATTCTCCTCTAAAACCTCGCCCCGTTTCTGCTCAAGTTTTTTCGTTCCAGCGGGTTCAAATCACAAACGTCTATTTAGCTCGAATTTAGCTGGACAATCTGGTGGAGCGTGATATATTCTAAAAGGCAAAGTGGTTGATGAAAGGTTTGATGAAGATAGCAATCTATATCAGCTTGGCGATCCTGTTGGCGGTTGGCGGCGCAGGGTGGTGGTTTGAACGAAAAAAGGCATCGATGCCGGAAAAGACGTGGTTCGATGAGGATCCAAACTGCGGTGAGCTGCGGCTCGATATGCTGCTTGCGCTTCAGGTCGGACGCAGTCTCCGGGGTGACAAGCAACTGCCGCTGTTTCCCGAGGATAAAATCGCTACAGTAAAGTTGCCTTATTTCGAGATCAATGTAAAGGCGCCGCCGGATTGCGACATCGGTCGCGAACAGGCGTGCTGGCCTGAATTCTTGAGACCGAGAGTGCTTTACGTGGACAAGGCGACACGGGTATTGATCGGCGGCATGAGCCAGACGCGGTCATATCCGAATAAACCAGAGCTGTTTCGGGAGATCATGCCATTCCTAGAACTGTTAGGGACGAAGTTGGGGTGTACCGTGACCAATATGCGCCATGGGGACAATCGTATGGCGTATGACTATGTAGATCCGTTCGGACGGGAGCGCATGCTGACGCTGACGTCGCTGGGAGACGGGAAAACACACTGGATAGAGCTGCGTATGTTTGATGCTAAGTCCTGCTTGGCGGACGATCAGCTGAATAAGATTCCACAACTCCAGGGAATTCCCCCGGAAGAGCTGAAGGCGGCCCGAAAGGACGTCGGGCTGGAATGACTTCGTAGGTGGGCAAACTTATGGTACGATAGTGGGTTAAATCGAAGGAGGCAAAAGTCATGAAAAATGGTGTTGAGGGAAAAAGCTGGGCGCCAAATGCTGGGCTCATCCGGCAGACTAGAGCGCGTGAACACTCATATTATTCAATGAAGGGAGGCTGAAATGGCGGCAACAGATATGAAGGATGCAAGCCTTGACGGAATAGCCAGATTTGAACGGGCGTTCACCGGCTACAGCACGCAGTTGCAGACTGCGGTGAAAAAGATGGAGGCTCTCACACAGGGAGTGGGTGCACGATGGAAGGATCCGGATTACCTGATAATGAGGCGGATAGTCGGTGAGATCGCTGTTCAGATGCACTCTGTTGACAACTTGAACAAGACCGTGGGTAACTTTCTGCAGCTGAAGAGGAAGATAGTGGCTGAAAAGGTGAACGGTCGCAGATAAGGAGAAGTACTATGAATGACGTACATTTCGATGTCGAAGCAGTGAAGGATTATGGTTTGCGCATGGCTGTCGTCGGCCGCGAGATAGCAGGCCTCATGGACCAGATTGAGAGATCGGTGCATGAGGTGCATGGCGTGTGGAACGACGAGTCCATGGCTCAGGTGGAGGAACAGGTCAAGCAGGTGAAGAAGGGTATCATGCATTCCCTTGAGATACTGCAGAACCAGGTAAAGCAGAAGGTCGCCAGGCAGTTGGACTGGGCGAACCGTTACAGCCGAATCCGCATGTAGCGGGCTGGAGGATACAAGCCATGGGTCACCCTATTAGACAAATTATTTTTCTGCTCATAGCCGCCTTAATCACGACACCCTCGGTTACTTATGCAAAGATAGATGTTTTTTCCACGCATAGCTATGCTTTTTCGTTCGCCATGCTGCTTTTGTTGCGCTTGTTATGGTACGGGGAAAGCAAGTTGTACTCCCTTAAGAAAATGAACGTTTCAAACAACTACGGCTGTCTGCTGGTTATGACGTTCCTTTACTGTTCATATAACGCTTCGCTTGGACTTAACGACTTGGCCTCTTATTGCTTAGCATTGGTGATGTGCTGGGCTGGCATTGTCATCGCATCCGCAGTTGCAGTGTATGACGAGTACAAAGACGACGTCGTGTGGTTTTCTAAGGACAATTTCCTCAAGGCATGGCCTATTCACTCAATTGCCGTCGTAGGCTTGGCCATCGGATTCGCTATAGGTTATGTGGGAATGTATGTGACGCTGGCGACCGTGGGCTGTCTGACGGTAGTTGCGTTGCTGTTCGTGTACATAAGACACGCAAGACGAAAACGTGCGGAGCAAGTTGCCGATGCGTTAAATGAAGCCCGCATCGAGCGTGAACGTCGTGAAGCAGAGGAACTGCGAGCTCAGAAAGAAGCCCGCATCGAGCGTGAACGTCGTGAAGCAGAGGAACTGCGAGCTCAGAAAG
>JBAXCC010000099.1:0-12098 GCA_037141675.1 bacterium | reverse complement strand
TTTGTTTACACACCGCTGTATGCGGAAAAACCACCGTCAACAGGGACGATGACGCCTGTGACGAAACCTGCTGCCTTGTCCGAGACCAGCCAGAGCAATGCGCCGAGCAAATCGTCTGATTCCCCGAACTTGCCCATGGGCGTATGCGAGAGAATCTTGTCTGAACGCGGCGTGAGCGAACCATCCGGATTGGTGAGCAACGCGCGGTTTTGATCCGTCAGGAAGAATCCGGGCGCAATCGCATTGACGCGGATGCCGGCCTTCGCCATGTGGACGGCCATCCATTGCGTGAAGTTGCTGACGGCTGCCTTTGCGCCGCTGTAGGCAGGAATCTTCGTCAGCGGACAGAAGGCGTTCATGGAGGAGATATTGATAATTACGCCTGAACGGTTGAGAGCCATCTTCTTGGTGAATGCCTGAGAGGGCATGAGCGTCCCGAGGAAGTTGAGGTTGAAGACGAACTCAATGCCCTTAGGGTCGAGGTCGTAGAAGGTGATGAAGTCGCGGTTCTCCTTGAGCAGATCATCCGGGTTGAGATATTCCATCGACGTGGTGCCCTTGGGGTGATTGCCGCCTGCGCCGTTGATGAGAATGGAGACAGGACCGAGTTTGGCTTCGACTTCCGCGTTTGCGGCTTCGAGGCTTGCCTTTTCAAGTGCATTGCAAGCAACCGCGATTGCCTTGCCGCCGGCTGCCGTGATTTCATTTGCTACGCGCTGGGCAGCTTCCAGTTTCAGGTCTGCGACAGCCACAGCTGCTCCGCATTCAGCAAGCGCTTTAGCGAACGTACTGCACAGAACACCGCCACCGCCTGTGACAACGGCAACCTTGCCGGTCAAGTCAACTTTGAATGGAATCGTCATGGTGCAACTCTCCTTATGTGAAAACACATTTAACCATTGCGTCTTGAGTCGTGAATAGAATAGCGTATTGTGCGAAATATGGATAGCCATTAAAATACGAAAAAGGGAATTGTTTTGCGAAATTCGGAGTTGCATTCAGTAACGCGCGGAGGCATACTATACGCATGAAAAGAAGCAAGCCTTCGATTGCCGTGATCTATCCCATCTCTGTCCCGTGGATGGCGGAATGTTTGCGGGGGATCAAACGGCATGCCGATGAGGTCGGGGGATGGAACATCATCACGACACCGCCCTCGTTGCAGAGTACTGCCGAGGAGGTGATGACGCTCTCCTCTGTTCGGCGTTGGAAATGTAGCGGGGTCATTGCTATGTTGGCCTCGCTGAAGGAGGAGCGTATCGCGGCCACGTTGCCGATGCCGGTCATCAACCTTGCGGGCTGGTGCGCCCCTCGCAAAGGGGGGGTGCCGAGGGTCAACGCCAACCATCAGGAGATTGGGCGTATGGCGGCTGATCATTTCCTGACCTTCGGTCTCCAGCATGTTGCCTACTACGGCTTTGAAGGTGTCTGGTATTCTGAAGAGCGTTCCTTGGGTCTGGAACGACGTGCAAAGGAGCTGCGTCTACCGTTCTCCCGATTTCTACATCCCTTACGGCATGCGCATGCACCGGCTTGGCATCAGGTCAGCAAGCCGCTCGCGACATGGCTCAGGCGCCTTCCGAAGCCTGTGGGGATATTGGCTGTTCACGACTATCGGGCTCGTGTCATCCTTTCGCTCTGCGAGCAGATGGGCTTTCGTGTACCTGAGGAGGTGGCTGTATTAGGGATCGATAATGACCCTATCATCTGCGAGTATTCCTCGCCGACGCTTTCGAGTGTCTCGCGGGATCCCGTTGCTTATGGCGTTGCGGCAGCCCAGCAGTTGGAGTGCCTGCTGAATAATAAAACGTTAGAACAGCACACCATCCTGATTTCGCCCGGGGGAGTTGTTCAGCGCCAGTCGACGCAACGTCTCTACAGCGGAGATCCGATCATCCGGCAGGTGGCGGATTATCTCAGCCAGCAATCGCCCTCGCGTGTCAATGTCCAGTCCGTGGCCAAACACCTCAAATTGTCGCGGCGCACCTTGGAGCTCCACTTCAAAGAACATCTCCACATGACGCCAGGCCGCTACATACAGGCCTTCCGTATCACCCGCGCAAAGTCACTCCTCCTTCAACGGGATGTCTATCAGACAATCAGCGAGATTGCGTATGCATCCGGTTTTGGCAGCGTACCGGCTTTTCGTGCAGCGTTTTTAGGCCACACAGGAAAAACGCCCTCTAACTATCGCAAGTTAGAGGGCGCGTTCTAGAAGGGGCAGCTTTATGAATCCCGCACTGGATTATTTCGGCATGACCCAGAGGGTTGCATTCGCAATAATCTTGCGGATGTTCGTGTCAAAGTAAATCGGGTTGGTTTCGTGGCCGAGCTGGAAGTAGAAGAAGCGGCTCTTGGAACCATTGACGCCCTCCCAGGCAAACCCCATCTTTGCGTTGTCGGTTTTGCCGTCCTTGAGTGTCGAGAGTCCCTCAAACATGCATTTATACCCTTCAGGTACGATGTAGGGGTCCCCATAGCGTTCACCGTTTTCAACCGTGAACGTCTCAGCAACGCCCTCTGCAATCGGGTGCGTCTTGTCGGTGACCGTGACCTTGGTTGTCGTGCTGTCGCCTTTATAGCAACTAAAGGAACAGGCGGTACCCATCAACGCCTTGTTGGGTTTTGCAAAGTGCGCGGAATGCAAGCCGATGAAGCCCATCTTGCCATCCATCCAGCGCTGTTTGATCTTTGCAGGCAATGCGTCAGCGACTTGTCCATGCTTCTTGTGTCCCCACCAGAGGAGCACATCGGTCTTGGCGAGCAATTCATCGTTGATGCCCTGATCCGGATCAGTGATGGAGGCTGCAATGATCGTGTCGTTTGCAAAGCGTTTGTCTGCCTTGAGACCTTCGACAATCGCGGCATTGATATCGTTTGGATAGACATTCTTAGGGGCTGTCCCTTCAGACCATACAACAATGGTACGCGGTTTCTTAGGGGCATCTACTGGGGTGGCTGCGTAAGTGGTGAGCATCATGGATGCACTGACAGTGGCTGCAAGTGCTATTAATTGCTTCATGTTTGTTCCTCCTCTTTCTGTTTTTTAGGTTGTTCCTGTTGATCTTGTGATTTTTTTGGTCGAGATTTTCTAGGTTTTTTCTCAGCTTCGACCTCAACGGTCGGAATATTTTCCTGAGGCGAGCCAAGGTCAAGTTCTTTACTTCCGATCTCACGCAACCGCATGGAGACAATCTTAGAGATGCCCTTTTCCTGCTGGGTGACACCGTAAACAATGTCCGAACCGGCAATGGTATGCTGGTTGTGGGTAATGATCAGGAACTGCGAGTGAGTCAGGAATTCTTTCAGAGCCTGCACGAAGCGCCCGATGTTGCTGTCGTCGAGTGCGGCGTCCAGTTCATCGAGCATACAGAAGGGGGATGGCTTAATCATGAAAATCGCGAAGAGCAAGCTGACCGCTGTCATTGTACGCTCGCCA
The DNA here is from genome assembly GCA_037141675.1 of bacterium. Classification (GTDB taxonomy): domain Bacteria; phylum Verrucomicrobiota; class Kiritimatiellia; order RFP12; family UBA1067; genus CAIZQW01. Next base: position 8,659 of record JBAXCC010000099.1, on the reverse strand, counting down.
CCGGAAAGCAAGGTCACGGACTGCGGCCGCTTCCCCGGAGGACGGGCAATAATTTCGATTCCGCATTCGAGCGGATCCTCTGTGTTTTCGAGGAGAACGAGTTTTGCCTGTCCGCCATTGAAGAGTTTGGTGAACATGGTTTCAAAATTCGCATTTGCTTGTGCAAAGGTCGTCTGGAAGAGTTCGCTCGACTTGGTGTTAATCATGCCGATGAGCTGGATAATTTGCTCCTTCGATTTGAGCAGATCGTCTTCCTGGGCGCGAAGGAAGGTGTAGCGCTCTTCCAACTCCTTGTATTCTTCGATTGCAACAAGGTTAACCGGCCCGAGTGACTGAATTTCAGAACTGAGTTCAGCTGCACGTGCTTCGATCTCAGGGACAGGGGGTTGTCCGCCCTTCCAGGCCGGATCAGGATGTGCAATCAGTTCGTCCGCCGAAAGTCCATATTCGTTATAAATATGGTCGATCTGGTTCTGGCGTTTCATGCGCGATTCTGTAATATCGACTTCGGCCCTGTTCTTGTTGTCACGGATGTTTTCCAGTGCGCGGCGGCGTTCTGAGAGGATCGCGTCGTTCTTTTCCAAATTGCGCTGCTGGCCGGCTCGTTCACGGCGGGTGTCTTCAATCTTGTAGTGAAGGGCCTCTGCTTCCAGTTTCATAGGCTCGAGGTTGGCTTCGAGTGTCTTGTTTTCCTGGTCTAGCCGGGCAATGCTTTCATCGTAGGACATCACGCCACGTGCACGTCCTTGGATGGTCCGGTCGAGTTCCTCGATACGGGTTTGGGCTGCATCGGCCTGGGCGGCGGTATGTTCCAGTTGCTGCGAGATGCTCGACATCTGGATGCGGCATTCAGTTAAGTGCTGGGAGATGTCTCCGTAGGTGATTTCCATCTCATGCAGACGCGAGGACTGGTCGGCTGCTTCTTCAATGAGCTGATTTCGTGTGGCCGTGACCTCTTTCAGTTCAGTCATTAACTGATCGCTGGTTGCTTCATCCCCGGCGGTTTGTGTCGTGAGACCGTCACGCTCGGTTGAAACCTGAAGGAGGCGTGTGCGAGCGCGTTCTGCATCGCGGCTGACGGTCTGGAACTCGCCTTCTGTCTGGGCGGCTTTACGGCGGTTCTCGTCAAGTTCCTGGCGCGTCTGGTTCAAAAGTGTTGTTAGTTCGTTGGCCCGCGTGCTCAAGGATTCCAGGCGGCTGCGATTTTTAGAAAGCACCTCTTCGAGGACCGTGAGCTTCTCTTCCGTGTCAGCCACGAGGATGTGACGTGCGAGGGGGCTGGAGACTTGGCTGTCCGGCATCCAGACTTCAACGGTGCCGTCCGCATGGAAGATGGCCCCGTTACGCGTCACCACGCTGATGCCTCGGGGCAGGGGGTTGGGGACGTTCTCAAGGCGTTCAGCCAAGAGGACGTGGCCCAGCATGCGGCGTGCGGCTACTTCAAAGTCGTCTGCAACAGTAATGTGCTTTAAAAGGTAGGACAAGCCCTCAGACTCAGGAATGGCAGGGGATGGGCTATCCGCATGCGCTTCTTCATTGGCGATGATCAGTTTTGCCGCGGCGCTGGTCCCTTTTGCAAGCAGGACGGCAACAACCTTACGGGCAGCTTCCGCATCACGGACCACGATGGCATCCAGCCATGCCCGGAGCGCGGCTTCGAGTGCAAGGCGCATATTCTGACCGGTATTAAACTTATCGGCAAGGGTGCCCAAGATGGTCTGCGTATCCAGCGAGAGCGGATTCGACGGGTCGAGAATCATCTTGGATCCCGCGGCATAATCTTCTGACGATTCGCGACGATCATTCAGCAGGTCAACTTGTGCGCGCTTGGCAGCAACTTCGGATTGGATGCGGGAAGTCTGTTCCTGCAGCGTACGTAACTCGGAGGTTGTTTCAGTGCGCTCCTGGTCGAGTGTTTCAAACCGATCTTGCACCCGTTCGACGGCATCACGGTAGGTGGCGAGACGGCCATTGACTTCCGTACAGACCCCTTCCACGCGCGAAAGATTCTCTTCGATCTGGCGATATTCCGATGAGAGGCGGTCGCGCTTCATCATCAGTTCCCGCTGACGCAACTCCATTTCAGAGAGGATCTGCTGGATTTGGGCTGCCCGGCGCTCACACTCCAGCGACTTTTGACGATTCTGTTGCAACTGCCAACGAGTCTGATCGATTTGCGTCTTGTGTACATCAAAGCGGGACTGCGTCTCTTCGAGTTTCAGTTTGCCGACTTCAGAAGCTTGCTGCATCAGTTCACGTTTTTGGGCAAGGGACTCGAGCTGCAGGTGGATCTGGTCGATTTGCGTCTGGGTGTCGGTGATTTCTCGGTTGTCGCGTTCCGACCAGGCACGATACTCCTCCATGCGTTGCGTATTGACGATGATTACTTCCTGGGCACGCGCATATCGGTTGTCCGCCTGAGTTGCTTGTTCGGTCAAGCCAGCAATGCGCTCTTCAATTTCATGGATGAGGCTGTGGATGCTGGCGGATTCAATTTCAGCTTCAGCAACATTCGTCTGGTGCTCTGTGAGTAAATCGGAAAGGTCATGAATGGAGGTCTCCAATTCACGGACGCGGATATCCAACGCGCTTAAACGCCGGCGGGTCAGAAAAATATCAAGGCCGCGCAATTCGTCGCGCAGTTCTTTATATTTTTGAGCTTTTCCGGCTTGACGTTGGAGCGTCCCGATTTGGCGTTTCACTTCACGGATGACATCCGCGAGGCGGAGCAGGTTGGCTTCGGTTTGCTCGATCTTACGGATGGCTTCCTTGCGGTCAGCCTTAAACTTGGTAATGCCGGCGGCTTCTTCAAATACAGCACGGCGGTCTTCAGGTCTTGACGAGAGGATGGCGTCGATTTGCCCCTGAGCCATGACCGAATAAGAGGTCGTGCCGATACCTGTGCCCATGAAGAGACGGTGAATGTCCCGGAGACGGGCGGGATTCTTGTTGATGAAATATTGGCCGTCACCTGAGCGGAAGACGCGGCGTGTGATGGTGACCTCATTGAAATCGGTTTCCAGGATACCTTCGCAGTCGGTGAAGGTGATGGAAACTTCAGCCATGCCATGCGGCTTGCGGGTGTCTGTTCCATTGAAAACGACGTCCGGCATTTTTGCGCAACGCAACGCGGTTGGGCGCTGTTCGCCCAAGACCCAGCGAATTGCATCCGAAACATTGCTTTTTCCGCAGCCATTTGGCCCGACGATTGCAATCATTCCTGGTTCAAACTGCAGGCGCGTCCGATCCGCAAAGCTTTTAAAACCGGTTATTTCAATTTGTTTAAGGTACACGTAAAAATCCCTATCGCGTGCAATCACCTATTGCACCATGGAAAGCTTTTATTTTTACCATAAGCAGGGGTAAAAGAAAAGCTGAAAACAGGGCAGGAAAAAAAGAAACTATAAAAGGATAAATAGAAGCGTCGGACACCTCTCTACAGCCCCCTTTTTAGGAGTCGAGCGCCCAGGGGGAACGATAGGGGCGTAGGAGCAGGGCATTGGCCTGCCCGGCTTGGGCGAATTGCTCTGTGGACGGATCCCATTCGAGCCGGGTTCCTTGCTTGATCGCGACATGTGCAATCTGCCCCATGGAGCAGGTGCGATGACCAATCTCTGCGTCAATCATGACCGGCTCGCCGGTCTTGATGGCGTTGATGAAGTCTTTCTTGTCGGTGCGCGTGGGCAGGCGCAGATCGGAAGACTTGAAACGGGTCTTCAATATTTTGGGGTTGCTTGCCGTCATGTTTTGCTTTGACATCCAACCGCTCTGAATCCACCCTTCTTCGCCCTCAATGCGGATCGAGGGTGCTGGCCCCATGGCATAATTCAGGGTTGCGCCATTGGCATACGTGAAATGAACCTTAAAGGCGATCAGCACATCCCAGAGTCCGCTTCCGGGGGCAGGATAGGTGCCTGTGCCCTCGACGGAGACCGGACCTGTGCGTTCGGTGTTGTTGGCGAGCTGGGCGACATCGAGCAGGTGTGTTCCCCAGTTGGTGATCATGCCTTCGGAGGTGGGGCTGCACCGCATCCAGCCTGGCCGTGTGAAGGCCTTGACCGGATGTACGCGGTCAACGCAGTAGGGGTGCATGGGGGCTGGTCCAACCCACATGTCGTAGTTCAGCTCCTCCGGTACCGGTGTAGGCGTAGCATTGCCGCCGGGCTTGTCGCCGGAGGGTACGACGACTTCAAAATGTTTGATTTTTCCGATATAGCCATTCCGGGCAAGTTCCGCAAGACGAATCATGTAGGCATCACTTCTGCATTCCGTGTCGGTGCGGAAAACAACGCCCTGTTTTTTGACTGCATCCGCGAGGATACGGCCCTCGCGCAGCGAGAGGGTGAGCGGCTTTTCGCAGCAGACATGAAGCTTCCGGCTGACAGCGGCAAGCGAAATGGGGACGTGCCACTGATCGCTCGTCGAGTTGACAATAGCATCGATACCAGGCATGGCCAGGGCTTCGCGCCAATCTGAAAACATTTTGCAGTCCGTGTTCTTGTAGGTTGCATCGACTAGCTTCTTGCCGTGCTCCAGTCGCCAACGGTCCACATCGCACACTGCCACGATGCGAACATCCGGATTGCCAAGCAACGCGGGCATGTTGACATTCACGGCTTGACGGCCGATGCCAATCATGGCGATAGTGATTTGTTTGGACGGTGCCTGCTGGCCCAAAAGTCTGGACGGGATGATCAGCGGAGATACGCCGGCAGCTAACATGCTGCCCAGTAAGGAGCGGCGAGATAATGGTGCATTCATAATGCTTGTAAGATTACCAAATCGATGATGATTACGTATATATAAAAAAACTTTTTGTGTCTCTGGCCCTCCGCGTCTTTGAGACTGGTTGTCATACGAATTGGAGTGGATGACATGTTAAACATTTTGACGCTTAGAAGGGATATGTGAGATTATACGACCCGAAGTGTTGCACACTGACTATGAGGATTATCATGAGAATTACTATGAAACAAAAGGCTCCTTTGATCATCTCTTCTTTTTTAATTGCCGCATGCGCTATGGCTGAGCCAGTGGTCTTTAAAGGCATGGATGCTGTCATGCCTGGACAAGCCGTGATGCTCTATGGTGGCGATCTGGCGAACGTCAAGGAAGTTCATATTACCCCATTGGACGGCGCAACAAAATCAACGGTCAAGGTGATGCAACCCCGTGAGCAGTCGATTAAATTTGTTTTACCTAAACAGTTAAGAGTCGGCATGTATTCAGTCGATTACGGTGGAAAGTCGCCCTGGCTCTTGAACCGGCCAGATGTCTGGTTTGTTCAGCCAACAACCTTGAGGCCGGGTCTGCAGGCGAATCAGATCCCGCCTGAGTCGGAGATTCAAATTGTGGGCAAGCATTTCGTGCTGAACAACTCGGCCTCGGCTCAACCGCGCGTCATGCTGCGGTCGAAAAAAGGGCAGACGTCCATCGCGCTCACGACTGTGAAGGCGGAACCCTATTCGCTACTTGCGAAAGTACCTTCAAGCGTTACTGCCGGCATGTATACGCTGGTTGTGAATAATGGTACTGGCGGCGACACGGGAAGCAGTCTCCCCTTCGAGGTCGAGGTGAAGAATCCCGATGTGTGGCCGGACAAGGTTTTTAACGTCAAGGACTTTGGAGCCAAGGGTGACGATGTGACCGATGATACACAGGCGATCTCGTCGGCGCTGGCTGCTGCTGCGACGAACAACGGTGGCGTTGTTTATCTGCCGTGGGGGACGTATCGCATCAGCAGCTGGATTTATATTCCTGAGAGGACGACGCTTCGGGGGGAAGGACGCGATGCGACACTGCTGAAGTGGCCGGTCGACGAACCTACGAACCTCGCCAGCTTTGTGACCGCAGCAGTCTATGCCTCCGCGCGGTACGCGGTGGAGGACCTGACGTTTGTAGCGCGCAAGGCGAATACAATCTTTGTCGACATGAGTGTTGATTTGAATAATCCTCGGACAGTCCCGGAAGAACTCCTCTCGAAGGTAAGGCCCTGGGGGGATGGGCGAGATAAATTTTTGAGGCGCGTGAGGTTCCAGCATTGGCTCCTGGTCGGACATCCTGAGCGGACCATCGGGTCGGATTTGGCCAAGCGGCACAGTGAGGCTTTGCAGACCTTCATTGGACATGATTTGCGAAACTTTGAGGTGTCTGATTGTGAGTTTCAGGGGGGCAACCAGCAATTTGTGAATGTGCAGAATGGTCGTGTCGTACGAAGCGTGTTTTCCAACCAGCTCGGTCCTTGCTGGAGTTGCTTGGGTGGCGGGGCGATCGATATGGTTTGCGAAGGCAATGAATTACGCTGCTCCTCCTCGTTTGGCTGGGGCTGGCTCGGCCTGAACAAGGTCTACTCGGCACATAACCGGTGTTGGAATTTCGAGCGCGGTGAACGCGAAGCCATGACGTTGGACATCAGCGCCTTCCCGACCGCGCGTCCAGTCAGTCAGCATTGGGGGGAGTGTGCTGAAATAGGTGAACGTGATGGCAAGGGGTTCATTCGATTCAACAATGTGAAATGGGTTCCGGACATCTTTAAGGATGGGCAGGCGTTGAGTCGCGGGAACAACCAGAAGCGTGTTATCACGGGCAATAACCAGGACACGGTGTTTCTGGACAAACCGCTTCCGAAGACAAAATTTGATCCGAAATTGGATTTTGAAATTCAGCCTCGCCACTGGCGCGCTCAAGGTGGAACAACCGCATGGCTCGGCAAATTGAAGACAGTGACGTCACTGGCGCTGACTGCGGAAAAGGCCAAATGGATCCCGCAGGAGTTTATCGGCATGACGGTGTTGATTCTTTCTGGAAAAGGTGCAGGGCAATATCGGGTGATCACCGACAACTCAACGGAGAGTGTAAACATTGATCGCGAGTGGGATATTTCCCCTGACACAACGAGTGTGATTGGCATCTGGTCACTGATGCGTCACATGATTGTGTACAAATGCGAAGCGGAAGACACCAGCTCCTTTGCACAGCTCTATGGCTCGTTCTACGATTATACGGTTGACGCGTGTAAGGTTGAACGCACACAGGGACTTTGGGGTCAAATGGGATGGTTTGTTCAATTCATGAATAATGACATCAGTTATGGCAATTCGTATCACCCGGGTATCGGTATGCCTGGCAACAACCCTGAAAAGCGCGCTCCCTACGGCTACACGGGGTTAGTGAGCTGGCGTCTTCGCGTAACCAAGAGCGGCGCGTTGCAGTATCCTGAGAAGACCATGCCGATATTTGTTGATGATGTTTTAGGGTTCTCGATACCGTCGACACTCGGATTCTCAATGGTCCGCAACACGCTGTGTTACAATCAGCGTCTGGCTGTAGAACCGTGGTCCGGTGATAAGGCTCCAGGGCCGTGCAAGGGAGGTTTCGCCTTCAGGGATATCGTCATTGACGGCAATCATGTTGAGCACAGTAAAGTGGGCATCCAGATTGGCGCGTCGGTTGATGGTGTAATCCTGCGGGGCAACACATTCAAGGACGTTGAGAAGCCAACATGGGTCGCCAGCACCAACGCGCTGTTATGGATTGAGGAGTAAGCCGAGCAACTATTTTTTGACTCCGAAGCGCAACACAGTCAGCGAGTTGCCTGGCAGGGTGTGCGTGAGTTTGTTGCCTGAACTGCGCAACGTCGTCTCAACCGGCACGACCTTTGTGAGATTGTCAATGGTGTTCTCCGCCATGGGATCATCTGAGGTCAAGACCCAGGCTTTCGCCTTGCTGTTCACCTTGGCAACACCGTCGAGTACAATATCAACAGCCTGCGGATTCGGGTCCACATTGACAGCCTTCACAATGACTTCGTCGTTGTCCTTGGTGATCGTCGCAGAAGCATACAAAGACTTCATCGCAGGCGTCTTGACATCGTGTATGACCTTTCCGTCTAGAGAGCAAATGACAGATCCGCCCTTCACCTCGACTTTGATGTCATACCAACGTCCTTTCTCGATCGAGCCATCAACGGACGCATCGTCGATGCCTCCTGCTTCGATCGCATGGCGCTTGTTGCCCCAGCCACCAATGTTCCACCAGGATTTGTTTGTGCCGCGTCCTTGCACGCCAAAGAGGACTAGGAATCCTTCATGTCCGCTCAGTTTACGCGCCTTAAGCGTCAGAGTATAGTTCTTCCACTGGGCATCGCCAATCACAGCACGCGCGCCATTGGTATTGGAGGTCTGACGCAGTAGACCGTCAGTCGCTGTCCACTCGCCGCCCGTCGGGAACTTCCAGCCCTTCTTCGCGTTCTTCGTGAAGTCTGAGGAGTAGAGCACCTTTCCATCATTGCCTGTGACAACGATGTCTTTGAACTCAGCTTGCGTGCTCCATGTTCCGACGCCCACTTGTCCGGCGATTGATTCGCCCTCGGTGTCCGAGCAGGTCACCTCGACCGGAACCGTCGTTGCGCCGGTATGTTCGCTGAACAGTTTCTGCACATAGTAAGAGGGGATGCCATAAACCTTTGAGCTATCGAAGTTGATCAGGTTCGGATTCCACCTACGATGATGGATATTTACGAAGAGAGGGGCATAGGCGGCCATGCAGACCACATCTGAGTTGCGTTCCATGCCGGTCATAAAAGCAGCCTCGCCTATAGCACCGCGCAAACTGCCCTGTCCCGTGTTACGCGTGACTGCATATTCGCCGACAAACACTT
>JBAXCC010000098.1:0-12102 GCA_037141675.1 bacterium | reverse complement strand
TTTCAGAAGACACAGCCCGGGCGTTCGATCTTCCAGTATTCGTTGCGAGGCCATGCGGGCGGAAGCTGGCAGGCTGGTCATGCTGAGACCTTCGGCGCTGAAGTCGCCAGCCCTCTTAAGTCCTCCATCATTGCCGACGCGCAGACCGGAAATAAGTTCAATGAAGCAAAGGGACAGTTCATCGGCATTGACAAAAGCAATGTGGTGCTGACAGCGGCTAAAATGGCAGAAGCGAATGGTGAAGGCCTTGTTCTGCGCTTCAACGAGATTAAAGGACAGTCAACACCTGTCAAGATCGACCTGAGCTGGCTCGCGCCAACATCGGTCATTGAAACCGATCTGATTGAGAACGACAAGACACCTCTGGCACTTACTCAAAATACCGTCGCCTTGACCATTCCCCCGTTTGGCTTCAAGACGCTCCGACTGTTGCGAGGTACAAAGCCAGAGCCCGTCAGTGGGATGTCCGCTACATTCAACACCAACGGGTGCCAGGTGACGTGGAATGATATGCCCAGTGCGGCGTACTTCGAAGTTTTTCGCAGTACAAGCAAGGACTTCAAGGCAGGCACAGGGACATATGTGGCCTCCGTGAGTGTCAACCATTATTACGATCAAACCGTGAGGTCCGGGCTGAGCCGGACGTATTACTACACCGTGCGGGCCGTCTACGCAGGCAAGAAGAGTTCATTCCCAGCACCTGTACAGGCGGTCAATGGAATCCTCACCGATACCCTGGCTCCTTCAGTGCCCGTGCTGTCCGGGCAATTGTTGCATTCAAGCAAAGTAACGCTGACATGGACCCCGTCAAGCGACAACTACGCTATAAAAGGGTACAAGGTCTTTCGAGATGCAAAACAGATTGCGGATCTTCCAGAGGAATTCAACAGTTGGCTAGACACAACCGTTCGTCCAAAAAACACCTACAGTTATACCGTGCAGGCATACGATGTGAATAACAATCTCTCGGCAGCCAGTACACCCCTTGTGATTGCGACGCCATGCCCGATCGCCATTACTCAGGGGAATATCGCGCCCGACGCCATTGTCTCCGCATCAAGCGAATACAACAGCGATCATTGCGCAGCTAATGCTGTTGATGCGAGTATCGGCACAGGAAGCAGCGAGTGGGCGTCAAAGGGAGAGAAGATCCCCTGGATCCAACTCACATGGAGCAGCAGTAAGACGATTGACAAAATCCTTTTGTATGACCGGTTCAATAAAGACGATAACGCGACCGGGGGCACATTGAGTTTTAGTGACGGAAGCCAAATCAGTGTTACGGGCATCCCGCCCAATGGCGGAGCCAAAGAGGTAACCTTTGCTAAAAAAACGGTTACCTGGGTCAAGTTCCATATCACAGGCGGAGTAGGCCCCAATGTCGGGTTGTCGGAAATTGAAGTCTACGCGAAGCGATGAAGGAAGAAGGCATAATTACTATGATAAAGAATATCTGTTACTCAATCATCATGATGGCGTGTTGGGCTCAAGCCGGCGATGCGCCCAAGGTTCTCTGGCAAATTGGAAAGCCTGATCAGGCAAACACCGAATTCGCGTTGGCACCCAAGGACTATGCTCAATTTGAAAACGACGGTTTTTTTGTCGTCGGCGCTTCAGATGCCAAACGTGATTGGCCTTACGTTCATCCCGGGCCGAAGGATGGCTGGGGAGGCGGTGCCACGCACACCTTCACCATTCTGTTTGGACTTAAAGATCAGCCTTCCAAAGGTAACTGCCTGTTGCGCCTCGACTTGCTCGACACCCATAGCAAAGCGCCTTCACGCTTGCGGATCAACATCAATGGCAAGCCTTTTGAATATGCACTGCCCGCTGGCGGTGGCGACAGCTCGGTGAGAGGGAATCTTGCGCAAGCAAAGTCGCATCGCGTGGAGATCGGATTTCAGGCTTCTCTGCTGAAGGCAGGACGAAATGATATCGCCATCGTCAACGACAACGGCAGTTGGTTCCTTTACGATGCCGTCACGCTTGAGGCCCCTGAATCTATAATGCTTGCGCCTTTACCCGATTCAGCACTTCTTTCAAAAGCCAACACCCTATCAACGAGCGTCGAGCAAATCATTGTTGTCTGTAAAACCCATTTTGACATCGGGTATACCCATCGTGTAAAAGACCTGCTCAACTATTACAGGACCACGATGATTGATCGAGCCATCGACGTGATGGACAACTCCAAAGACCTCCCACCAGAACAGCAGTTCGTCTGGACCTCTCCCGGCTGGGTGATGGAGAAGGTCTTGGATGATTGGCCTGGCCAAACCCCTGAGCGTCGGAACCGCTTGGAAGCGACGATGAAGTCTGGCAAATTCGTCACGCATGCATTACCGTTCAGCATTGAAGCTGAGTTGCTGGAGCCTGAGGAATTCGCACGGGGCTATGTATTTGCCGATACCATCTCCCGTAAATACGGCTTGCCCTTGGCCGCCGGAGCGAAGACGACTGATGTGCCGTCGCAATCACGTTCGTTAGCCACAGGACTCTCCCACGGCGGAGTCAAATTTATGCACATCGGATGCAACTGGCCCTCCGGCTATGTGCATGATATGCCCCCAGTATTCTGGTGGGAAGGTCCTGATGGATCACGTGTCCTGACCATCTATTCAAGCGTTTATGGCACATCCACCGCCTTCTGGCCATGGGGCGGCAAGGACGATCCCGGTGTCGGCCAGAAACTGATCCCGCCTAAAAACTGGCCGTACAAAACCTGGGTCGCCATCATCGTGACCGGCGACAATTCTGGGCCGCCCAATGCAAAGGGTGTCAAAGCAATCTTTGAAGAGGTCGCGAAAAAGTTGCCGAACGTAAAAGTACGTATGGGCACCATGGAGGAATTCGCCGATGCCCTGCTTGCGGAAAAGCCAGACCTGCCAGTCGTCAAGGGCGAGACCCCTGACACCTGGATTCATGGGTGCATGTGCGATCCAGGCGGCGTAAGCGCTTCACGCATCACAGGCCCTTTGATGCCTGCTGTGGAAATGCTGAACACGCAACTACGGAACTGGGGCGTCCCTGTTGCTGATCCAGCACAAGGACTCGCTAAAGCACACGAGCAGTATCTGCTTTATAATGAGCATACCTGGGGAGGAGCGGCGTCAGTCCGAGTCTATGGCGAGGCTTTTCAAAAAGCAGCGACAAATGCGTACAAGAATCTTGAGGGGTCATGGGAAGACAAGACAGACTACATCCGTACTGCATGCGCCATCACAACTTCGCTGTTGAATTCCAACCTAACCGCACTTGCCAGCAACGTGAAGCGAAACGGTCCGCGCATGGTGGTCTTCAATCCGTTGCCTTGGGAACGATCCGGCATTGTTGAGGTTGACGGAAAACTCTACTTTGTTGATAAAATTCCAGCTAGCGGTTACAAAACATTCCCTGCTCAGCCGATTAACCGTACAGTGACACCTACAGGAAATACCCTTGAAAACGAATTTTACAAGGTGATTGTTGATCCAGCGCGCGGCACACTCACGTCGCTCGTGGACAGGCGTACCGGCCGCGACTGGGTTGACAGTGCTGGAGCGTATGGTCTCGGGCAATATCTGAACGAACGGTTCGACAAAAAGCAGACTGACGGGTACTGCCGCGACTATCAACAAGGTCGCTGGGGTAATACGCTTCACCCCGGGATGAGTAAACCCGGCCTGCCGGGAGATGTCCCCTACCGCGCCGCCTCAGGATGCAACGGCACGGTGCGCCTCACAACGGACGCCGTCAGCAGCACGGCGATCATGGAGATGCCGGGCGATCCCACCAATCACCTTCCGTCCACCTCATTGCGCGTGACCCTACATCGCAATCAGCCCTACCTCGACCTTGAACTGACCATCAAGGACAAGGCGAAAGACAACTGGCCTGAGGCGGACTGGCTCTGTCTGCCCTTAAAAATCAACTCTCCGCGATTCAACGTGGGACGTAACCTCGGAAATATGGATCCTGCCACAGATATTTTGAAAGGCGCCAATCGTGACCTCTATGCGGTCGGCACTGGCGTCACGCTGACTGATGCAGATGGCTCGGGAATCGCGGTCTGTCCGCTCGACCATCCGCTCATCAGTCTCGACACGCCGGGCATTTGGAAATTCACGCTCGATTTCATACCGAAAAAACCAATTGTCTTTCTGAATCTCTATAACAACCAGTGGAACACGAACTACCGGTATTGGTATGCAGGCACGTGGAGCTCGCGTGTCCGCCTCTGGACCTTTGACAAGAAGACACCACCCGAGTCGGTTCTCACCACGCCAGCGCTTGAAGCGCGCCTTCCCCTTATTGCTGTTTCTGCTGATGGACCCGGCGGTCCGTTGCCGACTGAACAGGCAGGCATTACGCTTTCACGGCCAGGCCTCTTGGTGACTGCCTTTGCAGCAGAGACAACGGGCAAGGGGACATTGCTCCGCATCTGGGAAGTAGCTGGACTTTCTGGCCCGTGCACGGTTACACTACCCCAAGAGATGAAGGCGAAATCCGCCCTGCCAATTAACCTGCGCGGCCAGCCAACCGGCAAAGCCATTACCGTAACGAAGGGCTCTTTCGTTGTTGAGACAAAAGGGTTCGCCCCTGCCAGCTTTATCTTGGCAAATTGATTTTAAAAATATATGGAGGTCCTCATGAGAGCGAATGTATTCAGCGCGATAATCGCCTTAGGATTATCGCTGAGCTGTGCATCCTTCACAGAAGGTGCAACCACAAATGTCGTCAACGTTGATCAAGTCTGGGTTGTTTTTAAGACGCATTTCGACCTTGGGTATACGGATCTCGCTGAAAATGTTTTTACAAAATATCGCGTGACTATGATGGACGGTGCCCTGAAGGTCATTGAGCAGAACCGAAGTCAGCCGCTTGAAAAACGTTTTGTATGGACCGTGGCGGGCTGGCCCTTGGCACGGGCGATATTGGATCGCGAGACAGACCCTGTGCGGAAGCAGCGCATTGAAGCGGCCATCCGTGAAGGGTCCCTCGCCGTGCATGCCTTGCCCGCGACGCTTCACACCGAATCATTCGATCTCGAAGATCTTGTGCGCAGTCTCCATTATTCAAGCCGCCTAGCTCGCGACTATGGCCGTCCCTTATCCATCTCTGGGAAAATGACCGATGTGCCTGAACACAGCTGGGTGTTGCCGACCGTGATGGCACACGCAGGAATCAAGTTCCTGCAAATCGGTTGCAATTCCGCCTGCCAGTATCCGCGCGTTCCTCGACTCTTCTGGTGGGAAGGGCCGGACGGTTCACGTGTGCTCTGCAATTACACGGTGGATTACGGTTCCGGCATCACCCCGCCACCGGATTGGCCCAGCCGGAACTATCTCGCCATGATCATGACAGGCGACAACCATGGGCCACCGTCCCCGCAGGATGTCGAAAAAGTTCGTGCTGAAGTTGCCAAGCGGCTGCCTGGCGCAAAGATGATTTGTGGGACGCTTGATGACTTCGCCCGTGCGGTCCTTCAGGAAAACCCATCACTTCCTGTTGTACGTGGCGACACGCCCGACACCTGGATTCACGGTTTGCTCTCGATGCCCGAAGCAACGAAGATCGCCCGTAATATCCGTCCACTTGAACCTGCGCTGGACTCCCTTGATACGCATCTGAAGGCGTATGGGCTCAAAACTGATCCATTAGTAAAAGAACTGGCCGATGCCTACGAAGGCAGCTTTCTCTATGGTGAGCACACGTGGGGAATGAACGGAGAGTTTGGCGGACGTCGGATATGGCCTCTTGAAGAGTGGAAAAAGAAACTGCCGCTCGAAAAGCAGAAGAAATTCCTCCAAAGCTTTGAAGACCACTGCAACTATATCCGCGCGACACAAACAATCGTCCAACGGGAACTCAAAACGCGACTCGCTCTATTGGCCACGTCAGTCAATGCCCAGGGCGAACGCATCGTCGTCTGGAATGCACTCCCGTGGGCACGCTCCGGAATGGTCGAAGTCAATGGTAAGATGCTATATGCCGAAGATGTCCCTGCCAATGGCTATAAAACGTATCCGGTTCCTTCTGCCGCTCCGGCAATGCCAGTTTTGAGTGATCCGCCCAACGTGCTCAACACCCCGTTCTACACCGTCACCTTCGACCTATCGCGCGGCGGCATCGCGTCGCTCATTGATAAGAAATTTAAGCGAGAACGTGTAGACAAATCCAGCCCCTACGCAGTGGGCCAGTTCCTCCATGAGCGCTTCAGCAAAAACGAAGTTGATCGATTCTTCAAAGCATACAGCCGCATGCCGGGCGGCTGGGCATTGAACGATCTCGGCAAGCCCGGGATGCCTGATGCCGGTTCAGAGGCGAAGCTCTTGGAAAATGTTCATGCGACTGCGCCAGGACAGCCTAATCCAGGTGCGATGGCTAAACCCGGGATTCCGGAAGCAGCCTACCTTGCTGTGACACCTGCAAATTGGACCTTACACGTACAACGTACTGCAGACACTGATGTTGCCGTGCTGACGGCCGGAGACTCCAAAGGCTTGGCAAAAGCCTATACACTCACCTTCACCTTCTCCCGACATTCCAGATTTGTCGATGTAGAATGGAGTGTGACTGAAAAAACACCCGACAAGATGCCTGAAGGTGGCTGGCTCTGTTTTCCGTTTGCGGTAAAGGATCCCCTCTTCACTCTGGGCAGGCTGGGTGGACCAATCAATCCTGCAACAACGGATCTTGTGCCAGGGGCCAACCGTCACCTCATGGCCATCTCCAGCGGTGTAGCGATAACCGGCTCGGATCAAAGCGGTATTGCACTCTGCCAGATTGACTCTCCGCTGGTGAGTTTAGAAAAGCCCGGGTTGTGGTGGTGGTCTATGGACTTCGTACCCAAAACGTCCAGCGTGTTCGTCAACCTCTACAACAACATGTGGAATACCAATTTCCCCTTGTGGCAGGAGGGGTCGTGGTCAAATCGCGTTCGCTTCTGGCCGCTGCTGAATGAAAAAACCAGCGAAAATCTAGCTGTTCAATCCATGGAGGCACGACTCCCCTTGCTGGCCGGATCAGCTAACAGTAAAGCAGGTTCACTCCCAACAACGTTTACAGGGCTCACACTCTCACGCAAGGGCGTTCTAGTGACAGCCTTTGGCAGCGATCCGGACGGGAACCCAGGCACTCTTCTGCGTGTCTGGGAGCAGGCTGGAAACAATGGCGATCTTCTCGTCTCATTGCCGAAGGGAATGAAAGCTTCGAAAGCATCGCCTGTGAACCTGCGCGGCGTAAAAACGGGCGAGCCCATCACGATCAAAGATGGCACGTTCACACTGAATCTTGGCGCTTATGCTCCGGCAAGTTTTGTGCTAGACTAGACAAATTCTGGAGACCCGACTATGAAGACAACGTATATGATCGGAGTGACGCTTTGTATTTCCGTCGCTTGCTTAGCCGCGGAGTATGACAAAGCGTCAACGATCCCGACGAGCAAATCAGCCGCCGAGCAGCCAGGACTAGCAAAGCCTGTTGCTGGTGTCCAGGACGTCATCATTGTGTACAAGACGCATTTTGATATCGGCTATACTGCCCGTGCGTGCGAAGTGCTTCATGAATACCGTACCGAAATGGCGGACCGCGTCTTGGATGCCATTGAAGTGAACAGCAAGCAGCCCAAAGAAAAACAATTTGTCTGGACACTCTCCGGCTGGCCCATGAAACAGATTCTCTGGGATGGACAGACACCTGAACGCCGGCAGAAAATTGAACAGGCGATTCGTGATGGCAACCTAGCCATCCACGCCTATCCGTTCACGACGCACACCGAAACCGCTGAACCTGAAGATCTGGTGCGAGGACTCTCGGTCTCCTCAACCCTAGCGCGTAAATACGGCCAACCGCTCTCGACCTCAGCCAAGATGACCGATGTTCCCGGGCAATCCTGGATAACGCCCACCCTATTCGCCCATGCCGGAATCAAGTTCTACCACATGGGTGGTCCTTTGGTAAACAAGTCATTCACCCTCCCCCCGATCTTCTGGTGGGAGGGTCCAGACGGCTCACGACTCTTGACACTCTATTGCAACAACTACGGCTCCTCTGCCCTGCCGCCTGCCAACTGGCCTTATAGAAGCTGGATCTATATCAGCATGACCGGCGACAACCAAGGGCCTCCGCCACCTAATGTAGTGTCGCAAGATCTGGATTTTTATAAGAAGCGCGGCATCACAGCCAAAGTCGGAAAGATGGACGACTTCGCTGATCTCATCCTGAAGGAGGACCTCAGCAAACTACCGGTTGTGCGCAGCGATATTCCAGACCCTTGGATCCACGGCACACTGAGTATGCCGGAGGCCTGTAAAGGGGCGCAAAATATCCGGCCCCAGATTGGTGCTTGGGATGCACTGACCACACTTGAACGCTGCTGGGGACTCTACCGCGCGGACATCAGTGCTACTCTTGCAGAAGCATACGAACAGAGTATGCTCTTCAGTGAACACACGTGGGGCATGGCCAACCAGCACTATGTCAAGCAGCCCTATGGCAAAGGCTGGGATGAACTCTGGACAAAGGGGTTGCCACCCCAGTATGAAAAGATGGCTGAATCGTGGAAGGACCACGCCGACTATATTGAGAACGTGAAGCACCTCGTCTCTAAACCTTATATCGACGCGGTTGAAACACTGGCCGACAGCGTCAACGTTGCCGGCGGACGCGTCATTGTCTTCAATCCCCTCCCGTGGACGCGCGACGGAGAAATCATCTTGAACGGATTCCACTTGGCCCGCGGTGCATCCCTGAAGCCTGTGGACGGCGGTCCGGCAATCGCCTATCAAGGAGAGGGCCCAGCAGTCGAAGGCCCCTACCGCATCATGCGCTTCATCGCTAAAGATATTCCTGCGATGGGTTACCGCACATACGTAATTTCAAATGAGAAGCCTGAACCCGCACTCCTTGCAGCGGACGCCACGACTGGAGTGATCGAGAGTCCGTGTTTTAAAGCGACACTCGATCCGAAGCGCGGACGCATCAGCAGTCTGATCGACAAGCGCTCAGGACGCGAACTGGTCGACCCGAATGCGCCCCAGGGCTTTGGACAGTACTTCTATGAGCGCTTCGGTTATCAGGATATTGACACCTGGCTCAAGAAATCACTGTATGGCCAATACCATGCGCACAAGTTCTGTTTTGCCGCATACGATATGCCCAAGGAGAGTGTCTATACAAATGCCCTGCCAGAGAACATGACACTGACCGTGGAAAGAACCGCCATCGATGTGATCGCGACGATGACGGGCACAATCCACGGACCTGGTCAACCGCAGAAGATATCTATCCGCATCAGTCTGCCTGCGGCCATGCCAGTGGTCGACCTGAAGGTCGTCTGGGACAAGCAACCCGATGGCTGGCCGGAGACAGCCTGGATTTGCCTGCCGTTTAAATGTGACAACACTCGCTTCCGTCTGGGACGTCTCGGCGCAGACCTCGATCCTGTGAAAGACATAACGGTCGAGAATGCCAACTATTACAATTACTGGATCAACACCGGCGTGGCCGTGTATGATGAGAAGACCGGCGCGGGCATAGCACTTTGCCCGCAAGATTCGCCGCTGGTCAGCCTAGGCGAACCCGGCGAGTATAAATTCGAACCCCGCTATGAACCCAAGAAACCGTATGTCTATCTTAATCTTTACAACAACCACTGGCGGACCAACTTCGGAAGTTGGATCGGCGACGGGCGGCGCATGAGCTCCCGAGTCCGCATCTGGGCTTTTGATCAGTTCAATTCCGAGTCAGCGCTCTACACACCCGCAATGGAATCTCGGGTGCCGCTGGCGGCAGCGCGCTCCACAAGTCGTCCAGGCAAGCTAGCGCCCACTCAGGCGGGCATCACGCTCTCCCGCAAGGGAGTCGCAGTGGCTGCGTTCGGACCCAACCCCGACGGTCCTGGCACGGTTCTTCGCGTCTGGGAACAGGGTGGCGTGACTGGAGCACTCGAGGTGACATTGCCGACGCTCTTTAAGACTGCACAGCCTGTCACGCTGCGAGGAGAAAAAAATGGTGAAGCGGTCGCAATCAATGCAGGCCGCTTCACTCTTCATCTTGGGGCTTATGCGCCCAAGAGCTACATTTTAGAATAAGCAAATCCGACATAATCGTTTGGCGTTTTGTTTTTTGCTCTGCGCGCAAAGTTATGGTATTGTAAATCCAGTAATTATGCAACCCTTTGACTTCACGACCGTCATCGACCGCTCTCATACAGGGAGCTGGAAATATGAGGCTTTTGCCCCAGATGTGCTCCCTGTGTGGGTAGCGGATATGGACTTCCGTTCACCGCCCTGCGTCCTCCAGGCTCTTCAAGAGGCCGTCGGACATGGAATTTTCGGTTACTCAACCGCACGTAAGGAACTGACAGAACTGGTTCTTGAACGACTCCGGTCGCGCCATCATTGGCAGGTCCAGGCCGAAGACCTTGTCTTCCTGCCGGGACTTGTCAGTGCGCTTAACTTGGCCACACGCCTCTTGCCGGACGGAGCTGAAGTCCTTATCCCAACCCCCGCCTATCCGCCCTTTCTTGCTTGTGGGCCCCACCAGCACAAGGCAACCATGCGCATTCCGATGAAATGCGACCGGACGATCTGGACGCTCGACCTCGAGGCCTTGCAGGCAGCGGTCACGCCGAAAACCGAACTGCTCATCCTCTGCAATCCGCATAATCCTACAGGGCGCTCTTTCACTCAGGCGGAACTCTCGCAGATAGCCCAGTTCGTCGAGAAGAATGACCTGCTTCTCGTGAGCGATGAAATCCACTGTGATCTTCTTCTAAACCCAAACGCAACCCACCGCTCCATCGCCGCGGCATTTCCAGGCATCGCCTCTCGCACCATCACGCTGCTTTCACCGAGCAAGACCTTTAACCTCGCAGGTCTTGGATGCGCATTTGCGGTCATTGAAAACCCTGACCTGCGCAAACGCTTTGCCCCCTCAAATGATGACTTGGTGCCGCACCTCAATCAATTGGGCTATGTCGCCATGGAGGCTGCCTATCGCGAGGGTGAACCCTGGCGGCAAGCCCTGATCAACCAACTCAGAGAGAACTGCCAGAGAGTTGAAGAAGCCGTCAAGGCCTGCCCAGGCCTCTCCATGATTTCACCTGAGGCGACCTACCTTGCCTGGATCGACTGCCGTGCCCTTAACCTTGATGATCCGGCCGCTTTTTTGCTCACGCATAAACTCGCCGTCGGATCTGGGCGCTATTTCGGAGCCGAGGGTTTTATCCGCATCAACTTTGCCTGCCCGCCGGCAACACTGGAAGAGGCAATGAACCGACTTCTCACATTGAACAACAAAGGATGAACATCATGAAAATCGTCTTATTGGGCGGAGTACTGTTGACATGTTTGGTCCATACCGCTGCCGAGGCCAAGCCGGAGAATCTGGCGCTCAAAGCAAAAGTCGTGGCGACTTCTGAGTTTAACGGGCAATACTCGGCAGCAGGTGTTAATGACGGCATTATTCCTGAAGCTGGGCGCAATAACAGCGCGGGTAAAGAGTGGGCCGCGAAGGGCAACAACCATCCAAATGGCGTTACACTGACCCTGACATGGGCTTCTCCCGTGACAATCGCCGAGGTGGTTTACTACGGGCGTACGTGCTATGCGGTCGAAGTTTTTAAGCAGTGCACCATCTCTGTTGACGATGCCAAGGATCCAATGCTCACGGCGGACTTGAAAGCGGGGCACGGACCGCAGCGGATGAGACTGAAGCAGCCCTTGACGTCAGCCACGTTAAGACTGAAGTTTACAGGGCATCACGACTGCCGGAACCCCGGCGCAGCAGAGATCGAAGTTTATTCCGCTCCTCCCGAAGAGAAGGCACTGGGTACGTTCATCGAGATGAAGCCCATGTCCCATGTAGAAAACATGCATGACATCGAACCGGTGATTAAGGAGACTCCTGAACTGGCTGAAAAGCTCTATACCGGCAAGCTGGGGTTTGACAGAATGCTGCTTGTGGAACGTAATCCATATCACATCAGCCATGTCTATGTCTACCATGTCGAAGCCTTCAAGCCTGGCGGTGGCATCCACATCTTTACACCCGACGCGAAGGGTGGAAAACTTGAAAAGATCTTTGATGCAGACGGCGGCATGGTGATGGACTGCACGC
>JBAXCC010000097.1:0-12104 GCA_037141675.1 bacterium | reverse complement strand
AGGGCAAATCCGGATCCAGCTTTTCAGCCAGGCGGCTCAGGAACTTTACGATACAGCGCTGACACTCGAAACCTGTGTGCCACCCGAGTGGAAGGCTTGCCTGGTGGAGCAGGGGGCTTTGCAATCGGAACACCCGGTCGTCAATGGTGTCGTACGCTATGCAGGTGTGCCCGGCGCGGGAGTGATCGTGCTCCGGCAAAAATAAAGAGATATGAATATGAGAATTATGGAATCACGTGTGTCCCCGCTTCAAGCAGGCGCTTTACTCGCGTTGCTGTCCTGTATCGCATGGGCGACGCCGCCGGGCCAGTATCGGCTGACGTTGAAGCCAGAGATGGTGACGTCGAGCTCGCCGAATGCAGATTTTTCAGGGCTGGTCGACGAGCAGCTTGAAGCCGGCGACCCGCCAGCCGGGGAACCGACGACAGGATGGAAGGTCTCGTCGCAGTACAATAAATCGTTTCCCTTCCAAGCGGTGATCGACCTGGGCGCAGAGACACCGCTGGCGACCCTCTGGTTCTACGACATGAACAACTCGGGCGACGTGTTGATCCACGCCGGCAAACCCGGCGCCTGGCAGGCAGTCGCCACGTATGACTGCAAGCGCTACAAAAGCTGGGGCTCTGTGCCGCTCAACGTCGTGTCGCGCTACCTGATGCTCGAGCTCACGTCGCCGGGCGCAATCTTTTATGAAATCGCACTGGATGCTCTTTCGCCCCGCGGCTGGCAGGTCATGCAGGCGGCCAAGGCTGAGGCGCTGCGCAAAGAGACCGAGCGCCAGGCCGCACTGGCGAAGGCAAGAGAAGAGGCGCTCAAGCGTCCGTTGGTGGAGCTGGCACCGTTCGGCCGGCTCTCGCTCGTCGACGAAGTGACCTGCTCCGCTGCCCAACCTGGCCACGAGATGCGCTGCGACCCTGCGGACGCGATCCGCGTGGAGACGATCCTCGGACGTCCCTGCCGCACGCTGGTGCCGACAGCGAAGGAGTGCGTCGCTATGACCTTCCGGCTTGGTGCTCGTAAGCTGTTGCGGCCGGGCGGCGCCTACGTGCTGGCAGTCAAGTATCCCGAGGACGCGCCGCGCGGCTTTGTGATCATCAACACGGGCAACGAAACATCGCGCGGGTTGCACACCGGGCTTGCCACGGGCGACACGATGCATGCCAAATATGTCGACAGCCAGGTGGAGTCGCTGAACATGCCGCTCTCCGGCAAGTGGGAGACGTGGACGCTCTTTTTCCGATTGCACGACCGCTTTGCAGAAAAGGGGCTCGTGCGTGGCTCGAACCGTCCGCGCACGCTGACGCCCGAGGACGGCTTCGATGTGACCGTGGCGCAGTTTTCGTCCGCGAACGACCCTTTTTCAAAGGGCGCGGCCGTGGCGAGCATCCGGCTCTATGAAGTCGTGGACGAGGAAAAGCTCACACTCAATGTCAACTTCCCTCCAGACGGACTGCCGCGCCGGCGGATCTTCTGGCGCGAGGAGATGGCAGACGGCGTGATCGGTGGCAAGAAACCAGAAGATCGCGGCGTTGACAATGCGCTCGACTGGTACCGCTTCAAGGCGGACCAGATGCGCTTCCTCGGCATCAACACGTATACGAAAGACCTTCTCGAGTTCGGTGCCTGCCAGCACTGGGATCCGACCGAGTACGGCGGCAACAAATGGGTCTATTTCAATGGCGAGCAGAAGGACCTGTGGAGGCAGATCGTGGAGCTGATGGGCAAGAATGGCTTTGATGTGCTGCCCTACTACGAGTACAGCGGTAGCAAGGGACAGGAGGGGCTCGGCAACCAGCGCCGTGCGCGACCGCTCAGGGGCGACGGGAACTACACGCACATCAGTTGGATCGAGACCTCCAATGCGGACATCACGGATCCTGACACCACCGCTGATTTTAAGAAGATGCTCGATCTGACGGTGGTGAACCTGCAGAAGAAGGCACATTTCCCTGGCATCTGGATCAGGCCGCGTTCGCAGTTGCCGATCAGCTTTGCCCCTGACACGCTCAAGCGCTTCATTGATGAGGCGAACAAGGGCGTAGCCATCACGCGCGACCAGTTGAAGTCGGACAAGGCTCTCTATGCTCGGTACATCGCCTGGTGGGACACCAAGCGCCGTGACTTCTTTGTGGCGATGCGCGACTATCTGCGCGAAAAGGGCATCGCAGATGCGTTCGTGCTGTTTACGGGATGCGCGAGCGAACCGGGAAAAGGGTTTGGCGATTTTCAGCCGCGTTTCTTCACGGACTCCCCGGATGTCTGGAAGACAGTATTGGAGAGCGAGGCGCATAAGCCGCCACTGGACCGCAAATGGCAGGTCCACACGCCGGCACAGGTTGCCGAGCAGAATCTCTACCTGAAGGCGCTGCTCACGCCGGGTGCCAACTGGGGCAACTGGGAGATCAACCACGCGAATCCGGCCGACGACCCCGCGACCTACAAGTCGGTCGACGGCGTACTGCTCTCTCATCCCTTCAACCGGCTCTATACGGTCAACTCGCCCAAGACGCTCGATCTCTACCGCGCACCCACAGGCTTGGCGCTCATGCGGCACTATGCGCTTAACGAGAATATGATGAACGATTCGAACGACAAAGAGAAGCTCGGCTACTTCGTGGCCGACGTGGAGCGCGCGGGTCCCTTCTGTATGCAGGCAGAGGCTGTGGCCCTGGCGAATGGGGATCCGACGATGATCGGGTACCTTTGCGGCAACAACTTTGGCCGCGGCTTCCCTCTCTACGTGCGCGACTTCAATGCGAACTTTTTGGCGTTACCCGCGCTGCCGAGTCTGCGCGTCGACAATGCCTGCAGCGATCCTGCGGTGGCGATGCGCGTGATTGACGCGGGCAAGCACGGCCTCTATGTCTCGGTGGTGAACACGGCGCCTACGGAACACAGGCAGGTTCGAGTGAACGTGCCAGGCAAAGGAGCTGTGACAGCGTTGGCAACGGGAGCGGCGGTTGCGCGCACAGACGGGTCCGTGCTGCTTGATTTACGGCCTTATCAGTTGATATCTTTACGAGTGGCGCCCTGAGATACGTTGAACAGGTCAGCCGATTATAGTATGATCATGACCTTTAGCAAAGGAGATCGAGCATGCCTCCGACCAGTGACCGCACCCGCCACTTTACCGAATCCGTAATACGCCGTATGACACGCGTTGCCAATGCGTGCGGCGCAGTGAATCTCTCTCAGGGCTTCCCCGACTTTGATCCACCTCCAGAACTGCTGGATGCTGGGGAGCGTGCTGGGCGTCAGGGTCCTCACCAGTATGCAGTCACGTGGGGTGCCGCCAATTTCAGGCAGGCGTTCGCCCGCAAGCAGTCGCGCTTCATGGGCATCCCTGTGGATGCGGATGCTCATGTGGTCGTCACCTGCGGGAGTACGGAGGCCATGATGGCGGCGATGATGACCGCCTGCAATCCCGGCGACAAGGTGGTGATCTTTTCGCCCTTCTATGAGAATTATACTGCTGATACCGTGCTGACCGGTGCTGTGCCGGTCTATGTGCCGCTGCGCCCGCCCCATTTTGATTTTGATCCGGCTGAGCTGCGCGCAGCTTTTGAAATCCATCGCCCTAAGGCGCTGATCCTCTGCAATCCAGCCAACCCCTCCGGCAAGGTCTTTACACGGACAGAGCTTGAACTGATCGCCAGCCTCGCGCAGGAGTTCGATGCCTTTGTCATCACGGACGAAGTCTATGAGCATATCGTCTATGCACCCCATACGCACACCTACATGGCGTCGCTGCCGGGCATGTTTGAGCGCACGATCTCGTGCAGTTCGCTCTCCAAGACATATTCCATCACAGGCTGGCGCTTGGGCACTGTTGTGGCGGCGCCTGCTGTGATTGACGTAGTCCGTAAAGTGCACGATTTCCTGACTGTCGGCGCAGCGGCACCCTTGCAGGAAGCGGCTGTCACGGCACTGGAATTCCCGGACATCTATTATCAGGAACTCGCCGCAAAATACACGGCCATGCGTGATGTGTTTACAGGCTGGCTGGATCGTGCGGGCTTGCGTTACACTCGTCCGCAGGGCGCTTACTATGTGATGGTCGACGCCAGTGAATTCGGTGTGACGGACGATGTGGCCTTCTGCGAATGGATGGCACGCGAGGTCGGTGTGGCAGCCGTGCCAGGCTCCAGCTTCTTCCGCGAGCCAGTCCGCCACCTGGTCCGTTTCCACTTTGCCAAACGCGTCGAGACCCTGAATGCCGCTGGCGAACGCCTGTTGCGCCTGCGTGAGCGAGTAGGTGGAAAATTGAAACTGGAAACTTGAAACTGGGGAAACCCAAGTCCCAAGTCCAATGTCCCAAGGCCTAAATATGATGACGAAAGAAGTCCCAACTGGTGTTCCCAAGATTCTCATCGGTGTCTCATCCTGTCTCCTCGGAGAGCAGGTCCGCTTTGACGGCGGGCATAAGCATGATCCCTATCTCACGGAGACGCTAGCGCCCTATTTTGAGTATGTGCCGGTCTGTCCAGAGGTGGGGTGCGGACTCTCTATTCCGCGCGAAGCCATGCATCTGGAGGGCTCGCCCGAGGCGCCGCGCCTAGTGGGTATCAAGAGCGGAACTGACTACACCGAACAGATGCTCGCTTATTGCGACAAGACTGTCCAGATGCTCCGCGACAAGAACCTGCATGGTTTTATATTCAAATCGAAATCGCCCTCGTCAGGCCTCTTTCATGTGAAGCTCTACACGCCAGACGGGAACCCTAAGACGCAATTTACCTCGGGACTCTTTGCGCGCGCCTTTACGCAGGCCTTCCCGACGCTGCCCTGCGAAGAGGAGGGGCGTCTGAACGATGCGGTACTGCGCGAAAATTTCATTGAACGGGTCTTTGCGCTCAAGCGCTTCCGTGACGAGGTGGTGGCGAACCCGTCGGTCGCCGGACTCCAGGGTTTTCATGCCAGTTCGAAATATCTACTGATGGCGCACTCGCCCGAGGGCGCGCAGGAGCTGGGTCCGCTCGTGGCCGGGACAACCGTGGCGAATCTCGCTGAAAATATTGCGGCTTATGAGAAGGGCTATCTGAGCACCATGGCCACGCATGCGACTATCGGACGCCACGTAAATGTCTTGCAGCACATGCAGGGATACTTCTCTGAACGTCTGACTCCAGCGGAAAGGACCGAACTGGGTGAGGTGATTGACGAATACGCCTGTGAGCAGGTGCCGCTCATTGTGCCGATGACGCTCTTCCGCCATTTCATCTATCTCTACCAGATTCCCTATCTCATGCAACAGCACTACCTCTATCCCCATCCCTCTGAACTCAAGCTTCGCAATCATGCGTAAGTGTTCGCGTACATCCCTTTAAACTTTCATCTTCACCTTCGTCAATGTGTATGATAATCTATAAGCAAATAAAGGGTTAATTATTTATGACAGCGCAAGCACAGCAGGTGTTGCAAGAAGTACTAGTCTGGCCTCCAACCGAGAGAGCATCTTTGATCGATGCCCTCTTTCAGAGTTTTGACACACAAAAACAACTGGAGATAGAGGGTGCTTGTGTCCGCGAAGCAGAAGATCGTCTCTCCGCTTATCGTGCAGGAGAAATGCAGACCATTTCAATGGATGAGGCCATGAAACGGATCAACGAGCTATGAATATTCGGCTCCTTGATGCGGCCTATCATGATTTATCGGATTCCGTTTCCAATTATAATGAGGAGTGTCCTGGCCTTGGCTTTGAGTTCGCAAACGAATTTCAGCAGGGTGTTCGGCGGATCGTTGATTATCCCGATGCTTGGCAATTAGTAGCCCCAACAATCCGTCGATGTCTCTTGCGCAGATTTCCATATAGTATTTTCTATCACCTGGCCGGAGACGAGCTAGTCATTGTCGCCGTGATGCACCAGCGTAAGCACCCGTTGTCATGGCGTAAACGAATATTTTTTATATGAAACCGACCTTAAAGATCGCGACGACGAAGACGCCGGATGGCGAAATATTGACGCTTTTTCAGCATGATGCTGACTTCTCCATGAAGGTGGGCTGTCAGGAGCTGATGACCAGCCGTGCGCATGAGTCTGAACTGGAACTGGCCCGGCTGGGGTGCGCCCGCATCGCGGCGCGGCAGAATCCCACGGTGCTGATTGGCGGACTCGGCATGGGCTACACGTTGCGTCAGACGCTTGATCTGCTTCAGCCTGATGCCACGGTCGTGGTGAGCGAACTGATCCCGGATGTGGTCCAGTGGAATCGCGACTATCTCGGCCAACTCGCTAATCATCCGTTGCGTGATCCGCGCGTGGTACTTAAGGTGTGCGACGTGATGAGCCTGATCCAACAGTCAGAGCACGCCTTTGACGCGATCATGCTGGATGTCGATAACGGGCCAGAAGCGTTGACGGCCGCAGGCAACGACCGTCTCTATAGTCGGCAGGGACTTCAGGCCTGCATGCGCGCCCTGCACGCCAAGGGGTGCCTGGCGGTCTGGTCCGGCGCGATCGACAACACCTTCGAACGCCGTCTGAAAGCGGAGAATCTCTTCTTCCGTCTCTTCCATGTTCCGGTTTACAAAGGCGGCAAGGCGCTCGCCCGGTGTGTCTGGCTGATCGCCAGCGATCCTCGCTCGCTGCCGCCGGAGGAAGCGAAGGGAAAAGGGAAAGCGAAAAGTTATAAACTTGATGCTTGAAACTGGGGAAATCCCAAGTCCCATGTCCAACGTCCCACGTCTAAATCTTTTTACAGTTTGGTGTTTTTGACAGCTGTCCAGGGCGTGAAGGCGCCCATGGCGTGGACCTTCACTTTTCGTTTCCATATTGCGTTTCCGCAAAAGGCGAAAAGCGTGTCCATGTCGCGCCCACCTAAACAGACGCCCATCACGCGGCTATGGTCGGGCAGGGGCAGAATCACTTGCGTGGGACCGTCATCCGCACAGACCTGAATGCCCCAGCGGGTAGCAGCGAACATCTGGCCCTCTTTTGCATAACAGAGAGACTCTGTGCCGGCGTCATCTTCCCAGTCCGGCACATGCAGCCAGAAGAAGCGCTCTTTGTGGGTGAGCGTTTGATCAGTGTTGATCTGATAGCTGTAGACCCATTTCGAATTCCCGTCAGCAACAGACAGCAGCCACTGGTCTGGCCGATAGGCCAGTCCGGTGGCACGTTTCAAGCCTGAATCCACGAGCGTCACCTTCCCCTCTTTGACGTGCCATACGGCGCCGGAATTTTTTTGGGTGCCATCTGTGCCGCTGACATAAAGGCCGCCTGCTGGCATGGCCAGAATAGCGTTTCCGAAAATGCCTGAAGCTTCAAGCTTCCCCTTGCCAGACGGATCGTAGCTCATGATATTTCCGGTCTGGCTCGAGACCGCATAAAGCCGTCCATCCACTCCAAAGGTGAGCGCGTTGGCCTGTCCGGCATCGCCTGCGAATACCGTGACATTTCCATCTAAATCCATCCGGCGGATTGTATTACGGCGACTATCCACAAAGAAAACTTCGCCAGTGGCATTACAGGCGGCGCCCCGTGCATCCAGGCTATCATGCGTCACACGTTGCCAGCCTTCGCCGGGCAGGAGGATGTCGCGCACACGCGGTGCGCCGTCACCGGCTTTCACAGGCAGCGGCCACTCCTTCCAGAGATAACTCATGGCCTCCCGGAAGCAGTCATAATACCCTGCCACATGTCCGCCATTGAAGACACGGAAGACGTAATCGTAACCAGAAAATTTCAGAGCCTTATCCATCTCCTGATCTAGCAGGAACCAATCGCCAGCGCAGTTTTCCATATCGCGCATGCCTGTGGTGAGAAAGGCACGGATAGGTTTGGGCTCAAACTTGCGCACCAGCGTGGGGAATTCGTGTCCGCCGCGAAAAGCTACGAAGCTGCCGCTGTTGGCATAGACCCGGCTAAAAGCCTCTGGTCGTTCCCACGCTGTATTAAATGCAGAAATGCCGCCGCTGCTTCCACCGGCGATACAACGGTCATTACCGTTGGTGGAGAGGTTCAGGTTAAATTCTTTGGCGATGAAGGGCAGCAGTTCATCCGTCAGGAAGCGGACATTGTTATCGCCTACACCGTCATATTCGAAGCAGCGGTTGCGGCGTCCTAGCGTATTTTTTACGGGTGCCTGCAGCATTCCTGGTGTGACAAAGACGCCAATGGTCACGGGCATCTCGTGCGTGGCAATCAGTGTTTCCAAAAGTTCTTTTTCTTTGGAATTATAGCCGTCGGATTTAACATAGACGCAGGCGGATGTGGATGCGTTGTATTGTGCAGGGATAAAAACAGTGACCGTGCGGTGCGTTCCCGGGAAAATCATACTGTTGGTAAATGAGCAGCTTTTAATCACCCCCTGAAGAACATCTTCGGGTTTGATTGCGGGCGGAATATAGGTGTTCTGCTGGCTGTCTGTATTTGTCACGGGGGAGCCTGCCAGAGGTTTGATCATCCATTGCAGATGGGGATCAGATGGGTGGTATGTCCATAAATCCTGTTTAGCGCCAGGCGTCTGGTTTCCGCCAAGATCATCCAATCCCTTGTCGGGCGCATGCTTGGGAAAGAGGCTGTAGGTACTGTTGTCGTTTTTTTTGATCTCCCACTCTTGCCAGGGCTGGCCTTGATCGTTTTCGAGGACCATAGGAGTGCCGCTGGCTGTGCCGCCTTTCGATGCGGCCAGAACAAGGGTGGAACTGTAAGAGGGTTTGATCGAGTAATAACGGGGACTCTTCGATGTGATGATCCATTTCTGGTTGGCGGTCCCGGCGGGCTTGTTGATCGATACAACGGTGCCCTCATTTGTACCGGAGTTAACGGCTTCAAGTACAAGCGCCTGCGCACTGACCGGGACGAGCGTATACGCCCCCCAGTCTTCAGCACATGCGCGGCCTGTCATAATAGAGGCAATCAGTAGGATCACGGCAATCATTCGCGTCTTTAACCATGAACTCGACATGCTTGTTATTTTCATAGTTCATAATAGTATCATTAGAACACAGATTTGACAACCCACGGTATCCTGCCTATGCTTCACTGGAATCTTGGAATACTGATAGAATACAGCAGATGTGGCACCCGCAATCCCATTATTCCTCCATTCCCACCTGTCCGCCGTGGGCATCGCAAAGGCGGATATTCCTCCATTCCAGTAAAGTCGTAGACAAATGCATGTAAGACAAATGGAAGGAGGCTGTCAGGCACATGCACAGGACTGTTCATATCCTGTTGCGTCAAATGAAAACGACACCGAAAGTCATGAAACTTTCTCGCAACGCGTATTCATCGACTTTTTAGTTTTGCGATTGACTATTTTTTCTCCCGCTCATAATATATGCCCATACACGGGATAGCAATGATTCTTGTGCATCAGATGCTACTGTATTTTTTAGTCTTGATTGTTGAACAATGGAAAGGCTGCATTATGAAAAACAGTATTAAACCGCAGACGATTCGCGCACAATACACCCGCCTCCTGGGTCTTGGTTTGGCAGGAGCGGCTTTCTGCCTCGGCCTGTTGTCGCCGCAATCAACGATGGCAGGTCCGGGCTATCAGCTCTCTGTCAACAACGGCCCATACAGCGGCGGCAACACCATCACCATCACCAACGGTAACTTCGGTACCATCACCAACGTGCTGGTGGGCGGAGTGCAGGCGGCGATGGGCTTGCATGGCACGACCTGGGTGACAATCACACTGCCAGCCACAGGGTCGACTGGCGCGAAGGACATTGTTGTGCAGACCAGCGACAATGGCGCTATCACGCTGACGGGCGCTTACACGGTGAATCCGGCGGGCGTTATTCGCAGCGTGTTGATGCCGGAGCCTGCTTTGGCGGCCGGCACAATTCATTCGATTGGCCTGAAGAGCGACAGCAGTATCATGGCCTGGGGCAGTAATGGGGGTGCGTGGGGGTTGACGAGAGTGCCTGCACCCAACACAAATTTTGTAGCCATTGCAGCCGGCAATTATCACTCGCTGGGTCTGAAGAGCGACAGCAGCATCGTGGCCTGGGGCAATAATGGTAATGGCCAGACGAACGTGCCTGCTCCTAACACGAATTTTAAAGCCATCGCCGGAGGCGGCTTTCACTCGCTGGGTCTGAAGAGAGACGGCAGCATCGTTGTCTGGGGCTTCACCTTTAGTGGACAGGCGAATGTGCCTGCTCCTAACACGAATTTTATCGCCATCGCCGGCGGTCAATGGCACTCGTTAGGACTGAAGAGCGACGGCAGCGTCGCTGCCTGGGGCGATAATTCCAAGGGCCAGACGAATTCTCCCGTGCCCAACTCGAATTTTGTAGCAGTTGCCGCTGGTGGCGATCATTCGATAGGATTGAAGCGCGACGGCAGCATTGCGGCTTGGGGTAATAATAACTTCGGTCAGTGCATCGTGCCAGAGGCCAACTCGAATTTTGTATCCATTGCCGGCGGTTTTGAGCATTCGCTGGGTCTGAAGAGTGACGGTAGCATTGTTGCTTGGGGCAGTAATGGGTATGGCCAGATAAACGTGCCGAGTCCCAACACGGATTTTGTGGCAATCGCCGCTGGAGAATATAATTCGTTAGGTTTGAAGAGCGACGGCAGCATCGTTGCCTGGGGCAGTAATGATGATTCCCAGGGCAATGTGCCGTCTCCCAACGCGGACTTCGGCATGTGGCCCGCACTGGAGCCTTCCTCCGGAAGTTATCAGGGTGGTTATCAGGTCATGATCCGAGGCACAAACCTGTGTGACGGCACACTGGGCGATCTGACCAACGTGACACTGTGCGGCGTGGCAGCGACCGTCATGGGAGTGAGCGGCTCGACGCAGATCGTGGTCACAGCCGGAGTTTCCGGTGCGGGCGTTCTCGGCGATGTGCGCGTCTTCTCGACGAGCTTCGGCGAGACGGTCAAAGCCAACGGCTTCACCTATACCGCCGTAGCAGGTCCGCAAGCTCCGGTCGCGCTTTCGGCGATTGACGTGACGACCAACAGGTTCACGGCGCGGTGGACGGCCTCGGAAGGCGCGACGAACTATCTGATCGACGTCTCCGAAACCAACACCTTCACCAGTTACGCCGGCGTCTATAACAACTGGAATGTTGGCGACGCGACGGAGTGTTTAGTCACGGGCCTGACCGACGGGACGACCTATTACTACCGGCTGCGCGCCGCCAACAGCGACGGAACCAGCACGAACTCGAACACCATCGCGGTGCCGGTCAGCGACAATACGCCGTATATCCAGTATGAGCGGACCAACGGCGTCGCAAGCGCCGGATCAAGCGATGTCGTTGATATGACGAAGCTCTTCCATGGCTCCGGCATGAGTTACAGCGTTGTTTCCAACAGCAACACTGCACTGGTCACGACTTCCTTTAGCGGCTCAAATCTGATTTTGGATTACGCTCCGGGCGGGTCCGGCAGCGCCAGCATCACGGTCCGGGTGACGGACCTTTCAACGGGATTCTGGGTGGAGACGACGATTACGGTTTCAGTGGGATCCGCGCCAACTTGGGTACCGGGTCCGATTGTGTTCAACCGGCAGATCGGCCTCTTTGAACAGTCCGTGACGGTCTCGAACACCTCGCCGCTCGCAGCCAGGGCCGTGACATTGACGGTCACGAACCTTCCGGCAGGCGTCACCCTTAAAAATGCGACGGGCGTCGACGAGCATGGCAACGCGGAGATCCAGTGGACCGGCAGGATCGCGTCCGGCGGCACAATGGTCTTCATGCTCCAGTACTATACGGCGCGTCGCGGCGTCACGCCGACGTCCTCGGTCGCGGTCTCACTGAGCCTGGAAGATCCGCAGACCCTTATCACCGGCACGACGTTCAGCATCAACGGAGAGCCGATAACAATCGGCGGAACGCAGTATTTCCTGATCGAGTTCACTGCAGTGCCGGGGCGGACCTATTACATCCAGTATAAAGCGTTGTGGGAAGACCCGTGGAAAACGGTGCAGCCTCCGATCGTCGCGCCGGTCAACCGGATCCAATGGATCGATTCCGGGCCGCCCGGCACGGAAAGCGCCCCTGGCTCCGTTCCGAGCCGGTTCTATCAAGTCATCGAGGTTATGCGATAAACGGAAGAAAGGTTTAACACATGAAAAATCACTAGCATCCCATGGGGGCTGAAAAAAAGCATACCGCCCCCTTTCCCCCATTG
>JBAXCC010000096.1:0-12120 GCA_037141675.1 bacterium | reverse complement strand
GATTGGAAGGTATTATGATCGGCTGGACAAAATAGTCAACCCAAAACCTTAGCATCATCAACGAGGCTGTGCTGATGTGCTCGCGGTGCTGTGCGGTGGCACTTCAAGTTTACCAAGATCCCTTGCACCTTCGAAGAACTGCACCGTCTGCGGTTTTGCCGTGGGATTCCACGCGATGAGGGTGCGAGTCTTGGCCGCTTCGTTGGCATAGACCATTGAGGTTGGGCTGTTACCGTGACAGGCCCAGTCCACCCGTCCAAGTTCCCTCAGAGCGTGAGCCTGATAGTAAATGTTGGCCATCCAAGGGTCGTGCGCAACTTTATCGCCCGGTTCGGCCCAAAGTCTGTCGATTTCCTCAACGACCCAAGGCGCGTCGGCATGCATGATAAACCCGAGGTGATAACTGCCGAGTTCGCCGCCGTGAGTTTTGATGGTTGCTGGCTTCTTCACGTAGTTGGCTTTCTTGGCCGCTTCCCTTGTTTCGAAATTCTCCAACTCGCGCACGACGTCGGCGTAGGTCTTCTTGATGAAACTGCGGTTGCGGTCATAGAATGCGGCGTGTGGCGCAGAAGGAATCCACTGGATACCGTAAATCCACGCCGGGCTAGCGGTGAACCACGTACCCCAGACGATGCTGTTGCACCAGATCATGCCGCACGCTTCGTGCTGGTAGTTGGCAGGAAAGACGTCGCCGTGCGGATCGAACCAATACTCGACGTTGGCGCGCGACTCGAACGAGTAGCCCATTACACCGGCGGCTGTGAGGTCGGCGTCGCCCAGCGCCTCGCCGAGCAGAATCATGCCGGCCCAACTATTCACGGCCTCGCCGGTGGATTCCTGGTTGTTGCCGTCGGGGAAGCCGTTGCCATCGGCAAAGCTATGGCCGCGCCAGAGGTCGAACGTGCGGAAGAACGGGAAGCGCGTATCCTTGCGGTCATAATTGGCAAAGGTCTTCGCGACGAGCCGCGCCATGTCACCGTATGCGGCAGCGAAGTCGGGTTGAAGCTGGCTCAGCAAACCTGCTGAATAGACAAAGTAGCCGTAGTGAAAATGGTGATCGGTAAAATGCTCGGAGCCGTAGGAGACGTTGAACCCGACGAGTCCTTTTCGACGCGGATAGTATGCAAAGAAACGCTCCTTTTCGCCGGGCGTGTAGGTGAGCCAGTCTTCCAGCGAAGAGCGGAGCTTGGCTGAGATGGGCTCAAACGAGGCGTCTTTCGTCTGCGCAGCGATGAATGCGGCCTGCGCGTAGCGTTCGAGGTCCTTGCCCCCCCAGTAGGTGTCGGAACCGAGGTTCTTTTTCGTATTCACAAAATACTCCGCGAGCAACGTCTTTACGCGCGCTCCGTCGTAACCCGTGGCCTTCGGCGCGGGGATGTTCGGTAGGATGCCGTTGAACGGCTGACGTATGGCGAACTCCTCACCTGCCGCGCACTTCATCGGCCCGCGAATCGTTGTGTAGGCGAGGCCGTTGAAGTCCAGCTTGCTTGTGTTGTCGCGCCAGTGGTGGGGAAGCCAGCCTTGCAGGACGCTCTTGCTCGAACCCTTGAGCGGCTCGGCAATAACTTTCCAAGTGGTCGTGATGGTGCCCGCGTTGCGATCATAATTCCAAGAAAGCTGCGTGTCCCTCGGCACGGCGAAAGCGTTCTGATGGAACGCGCCGATGTCTTTAGCCTCTGGCAGCGGGCAGACGACGAGGAACGCGCTCTTGCCGGAAAACGTAACCGAGATTCCATCCGCGCCCTGCGCGAAAATCGTTCCGTCTGGAGCGAATACGCCATACGAACGGCCCTCGTAGGTGAGTCCGAGTGTGTCTCCGGTCACGGGTAGCGAGGTCCCCTTGCCAGCGAGATCGAAAAATGCCGCAGGATTCTTGCCACGGCTACTTTTGCCGTTGTTGCCTCCCAGCACGATAAGCGGCTGCACACCCGTGAACTCGCACCACACAGCAGGCATCCCCTCGCCGAGCGTTACGTCCATGAAGCGCGATTCGCTCTCGAACGAGCGGAACGAAATTGTCCAATCCGTCCAGTCCTTCGCCCGCGAGTCCTGCGGTTTGAATTCCTTTCCCGTGATGACGAGCGGGAACTCAGTCACCAGTCGCGTGCCATCGCCGTTCGGCTTAGTCGGGAAGAAAATCTCAATGCCTTCCTTCGTCGCATCCACCTTGTGCGGCATCGCCCAGAGGCCTCCCCCGTATTGCTGGAAGATGAGGTTTTGATACCATTTGTTGCTCGGAATGGGCCTACCGTCGTCCTTGACGAGATAGAGCTTTCTTTGTTCTGTTTCCTCTACGCGGTCAATGTTCTTTTGTTTGTCCACCACGATTTTGGGCGGCGGAAACGAAGCGTAAGAGCCTTTGCCGACTGAAATTGGTTGCTGGGCCATGGCCGTGAGGCTGGCCACCGCAAGGATGAAAAGGATGAGGGTGTTTTTCATAAGTTGAAACTCATTAGCAGTTCTATAAAATTAGCAGTTTGATCAGTATATATGACGCTTCATCAGATTGTCCAACTGATTTCTCGGGCAGACTTATCTTCATTTTACCGCAAAGGCCGACTTGCAATAAGCATAGACGGAATGGAATGCACGAATGCTGGGGTGTTCAATGTCCTATGTCCAACACGACCCTTGGAGCTTCGAACTTTTCCATCAGGGTTTGAGTGGTATTTCCGTCTTCATCTGCAAGGTTACCGGGCCAAGCAGGCCGGAGGGAGAGGACGGCAGTCTAAGGCCTTTCTTTTCCCACGGGTGGCTGCCAGCGGTAAACTGGTTGGCCAGCCGCCAATTGTGCCAGGTATTGGTGATGCGGATTTCCAAATCATTGACGCCGGACTTCAACAGGGCGGAGATATTGAGGCGATACGGAGCACACCACAGAATGCCAGCGGATTTTCCATTGACAAACACTGCCGCGCAGAGTGTGTCATATACGTTTTCGCGGATGTCATAACCACCGCCGCCTGCGCCAGTAAGTTCATAGAGAGTTGGGGATTCTCCAATGTCCAGAAAGATTTCAGGGTTCAGTCCCTGAACATCATGTTTCCATTCAAATTGCGTACGGTAGGAGGCGGTGCCGCTAAAACTGCGAATACGCTCGTCGTCGGACAGGTCCCATCGGAATAGGTTGATGGCCCGGATTTCGAACAGCTTCAAACCGGCGCGGGCCGGGGTGAAGGCAACGATCCACGGGCCGTTGACCGATATCTTTTTTGCTGACGTATTCGTCACGACCGGTGTAGGCTTTGCGGAAGCTGGAGTGCGAAAGACGATGAAGACCGATTCGTTGGCCGCAAGGCTCAATTGCAACCTTGTCGAGGAAGCTGAGGCGATGAACTCCGTAATGGAATAAACCGTTCCCGCCACAGGATCCCATCGCTCCGGACGCAGGCCGGCGACACGGAATGTGCATTCGGCGCTGATAGGCTGATGCAGGGCGTTGGCGACAAAATAGATTACGACACCCTCCGCCTGCCGATGGAAGAAGAATAGACGGCTTTCTGGTGTTTCAGCACGGTAGGCAAATGCAGGGGAAATACCGAGGCGATCCATTGCGCCAGCGTGCATACCAGAGTAAAATGTCCGCGTCTGGGATCCGGAGCCAACAGCTGCGCCGTGCGAGCGGTCGACTTCGGTGAGAACACGTCCCTTGCCGACGGAGTACAGGCCAGGCAAGCGGTCGGCTCCAAGCCGTTTAGCAGTGGCACAGATGTCCTGATCCGCTTCCCTGCCATCGGCATAAAAAGGTGATGTCTTGGGCGCCTGCTGAAGCCAGACAGTCGCACCCGCTTCGACCAGGCGTGTAACCGCACGCAGCGC
This sequence comes from bacterium, assembly GCA_037141675.1. Classification (GTDB taxonomy): domain Bacteria; phylum Verrucomicrobiota; class Kiritimatiellia; order RFP12; family UBA1067; genus CAIZQW01. The sequence continues at coordinate 8,301 of JBAXCC010000096.1, read as the reverse complement.
ATTCAACCCGACAATCTCATCCCCTACAACAAGCACGGCGTACGTCTGCCCGTTGGTCAGCCTGATCCGCCCATCCGCCGTCACCGTCGCCGCTTCGGCCAGCACGTCACCGGGAATGCCATCAAACTTCCAGAAACGCCGATCGGTCTCACGGAGCAGTTCGTTGGATTTGATCATTTCCTGCAAGGCTGGGCCGTCAAGGTATAGCAGGTCCGAAACTGGGAGTCCGGCGGTCAGCATGGTCTGGCAGCGGTTGAAAAATGAGGTCAGCGATGGGGCAAAGGTCCGCCACCAGGTCACGCCAGGGTTGTAATGCGTACCCGCAAAATAGACATCGCCTGGCGGCGGGGTATCGGTACGCGATGAAGAAAACCCGTGAATGGTGAGATGATTTAAACCCATGGCATAAACTTCGTTGGCAAGCGTTTTAAGTTGAGCAGGTGTTTCCATCCAGTGCTGGTGTGAAGTAAATGCCTCGGCCGTGTTGCGGATTTTTCCGTACACGTGGGAAGCAAAGACCGCATTGCGGTTGAAACATACGGGGTGATCGGAATCCTTCCCGCGATGAGTCCAGAACTCGTCCATCACATGGTCCACGGCAGCGCCTTTGGTCGCGATGCCACTACGCGTTTCCCCGGATTCAGCCACCACAGTCAACCCGTGCTGATGGCAAAAGTCGCGAAAGGCACCAAAGTGTTCGTCAATGAGTAGTGCTTCTAAGGTCTCCTTAAAGTCGGCTTCCACGCATCCCATTGTTGGACCAGCCGAAAACGAAGCGCCCGCGAACAACGGCAGAAGCGGAACAATATCATATCCTCTTCGCTTCTTGAACTGGCCTGGCATGTCCGGCGTCCAGTCGTAATAACCAAGCTCGATGCTGTCCTCATGGAAGCGGTCAAGCGTCTTACCGACATGAGGTCCGGCTGCTTTCAGCATAGGTATCGCGACTTCATCAAGATACCGCATCATAACCGCCCTACTCAGATGGTCAATTTGCAGGCCGCCATAGCCCGGGGAATCCTGTTTCATGCGCACCATGGTGGGCACAAACCCGAATCTATAGATAATCCAGTTACCTTCCGGCGCGGTCCAGGCAAGTGTGCCATCAGGCCGCATTGAGGATGTTAGATTCACCATCGAGTCCGCCAACAACTTGTCTGCGGCGGTTTTGCGGAACGCCAGCGTGGCAACTACCCGAAGATGATTGACCGCTTCGCGAGCAATGCGAGCACGCGAACCATTGCGGTGCTGATCAGGAAGCGGAAGTTTTTCTGAAATCTGTGCGGGACCACAAAACTCCTTTTCCGACCAGACCAACATCTGCGCACCCATTTCAGGCGTTACCCAGGGTCCGCCCTGATACCAGCCGTTGCCAGGAATAGCGGTGATTTTCACACCAACCCTGGCCGCTTCGTCAAGCGCGAAACGGAACAGATCAAAAAACTGCGGAGAAAGAAAAACCGTCCCTGTTCCATTGGTCATTGTTGCGCTATGGGCCAGGGTCAGAGAGAGAACCGCCCGGCCGATACCGGCATATGCCATTTCCCCGAGATCCCTGGTAATTGCCGATTTATCGGTAGCGTTTGACCAATTCCAAAATACTGCAATGCGATCTTCTATAGGTGGTTTGATAAAACGGCTTTCAATGTTGCATGGCACTGACTCGACAGCGGGTGCACCAAGGATAAAGACACCTAACAGAGCGGTACTTAGTAATGCAGACTTCATCAATGCTCCTCCGTCTGATTCACAGAACTCACCTGTAACGTCACCGGCCCAAGCAGCCCGGATTCCAGTAGCGGCTCACTACCATTGTAAGCTTTGCGAAGAATGAATGTCGTGCGACCAACCGGACTCTTTCCGCCGTGCTTAACCCAGTCGGGAATTGTCTTCAACGGACCGTTTTCCGTGCCTTTCTTTCGATTCTTACCATAATCAAGAGATGGATCGGGGTGCAGTTTGGAATCACCGATCAGCCGGTTGGGCCAGAGATTGGTCACTTTGATCTCCAGCTCATTCGTGCCGGATTTCAGCACACGGGTCACATCCACAGCAAACGGCGGCTTCCAAAGCGTTCCTAGTTTTTCACCGTTCAGAGAAACCTCAGCCACATTCTTCACCTGCCCAAGATCCAGCAGAATTTTCGATTTGCCGTTTGAGATTTTGGATTCTGGAACGTCAAAGGTTTTCCGATATGTTGCCGTACCGGAAAAATACTTCACGCCTTCATCAGCAGACTCGGTCCACGAAACAAGTTTCGACAAAGTAACATGTTCCGGCGCCTGTTTTCCTGGCGGGAAGGAAACCGTCCATGGCCCCATCACTTCCGTCGTTGATGATTTCGGAGCCGCCAGCGTAATGGAACACTGAGCCTGGGGTGTAGCCCGCTCGCGGAAAACCACAAACACCGAGCCGGCCGGATCGAAGTGCATGGATAGTTCTGTGACGCCGTTCACCTCGCGGCAGGTCACAGCCTTACTCATTTTCCCAGTGGAGGCATCCCACAGTTCCGGCACTTTACCGGTCACACGGAAGCGAACAGTTGCATCGGGCGAAATACTGTTGTCACCGTTGGCAACAAAATAGAAATCGGCAGTTGCGGTTTTCCGGTGGATGTAGCTCAGGGTTACACCTGTGGCTGCTGTGTAATCAAAATCGGGGGGCGTTATGGATTTCAGGACTGATTCAAGGGTCGATCCGTAAATCACACGCCCCTGTCCATAACGGTTTTCCGTTACGGTCTTTCCATCGATCTTGCCCCAGAGGCGGCCTGCAATTTCACAAAGGACCGCATCATTCTGTTTCCAGTCTTTTAATCCCGGAGTGCGTATTGGCCTGGGGCCAAGCACCGTCGCACCTTCATTAACTAACATCTCAATTTTCCGAAGCGCTTCCAGCGTCATGTGTTCACGGCTGGGAAGAAGGAGTACACGGTAGCGCATCCCGTGAGGTAGCATCAGATAGCCGTTTGTATCGACGTTCAGCTGCTTAAGAATCTCCAGGTTACACCCGTCAAAATCATATCCTTGGGGCACTGGATTCCAGAGATCTTCGCGATGACCAAGAAAATTCGGCGCGTCATCTCCAATATAATGTATAACGTCGGCAACAAACATGCCTGCCTGCAGGAGCGACTGGCAGCGGGTCACATATTCAACCCACGCCTTGCCGCCGTTCTCCCACCACGTCTGGGTGCGTTCGAAGTTGATCCCCCAAGGCCCAAATGTCATGCCGGGCTCAACAGTGTTGAACGGCTGCATGCAGTAGCGGTGAATAATATAACGGTTGATGCCCTCGCAAAAAGCACGGTCGCCCAGAACCTTCAGTGCGAACGGATCATCGTGAAAACCGCCATCGCCGGAGGTAAACGCTTCAGCCCCCACAATCGGACGGTTGTAAATATGGGCGACGGAAGCGGCAACCTTGCAGTCAACGCGAAGGTCGGTCTTCATCCAAAATTCGCCGATAGGGATGTCTGTCATGGCACTGTAGTTGATCGGATCATACATGAACATCTGCCGCCCCGCCGACTCGCTCTGGAACAGCACGCCGTTTTCATGGCATTTGCGAAGCATCTCACCGTAAAAATTGTCACGAATGAGATCGGCCATGGTTCGCCTCACATCCCAGAGGAATCGCTCTGACTCCTCGGCGCTACCGATAATCAGCCCAGAGGTCAGTACAGGCAACCACTTTATCGGCGAATAGCCGCGTCGCTTTTCAAACTCCTGCCGGAAACCGGTGCTCCACGTGTGAATATTCGACTCCCAGCTGTCGGTATGAACGGAATAAATCGGGTTCCCTTTCGCCAGGTTGTTCTCAGCAATCATTCCCTTGGCAAACGAATCAAAGTGGAACCGAATTGCTTCACCGCTCATTTTATCCGCTTCAAGGCCTTCTCCGGCATTCGTGCGCGGGGCAACATGCTTGGCGGTGCTGGTCATGCCGGCACGCACAATGAGCCAGCGCCCGGCAGGCGGCTCCCAGTCCAGCGTGCCATCAGGAGAAAGCTTTCCGTTCAGGTCTACAATCAGGTTCGGATTGACGCCGGCGATATCCAGGGGGGCAGGCGCATCAGCCAACCACGGCGTCTCACCGCCATGGTCCCGCCTGCGCGCCCAGCCGGACTTCATTTCCCAAAGATTCACACGTGGTTCTGCAAGAACTTCGATTTCGCCTATTTCAGATTCTGGCGGATTGTTGCACAGAATGCGGATGGCACGGGCTTCCGTCGGTGCAAACGAGACCGTCAGCGACTCCTGGTCTCTTCCTTCGATACTTGCGCCGATATCAAACGCCGCAACCTGCCTGAACGTTTTGCCGTCGACCGATAGTTCAATTGTAGCCGCTGCGCTGTGCTTGGAATTCGGCTGGTGAAACACTAACGTACTGATAGTACGCAATTCATTTAAACGAAGCTCTGTCTTTTTTCCGATCATCTGCCCCTTCGAGCAGTTCCCATCTGTCAACAGAGGCGCAGGTTTGCCGTCCAACGTCGCAGCGGCAACAACCTGAGCGGTCTTGTCGCCAAGCGGCACAGCCAACAGGGAAACCTCTTCATAGAAACCTTCTTTTGTCAGCGGCTTGTCGAGCTTGATGGAACCGGAGGTCGTCCCTTCGATTTCTTTTGTGGACCAGACTAGCATCTTCATGGACCGGTCAGGCGTTATCCATGGGCCGCCGGCAGTTGCCCAGCCGTCGCACTGGTGAAGCACCAGTCGCATGCCCAGCCGTACCGCTTCCTTTGCCGCATGAACATATAAACTGCGCCAGAGCGGGGAGTTGAAATCAGCCTCTCCCGGCGGAGTTCCAAGGCCGACACCCATCATCAGCGCGCCGCCGATCCCGACCCTGTTCATCGCCTCAAGGTCAGCCGTAATGCCCTCTTGGGTAACATTACCGTTCATCCAGAACCAGTATACCCACGGTTTAGCTTCAACAGACGGGCGGGTAAAGCTCTTCTCCATATCCACAGACCAGCCGGTCTCAGGCGCGGCCAGCGTAGAACTCACAGGCAGGAACAGTGTCAAGGCCAGACGAAAGAACCACAACTTGCCGTTTATCGCATACTTCATTCATCGCTCCTTACTTATCAATAATAGCATATTTCGAATCAAGCTCAAGGCCGTGCGTGGCATACCAAGCCCGCAACGCCTGTCGCCCCTGCTCAACCTGAGCCTTGTAATTCGGGGAATCCTGAAATGAACAGATTTATACCCTAGCCATGAGGGCGGTGTGAAGGGTGGTATGTTTTTCCGTGGCGGATATGATCCGACTCTTCATGGTTGTCCTTTCGTAAACCACTCGTCGTTGATGATGCGCCCCAGAAGGAAGAACTTCCGGTCCGGATACCAGAGCACAGGCTTGCCTTGGCGAAAGGTAAAACTTGAATACAACGACAGATCATAACGTCCGCTCGTGCCGGGTTTTCCAAGGCTGACGTTGTTGTGATCCATGAAGAATTGCTGGTCATCGAACCACACGGGTTGCTCGGCACCGGCGTGATAGCGGCCGGCGACAAGATAGATTGGGCGGCGATTGAACCCTGTGACCGTGGGCTTCGGACGATAGCCAGTGAATTTGCCGTCGTTGTCATGGATGAAGAGCACATAACGTCCGCTACCAGCTTCGTTGCCGCCGACGTCGTAGATCGGACACGGCGATACAGGATGCCGCAACGGCTCACCGTTGTCCTTGCGCAGCAGTCGGCGCGGCTCTGTCCAGGTCTCGCCTGCGTCGCTGCTCACACTCCAGAACGGACTGCCAGCCGACGTGCGCATGACGCAGAACAGCCGGCTGTCCGGCAGTTTCACGATGGAGGGTTCCTGGCAGACGCTGTTTTCCGGAAAGCTAGGGCACGGCACGGCAAGCGCCTTTTCGTTGGACATGAACCAACTGATCTTCAAGTCGCACGGTTCAGGGCTTTCATCCACGTTTTCAAAGCGCATAAACTCAACGCGCGAGTCAGCCGTGCCCAAGGATTTCGGCGACGGCTTCCTGACGGCAAAACTCGTCCAACGCGTGAACCCGGCAAGATATTTGTTGTCCTTGCCAAGGCGCAACGGTTTCTGCCAGCACAGCATGTTCGGCGGCATCGTGGGGTCTGGATTGTCGTTGATGCTGCGCGCGACAGGAATATTCTGAGGCTTCGACCACGTTGCGCCATTGTCGTCGCTATAGATTCCATGCAGCCAGCCAGTGTGATGGACGAAGCAGTCGGTTTTGCCAATGCTCTGGCTGTAGAGCACGTAGACCCGCCCGCGTTTGCTCACAAGGGGATAAGCCCAGCTCGCCATGTAACCGTCGCCAGCTCGCTTGGGGCCCGCAATGATGCGCGGCTTCGACCACGTTTTGCCCTCGTCGGCGCTGCGGGCGTAGACGATGTGCTGGTCAGGCGGCGTGTTGGTCGAGAAGTTCTCGACCGAGCTTTGCGTCCACACGGCCATCAACGATTTGTCCGGTCCATCGAACGCGAGGAAATGTTCGTTGCCCGTGTCGCTGGCGCCACCATCGGCAACCTCCGGCACGAAGACCACAAAGTCCGGCTTGGTGATGTGAAGTTGATCCGCAATGCGGACCTTCAAGTCAGCGGGCGTGGCGATGAAGTTCACATCGGTGTTGGTGCCTGCGGCTTGAGCGGATGCCGCCAGCAGCAGTACGGCGATTAGTTTGAGTAGGTTATTCATTGTTGCCTTTCCTATAACTTCACTGGAATGTTGGAATATCCGCCTTCGCGATGCCTACGGCGGACAGGTGGGAACGATGGAATGATGGCCATTTTCGCTCCCATTATTCCAGTATTCCATTATTCCTTTCCCAGTTACCCCTTCGTTGATTCGCTAGGGCAGCTTGCGTTCAGCATCGCGACCGATGACATCCATCTTCAGTTTGTCTCCGACCTCACCACCTCGATCTCCGCCAGCTGGGCAGCGTATTTGCCGAAGTAGCGCGTCTTGCGCAGGCGTGTGATTTCGACTTTAACGAAGCGCACCGATCGCGCACTAAAACTGAAGCTCTCCGGGTCAGTCACGTCGCGCGGCTTGCGGTCGGAATCGGCCGCGCCGGTGGCGGGTTTGCGGAACTGCTCGCGCTTAGCGACTTCATCCCACTTTGTGCCGTCGGCAGAGACAAGAATGCGGAAGTCGAGAGGGAAACCATCGTAGGATTGGTCGATTTCGTCGGACTGAACAAATGGCTCGCTGCAATGCGTATGTTGCCACGCATCGCCGTGGTCGAGCGGCCAGAGGTCTACGCGCTTCACATGCACTGGTGCGCCGAGATCCACTTGCACCCACTCGATGTGTGCGCCGGTGTCATGCAGCGCGCTACTCCAGCCGCGATGGCCCATGCGAGTATTGATGCGTGTACCGTCGGTGAGCTTGGAGCTGTCCCAGTTGTTGGTTTCATTCGGTGGCCGGTAATTGCTGGAGGCGGTAACAGGTTTGTATAGCGCAGCATTCCAGTAGGGTTGCACTGCGGGCAGCGGTTCCTGCGGCGCGATAACATAGGTTTTGCCCGCTTCGGTCTTGAACGTGCAAATCTGGCCGTAGGGACGCCCTTCAACACTAACGCTGCTGCCGACCACACACAGCGTCTGGCCCGGCCACGGGTTCAGCACGCTGCACAGACGGCCTTTCTCGCTCAGAATCGTGATCGGTTGCACAACGCCGTTCTTCTTCTCCGCCGACACCAGAAACGCGCCTGACGCCCGCAGCGTGACGAACTTGCCGTCCGCGTGATGCCAGCACGGGAACAATCGCAGAAAACCTTCCTGGCTTTGCAGCAACATCGTCTGGATGCCGTCGGCAATGCCAGCGCCCTCGACATTGCCACCGCCGCTCTTGAAATGACTCGGTGATAGATCGCGGAAGTAGGCTCGAAACCGTTCCATGATTTCCGGCGGATGATGCGCTAGCCGCGCGGCAATGCCGAAGATCTGCGGCGGGTTATTGAGCCACTCGACGTAGTATTGCGGCTTGATAATGAGTGTATTCCGCGCCACGCGCAACAGTTCAGGATCGGAATTTAGGTTCACCTGCTCGCCTGGGAAAACGGGATAGAGAATCCAGTCCTGCTCGGTCAGCAGCGGGTTAAGCGATTCCTCTCTCCATGCGAACACCTTCCGTCCATAGGCGAAGCTCATCGGATAGTCACTTAGATGAGCAAGGATGTCGCGCCACAGTTCACGTTGCGTTTCGGTCACTCCGGGGTCGCGCCCGGCGGACTTCATTTCGGCGGTAATGTCCAGCATCGCTGCATAAAAACGTCGCAGAAACGCCAGCCCCGTGATGCCATTGAACC